>JADLEG010000142.1 GCA_020846275.1 Alphaproteobacteria bacterium
ACCTGGCCGCGTCGATGACCCTCGACATGGGCAACACCGACAAGCTCAGCTCCTTCCGCCAGGAGCTCGACCGCATGGGCATCAAGCTGCTGCCGCCCGACGTCAACCGGTCGAGCTGGGACTTCGCCGTCGAGAGCGGGCCGGACGGAAAAGCCGCGATCCGCTACGCGCTCGCGGCGATCCGCAACGTCGGCGGCAAGGCGATGCGCGACCTGGTGGCCGAGCGCGCGGCCAACGGCCCGTTCCGCGGGCTGTTCGATCTCGCGCAGCGCCTCGACGGCAAGGTGTTGAACAAGCGCATGCTGGAAAGCCTCGCCGCGGCCGGCGCCTTCGACCAGTTTGTCGCCAACCGGGCCCAGGTGATGGCGGCGGCGGATCTCGTGCTGCGTCACGCCAGCGCGGCGGCCAGCGAGCGCGGCAGCGGCCAGGCCAGCCTGTTCGGCGGCAAGGGCGAATTCGTCCAGCCGCCCTCCCTGCCGGCGGCGACGGAGTGGGGGCCGCTCGACCGCCTGGCGAAGGAGTTCGAGGCCATCGGCTTCTACCTGTCGGCCCACCCGCTCGACGCCTACGGCAAGACGCTCGCCCGCCTGGGGGTGACCGCGTTCGCCGATCTGCGCGAGCAGATGCGGATCAAGCGCAGCACGCGGTTCACGCTGGCCGGGATCGTGGCGGGCAAGCAGGAACGCACGTCCGCGCGCGGCAACCGCTTCGCCTTCGTGCAGATGTCGGACCAGAGCGGGCTCTACGAGGCGACCATGTTCTCGGAAGTGCTGTCGTCCTCGCGCGAACTGCTCGTCGCCGGCAACGCGCTGCTGGTCACCGCCGACGCGCAGTTGCAGGGCGACGACCTGCGCCTGACCGTGCAGTCCGTCCGCGCGCTCGACCAGGCCGCGGCGACGGCGGCGGCCGGGCTGATGATCTTCCTGCGCGACCCCGCGCCGCTCAAGGGCCTCGACGGCATCCTCAAGCGCGACGCGAAGGGCCGGGGAACGATCAGCCTGCTGCTGGAGTTGCCGGACCGGGAGGTCGAGATGAAACTGCCGGGCGGCTTCCAGATCACGCCCCAGGTGCGCGCGGCGCTGAAGGCCCTGCCGGGCATCGTCGACGTGCGCGAGACCTGAGCCGCGCATTAGAATCGCGCCCGTGTCCCAGGAACAGATCAAGCGGCGGCTGCTCACCATCCTCGCGGCCGACGTGGCGGGGTTCAGCCTCCTCGTCGCCGACGACGAGGAGGGCACGCTGCGCCGCCTCAACACCTGCCTGGTCGAATTCACCCAGTTGATCGCGCGGCATGACGGGCGGCTGGTGAAGACCGCGGGCGACGGGCTCCTGGCGTCGTTCGAGAGCCCTGTGGAGGCACTGCGCTGCGCCATCTCCCTGCAGCGCTCGATGGCCGAGCGTAACAACGCCCAGCCGCGCATGGGGCGCCTGCGGTTCCGCGTCGGGCTCAACCTGGGCGACGTGGTGGTGCAGGGCGGCGACCTCTTGGGCGACGGCGTAAACGTGGCCGCGCGGCTCGAGGCCATCGCCGATCCGGGCGGCATCTGCCTGTCGGCCTCGGTCTACGAGCACGTCGTCGGCAAGATCGACGGCCGGCTCGAGGATCTAGGCGAGTTGGACCTGCGCCATATTCCCCGGCCGGTGCGCGCCTACCGCGTCGCGGGCTTGGGCGAGCCGGCGCCGCCGGAGGCCCCGCTGGTAGCGGACGTGGCCGAGCCCTCCGAGCCCATGCTGGAGCGCCGCGCTGTTCCGGCGGGCGATCTGGTTGCAGACGGCGAAGCGACGTTCGGCGCGCAGCCCGCGCGCCGGCGCTTCTCGATCCTCGGCGTTTCCCTGACGCTCGCGGCGCTGGTGGGCGCGGTCGCCATCTATTTCGTGCTGACCAAGACCTCGCCCCCGAAGGCGCCGCCGCCCGCTCCGCAAGCCGCCGTGCCGGCACCCGCGCCTGCACCGGCGCCGTCGGCGCAGCCCGCGCCGACGCTGGCGCTGCCCAGCCTGTTCACCGATCCCCCGGCCAAGCGCTTCGCCGCCGACCAGGTGCCGTTCGTCAGCGACGCGATCCGCGAGCGGCTGCGGGCGGAATACGTGCCGGCTGCCGGCGCCAAGGCGCTGGCGATCTCGCGCTCCGCCGGAAGCGCCTGGTACGTCCAGGCGCAGCCCTCGGACGAGGAGGCGGGCCGTCGCGCGCTCGAATCCTGCCGGCGCAGCGCGCCCGAGCCCTGCGATCTCTACGCGGTCGGCGATCGCCTGGTTTGGGAGCGCTCGCCGCCGCCGATGCCGGGCCGGCCCTTCGTGCCGCCGGCGGCCGAGCGCTTCACCCTGCCGTTCGATTCAAGCCGCGTCCCCCTGGCCGGGCCCGGCATGCGCGACCGGCTGCGCGGCGAGTACGAACCGGCCGCGGCGGCCAAGGCCGTGGCGATCGCGCGCACCGGCACGGTCGGCATCGCCACCCGCCGCGCCAGCGAGGACGAGGCGGTCCGCTCGGCGCTGGAATTCTGCGGCGACATGGCCGGCAGCGCCTGCGCGATCCTTTCGATCGACGACAGCTTCGTCACCCCGATCCCCACAACCTCGACCGTGGTCGGCGTGTTCGATCCGACGGCGCTGCCGCTTCCGCCCGCCGACCGCGAGCGCCTGGCGCAGGCCTATGCCGGCCGGGGCGGGTGGAAGGCCCTGGCCCTGGGGCGCAACGGCCGGGTCGGCATCGCGGCCCGGCGCGACAGCGAGGAAGGCGCGGTTGCCGACGCGCTCAGCGAATGCCGCGCCGCCGGGGGCCAGGACTGCATCGTCCAGGCGATCGGGATTTTCACGGTCCTGGGGCGGTAAATCGGGCCTTTGGCCCGCCGCAGGCCTTGCCAAACCGGCCGCCAGCGGCTATCACCCCCACCACTTCGCACGCGGGTCTTGCGGCCACGGGAGTTCCGGCGGTCGCTCCGGTGCTGAATCAAGGGCTTAGTCCCTGGTTTGGCGTTACCCGCGGAGGCACCAACCGGAGAATGGAGTCCCAAGGCATGACCATGCCGACCTTTTCGCTGCGCCAGCTTCTGGAAGCCGGCGTCCATTTCGGCCACCACACCCGCCGCTGGAACCCGCGCATGGCGCCGTACATCTTCGGCGTGCGCAACGGCGTGCACATCATCGACCTGGAGCAGACGGCGCCGCTGCTGCATCGGGCGCTCCAGGCCGTGCGCGAGGTCGTCGCCGGCGGCGGCCGCGTGCTGTTCGTCGGCACCAAGCGCCAGGCCTCGGACAAGATCGCCGAGGCGGCCAAGCGCTGCGGCCAGTACTACGTCAACCACCGCTGGCTCGGCGGCATGCTGACCAACTGGAAGACCATCTCGCAGTCGATCAAGCGGCTGCGCGACCTGGACGAGCGCCTGGGCGGCCAGGTCGAAGGCCTGACGAAGAAGGAACTGCTCAACCTGACGCGCGAGCGCGACAAGCTGGAGCGCGCGCTGGGCGGCATCAAGGAGATGGGCGGGCTGCCCGACATCCTGTTCGTGATCGACACGCTGAAGGAAGACATCGCCATCACCGAGGCGCGCAAGCTGGCCGTCCCGGTGATCGCCGTGATCGACAGCAATTCCGACCCCGCCGGCATCACGTTCCCGATCCCGGGCAACGACGACGCCATGCGGGCGATCGAACTCTACTGCGACCTGGTTGCCGACGCGGTGCTCGACGGGCTGCAGGCCGAGATCATGCACACCGGCGGCGACGCCGGCGAGGCGGAACAGGGCCCGGCCGAAAGCGTTGTCGCGGAGGCCCCGGCGGGCGGTCCGGCCTCGATGGCCGAAGCCGTTGCCAGCGGCGAGGCGGACGGGACCCGGCCGCAAGCCTGAGCGTCGGGTTTGCGGTGAACGCCCGCCAAACTATTGTCGAATTGCCCGTCCACTAAGGACGGCGTCCAACCCTGGGGTTTCGGACATGGCTGAGATCACCGCGGCGCTGGTCAAGGAACTGCGCGAGAAGACCGGCGCGGGCATGATGGATTGCAAGAAGGCGCTTACCGAGACGAAGGGCGCCTTCGAGGACGCGGTCGACTGGCTGCGCAAGAAGGGCCTGTCGGCCGCCGCCAAGAAGTCCGGCCGCGTCGCGGCCGAAGGCCTCGTGGGCGTCGTGGCCGAGGGCAAGTCCGGCGCCATGGTCGAGATCAACGCCGAGACCGACTTCGTCGGGCGCAACGAGGAGTTCCAGGGCTTCGTCGCCGCGATGGCGAAGCACGTGCTCGCCAAGGGCGACGACGTCGAGGCGCTGAAGGCGGCCAAGGGCGGCGAGCTGACGAACCTGATCGCCAAGATCGGCGAGAACATGGCGATCCGCCGCGCCAAGCGCCTGACCGTCGCCAATGGCCTGGTCGCCGGCTACATCCACAATCAGGTGGCGCCCGGCCTCGGCAAGATCGGCGTGCTGGTGGCGCTGGAATCCGCCGCGCCGGCCGACAAGCTGGCGGCGCTGGGCAAGCAGCTTACGATGCATATCGCGGCGGCAAAGCCCGAGGCGCTGACCACCGCCGAGGTCGACCCCGCCAAGCTGGAGCGCGAGCGCAACGTGCTGGCCGACCAGGCGCGGGCCTCCGGCAAGCCAGAGGCGATCATCGCCAAGATGGTCGAAGGCCGGCTGCGCAAGTACTACGAAGAGGTCGTGCTGATGGAGCAGACCTCCGTGCTCGACAACGAGACCAAGATTGCCAAGGTGGTCGAGGCCGCCGGCAAGGAGATGGGCGCGCCGGTCAAGATCGCCGGCTTTGCGCGCTTCGCGCTGGGCGAGGGTATCGAGAAGGCCGCGACCGATTTCGCCGCCGAGGTCGCCGCTGCGGTAAAGACGGCTTAAGGCCGGCGCGGGCGCGGGGCGGGAGCAGCAAGCGATGGCCGACCCGCTCTACCGCCGCGTGCTGCTGAAGATCTCGGGCGAGGCCCTGATGGGCACCCAGGACTATGGCCTTGACCCGGCCATGGTCGATCGCATCGCCGGCGAGATAAAGAGCGTCCACGCGCTGGGCGGGCAGGTCGCCCTGGTGATCGGCGGCGGCAACATCTTCCGCGGCCTGTCCGGGACCGCGACCGGCATGGAACGCGCGACGGCCGACTACATGGGCATGCTGGCCACCGTGATCAATTCGCTGGCGATGCAGGCGGCGCTCGAGCGGCTCCAGGTCCCCACCCGGGTGCTGTCCGCCCTGCCGATTTCGGCCGTGTGCGAGCCCTATATCCGCCGGCGCGCGGTGCGGCACATGGAAAAGAACCGCGTCGTCATCTTCGCCGCCGGCACCGGCAACCCCTTCTTCACCACGGACACGGCCGCCGCGCTGCGAGCCTCGGAGATGGGTTGCGAGGTGCTGCTGAAGGCGACCAAGGTGGACGGCGTCTACAGCGCCGACCCGATGAAGGTGCCAGACGCCCGGCGATACGAGCGGTTGAATTACATGGAGGTCTTATCGCGCGACCTTAAGGTGATGGACGCGGCGGCCATTTCCTTGGCGCGGGAAAACCGGATTCCGATTCTGGTATTCTCGATCTTCGAGCCGGGTGCGTTCGCCGAGGTCGTGTCGGGCCGCGGTCGCTTCACCATGATCTGCGACGCGTGAGTCGGTTCGCTACAAGGGGAGGAGGCCGGCAACGGTGAACAAGCCTGAGATCGTGGAAATCGGCAAGCGGATGGACGGCGCGCTCGAGGCGCTGCGCAAGGAACTGGCGGGATTGCGAACGGGACGGGCCTCGACCAACCTCCTGGACCCGGTAATGGTCGATGCCTATGGGCAGCAGATGCATCTGAACCAGGTCGGCACGATTTCCGCGCCCGAGCCGCGCATGATCACCGTGACGGTCTGGGACAAGTCGATGGTCAAGGCGGTCGACCGCGCGATCCGCGAAGCCGGGCTGGGCCTGAACCCCCAGACCGAGGGCACCTTGATCCGCATACCGATGCCCGAGATGACCGAGGAGCGCCGCAAGGAACTGACGAAGGTCGCGCACAAATATGCGGAGCAGGCGCGGGTCGCGGTGCGCAACGTTCGCCGCGACGGCATGGAGCGACTGAAGAAGGAGGACAAGGCCGGCACGATCTCACAGGACGAGCATCGGCGGCTGTCGGACGAGGTGCAGTCCATGACGGACAAGCACATTGCCAAGATCGACGAGACCCTGGCCGCCAAGGAAAAGGAAATCCTGCAGGTCTGATGCGATGATGCCGAAGCCAACCCAAGTCACGGCGACCGTGCCCACCCATGTCGCCATCATCATGGACGGCAATGGCCGCTGGGCGCAGGCGCGCGGCCTGCCGCGCACGGCCGGCCACCGGCAGGGCGCCGAGGCCGTGCGCCGCACCTTGATTGGCGCCGGCGATCTGGGCGTGCGCTACCTGACGCTGTTCGGGTTCTCGGCGGAGAACTGGCGCCGCCCCGAAACCGAGGTATCGGCGCTGATGGGCCTGTTGCGCGTCTACCTGCGCAGCGAGATCGCGGAACTGCATTCCAAGGGCGCGCGCGTGCGGGTGATCGGCGACACCGCGCGGTTCGCGCCAGATATCGCGGCGCTGATCCACCAGGCCGAAGAGCTGACGCGCGACAACACGCGCATCAACCTGACCATCGCCCTCAGCTACGGCGGTCGCCAGGAGATCACCGCCGCAGCGCGCACGCTCGCCCAGGAGGCGCGCGCCGGGCGCCTCGACCCGGGTGCCATCACCGAGGCCCTGTTCGAGACCTGCCTGACGACGGCGGGCATGCCGGATCCCGATCTGCTGATCCGCACCTCGGGCGAGAAGCGGATCAGCAATTTCCTGTTGTGGCAGTGCGCCTACGCCGAGCTGTTCTTCTCCGACACGCTGTGGCCGGACTTCGACCGCCATCACCTCGAGGAGGCGATCGCCGAGTTCAATCGCCGCCAGCGCCGCTTCGGCGCCGTCGCCGGCGCGCGTTGAACGGATGACGGTCGCCTCGCCCGCCACGGGCGCAGCGCGCCGGACCGAGTTCGGCCTCAGGGTCGCGTCAAGCCTGGTGCTGGTCCCGGTCGCCCTGGCGGCGACTTATGGCGGCTATCCGTGGTTCGAGCTGATGCTGGCGGTGCTGGCGGCGGCGATGGCGTTCGAATGGGCCGAGATGACGGCGGGGGTGCGTCCCGCGCGCCAGGCGGCGGCCATCGCGGCGGCGGCGCTGTTCTCGATCGTGCTTGCCGCGCACGGGCACGCGGCGGCGGTCGTGGGCGTGATCGCGCTGGCGTTCGTGGCCGCGCTTGCCCTGGGGGCGATCACGGGCGATTGGCGCAGCGCCTGGAAGGCGGGCGGGCTCGCCTATATAGCGCTGCCCTGCGCCAGCATGGTGTGGCTGCGCGAGTTGCCGGCAGGGCTGGACCTCGTGGTCTGGCTGATGGTGACGGTCTGGGGGACGGACATCGTCGCCTATGCGGTTGGGCGCGGCGTCGGCGGCCCCCGGCTGGCGCCCCGCGTCAGCCCGGGCAAGACCTGGTCGGGCCTGATCGGCGGTATGCTCGGCGCGGGTACGCTTTCCGCGCTACTGTGCGTCTGGCATGGGCTCGGCGCCGGCACGGCAGCCCAGGGTTTCGCGGCGGGCATGGTGCTGGCGGTCGTCGCGCAGGGCGGCGACCTGTTCGAGTCCGCGCTGAAGCGCCGGTATGGGCGCAAGGATTCGGGCCGGCTGATCCCCGGCCATGGCGGCGTTCTGGATCGGCTCGACGGCATGCTCGCCGCGGCGCCGGTGATGGCGGCCCTGGTGTGGCTGGTTGGAGGAGACCTTTCAGCATGGCGATGAACCGTGCCAACGGCGCGAGCGCGCCGCGCCGCATCACGATCCTGGGCTCCACCGGCTCGGTCGGCACCAGCACGATCGACCTGATCGAGCGCAATCCCGGCGCCTTCGAGATCGAGGCGCTGACGGCGAACAAGAACGTCAAGCTGCTGGCGGAGCAGGCGCGCCGGTTGAAGCCGCAGCTCGCCGTCGTGGCCGACCCGTCGCTCTACAGCGCGCTCAAGCAGGCCCTGGCCGACACCAACATCGCCGTCGCGGCGGGTCCCGAGGCGCTGGTCGAGGCGGCCAAGCGGCCGGCAAGCTGGGTGATGTCGGCCATCGTCGGCGCCGCCGGGCTGAAGGCCACGCTGGCCGCGGTCGAGCGCGGGGCCTGCGTGGCGCTGGCCAACAAGGAGTCGCTGGTGTGCGCCGGCGACCTGATGACGGAGGCGGTCAAGCGCTTCGGCGCCACCTTGCTGCCGGTGGATTCCGAGCACAACGCCATCTTCCAGTGCTTCGAGTCCGACCAGCGCCGGTCGATCGAGAGGCTGATCCTGACCGCCTCGGGCGGGCCCTTCCGGACCCGCAAGCGCGAGGAATTGCGCGCGGTCACCCCGGCCCAGGCCGTCGCCCATCCGAATTGGGACATGGGCGCCAAGATCTCGGTTGATTCCGCGACCATGATGAACAAAGGGCTGGAGGTGATCGAAGCCTGCCACCTTTTTGCCATGCCGGAGGCCCAGATTGATGTGGTGGTACACCCCCAGTCGATCATCCACAGCATGGTGGCCTACGAAGATGGCTCCGTGCTGGCCCAGCTTGGCTCGCCGGACATGCGCACGCCGATTGCCTATACTCTGGCTTGGCCGCACCGGATGGCAGCGCCCTCGGCGCGGCTCGACTTCGCGAAGATCGCGACGCTGACCTTTGAGCCGCCGGATCCCCTGCGGTTTCCGGCCTTGCGGCTGGCGCGGCAGGCATTGAAGGACGGCGGTACCGCGCCCACCGTGCTGAATGCGGCGAACGAGGTCGCGGTCTATGGTTTCCTGGAAGGGCGAGTTGGCTTCCTGGAGATTACCGATGTGGTTGAGGAAACGCTGGCGGCGATGCCGGCCGTTCCGATGACCAGTCTGGAACAGTTGAGCGCGGTGGACGCGGAGGCCCGGTCGATCGCCGCGCGCCGCGCGAAAGTGGTCGGCCGGCGCGCCTAAAGAGGGCAGGGCACCGGCATGTACAGGCCGAATCATTAACGAATCGCAACGGAATCAGGACGATGCTCGACAAACTGTTAGCGAAGCTTCAGGCGGCGCCCGACTATATTTTGCCGTTCCTGGTCATCCTGACGATCCTCGTATTCGTGCACGAGATGGGGCACTACCTCATCGCGCGCTACAACGGCGTCAGGGTGGAAGTGTTCTCGATCGGTTTTGGCCCGGAGCTGTTCGGCCGGAACGACCGTCACGGGACACGCTGGAAATTCAGCATGATCCCGCTCGGCGGCTACGTGAAGATGTACGGCGAGGGCGACGACCACGAGCCGCCCGAGGAGACGGCAAAGCGCTACAAGGAGCGCGGCCTGGCCCCGCCGCGGTCGGAAGAATCTTTCCATAACAAGCGTGTAGGCCAGCGCGCCGCGATCGTCGCCGCGGGTCCCGCGGCCAATTATGTCTTCGCGGTCCTGATCTTCGCCGCGTTGTTCGTCAGCATCGGCCAGCGCGTCACGACGCCCGTCATTGGCGAGGTCATCGCCGGCAGCGTGGCGGAAAAGGCCGGCTTCCGGGTTGGCGACACGATCGTCGGCATCGACGACCAGCAGATCACGCGGTTCGAGCAGATCATCGGCATCGTCCAGCTGCATCCCGGCGTGCCGATGAAGTTCGTCGTCGCCCGCGACGGCGCCGAGCGCACGCTCGACGTGACGCCGGTCAAGGAGGAGACCACCGACGCCTTCGGCAACGTCCACAGCGTGGGGCGGATCGGCCTCAAGCCCGACAATATCGGCCGGATGGTGCAGCACGGGCCGGTGGGGGCGATCTACGAGGCCGGCAAGGAGACGCTTGCCATCACCTGGGGATCCCTGACCGCCATCGGCCAGATGATCGCGGGCACCCGCAATTCAAACGAACTGGGCGGTCCCGTAATGATCGCCAAGTATTCCGGCGACATCTGGAAATTGGACGCCACGTCGATCCTGTGGTTCATGGCGAACCTCTCGATCAGCCTCGGCCTGATCAATCTGTTTCCCGTCCCAATGCTCGACGGCGGTCACCTTCTGTTCTATGCCTACGAGGCGGCGCGGGGTCGTCCTCTTGGCGCCCGTCTGCAGGAATATGGTTTCCGGATTGGACTTGCTCTGGTAATAGGGCTCCTGGTCTTCGCCACCTGGAACGATTTGCGTAAGGTATTCCAGGGCGTTATCACTTGACCATCCGGTTCGGAGGTCGCGCGGTCGTGAAACGCTTGCGCCAGTCAAGGCGGATTCCAGGGCTCCTTGCCCTGGTCTTAGGGGCAGGAATTGCCCTTGCCGGGCTTGTCTATCCGTCATTGGCGAAGGCGCAGGGCACGATCGAGGCGATCAAGATCGAGGGCAGCCAGCGCATCGAGCCGGAGACCGTGCGGTCCTACCTCTCGGTCAAGCCGGGCGATTCCTACGACGTTGAGAAAGTTAATGCCTCGCTGAAGAGCCTGTTCGCGACCGGCCTGTTCGCCGACGTCACACTGCGGCGCGAGGGCGACACCCTGGTGGTCCGGGTTGTGGAAAACCCGATCGTCAATCGGGTCGCGTTCGAGGGCAATCGCAAGATCGAATCGAAGAACATGGAGGGCGAGGTCTCGCTGCGCGCCCGCGTCGTCTACACGCGCACGAAGGTGCAGAACGACACCAAGCGCATCCTGGACCTCTATCGCCGCAGCGGCCGGTTCGCGGCGACGGTGGAGCCCAAGATCATCCAGCTCGACCAGAACCGCGTGGATGTCGTCTACGAGATCAACGAAGGCGCGGTGACCGCCGTCAGCTCGATCCGCTTCATCGGCAACAGAGCCTACAACGATTCCAAGCTCCGCGCCGCGATCCAGACCAAGGAGACGGCCTGGTACCGGATCTTCTCGACCGACGACAACTACGATCCCGACCGCCTGACCTTCGACCGCGAACTGCTGCGGCGCTTCTATCTGCGCGAGGGGTATGCCGACTTCCGCGTCGTGTCCGCGGTCGCCGAGCTGACGCCCGACCGCAGCAGCTTCTTCATCACCTTCACGGTGGATGAAGGCGACCGCTACAAGTTCGGCGTGGTCGACCTGAGCACGCAGTTCAAGACGCTGGACCTCAACGCCCTGCGCGGCTCGGTGATTGCGGTCGAGGGCAACTGGTACAACGCCGACCTGATCGAGAAGACCATCACCAAGCTTACCGACGCGGTCGGGGATCTCGGCTTCGCGTTCGTCGACATCCAGCCGACGATCGACCGCGACCGCGACAAGAAGGTGATCAACGTCACGTTCGACATCCAGGAAGGCCCGCGCGTCTTCGTCGAGCGCATCGACATCGTGGGGAACTACCGCACGCTCGACCGCGTGATCCGCCGCGAGTTCCGCCTGGTTGAGGGCGATGCGTTCAGCACCGCCAAGCTGCGCCGCTCGCGCCAGCGCGTCCAGAACCTCGGCTTCTTCAAGAAGGTCGACGTGTCGAACGTGCCGGGCACGGATCCGGACAAGACCGTCGTGCAGGTCGAGGTCGAGGAGCAGTCTACCGGCGAAATCTCGGTCGGCGCCGGGTTCTCGTCATCGGAAGGGGCGCTGGCCGACCTCAGCGTGCGCGAGCGGAACCTGCTCGGCCGCGGCCAGGACCTCCGCACCAAGTTCCGCGTGTCGCAGAAGACCACGGAGTTCGATGTCGGCTTCACCGAGCCGTATTTCCTCGACCGCGATCTTTCGGCGGGCATCGATCTGTTCCGCGTGACGCGCGACAATACCGACACCAGCTCCTACGAGCTGAAGGCGATCGGCGGCGGGTTCCGCCTGGGCTACAGCATCACCGAGAACCTGCGCCACACGACCCGCTATGTCCTGCGTCAGGACGAGATCACCAACATCGACGCCGACGCGTCGCGCTTCATCCGCGAGCAGGAGGGATCGTCGATCACCTCGCTGGTCGGCTACACGCTCTTCTACGATCGCCTGGACAACCGCCAGGATCCGACCGACGGCTACTATCTCAGCTTCAGCCAGGATTTCGCCGGCTTGGGCGGCGACGTGCAATACCTGAAGACCAAGGCGGGCGGCGGCACCTATTGGCCGATTCCGGTCTGGGACAAGTGGATATTCAGCCTGACCGGCGAGGCCGGGTACATGACCGGCCTGGGCGAGCGCGTGCGCATCAATGACCGCTTCTTCCTCGGCGGCGACAACTTCAAGGGCTTCGCGACGGGCGGCGTCGGCCCGCGCGACACGGTCACCCAGGACGCGCTGGGCGGCCAGCGCTTCTATGTTGGCACCGCGGAGCTGACCTTCCCGCTGGGCTTCCCCGACGAGCTCGGCGTGTCGGGCAAGGCCTTCACCACCGTCGGCTCGGCCTGGGGCGCAAGCGAAGACAGCGAGCCGGGGGTCGCCGACCCGAAGACGCCGCGCGCCTCGATCGGCGTGGGCGCAGCCTGGAAGTCGCCGTTCGGCCCGATCCGGATCGACCTGGCGAAGGCGGTCGTCAAGCAAGACTTCGATCAAACGCAGTTCTTCCATTTCAGCTTCGGCACGAGGTTCTGATCCCATGGTTCTATTGTTCCCGCGCGCCGCGTGGCGCCTGACGGCGCTTACCGTCGCGTTGATTTCGTTCACGTCGATGGCGATGGCCCAGCAACAGCCGCGGCCGGCGCAGCCGGCCAAGCCGGCGCAGCAGCCCGCCGCCCCTGCGGCCACGCCGGCGGCGGCGCCAGCGGCGCCGAAGCAGCCGGCCGGGCCGCTGCCGACGCCCGTCATCGCCGTGGTGGATGTCGACAAGATCCGCGAGAACGCGGCGGCCGCGAAGTCGGTGCGCGACCAGCTCGTCAAGCAGCAATCGGCCTATCAGGACGAGATCGCCAAGACCGAGAACGACCTGCGGAACGCTGAGCAGGACCTGAATAAGCAACGCACGGTGCTGGCGCCGGAAGCCTTCGCCGACCGCCGCCAGAAGTTCGAGCAGCGCGTCGCCGAGTTCCAGCGTTCGGTGCAGGCGCGCCGCAAGCAGCTCGACGACGCCTACAAGAACTCGATGGTTCAGGTGAATACCGTCGTGGTCCAGGTGATCCAGGACGTGGCCACGGCGCGCGGCGCCAGCCTGATGCTGCCGCGCTCGCAGATCATTCTCAGCCACCCCTCGATGGAAGTGACCGACGAGGTGCTGGAGCAGGTCAACCGCAAGCTGCCGACAGTGAAGGTAACGCTGCCGCCGCTGACCCAGTAGCTGCGTCGGCCGGCGCCCGCGGGCGATGCCCGATCCTCGCTTCTTCTCGCCGGCAGGTCCGTTCACGCTCGAGGAATTGGCCGGGCGGGCGGGCGCCGCCCTGGCGCCGGGAGCCGACCGGCAGCGGCAATTCGCCAATGTCGCGGCCCTGGCCGACGCGGGACCGGACGACGTCGCCTTCCTGGACAACCGCCGCTACCTGCGCGCCTTCGGCGAATCCAAGGCGGGCTGCTGCCTGGTCGAGCCGCGCTTCGCCGATCGCGCGCCCGCCGGGATGCAGGTCCTGCTGACCGACAAGCCCTACCGGGGCTTCGCCCTGGTCGCGCAGGCGTTCTACCCTGAAGAGCCGGTCGTGGGCGGCGTGCATGCGCGCGCGATCGTCGACCCCTCCGCCGAAATCGCTCCCAGCGTGCGCATCGATGCCGGCGTGGTGGTGGGCGCGCGTACCGTCATCGGCGAGCGCTGCTGGATCGGCGCCAATGCCGTGATCGGCGACGGGGTGACGATCGGTGACGACACCGCGGTGGGTGCGTGCTCGGTGCTGCAATATTGCCTGATCGGCCAGCGTGTGCTGATCCACCCTGGCGTGTGCATCGGCAACCGCGGGTTCGGCTTCGCCATCGATCCCGAGGGCCATGTACGCATTCCCCAGACCGGGCGGGTGATCGTCGAGGACGATGTCGAGATCGGCGCCAACGCGGCAATCGACCGCGGGATGGGGCCCGATACGGTGATCGGGCGGGGTTCGATGATCGACAACCTGGTGATGATCGGGCATAACGCTCGCCTGGGGCGGGGGTGCATCGTGATTGCCCAGGCGGGTATTTCCGGCAGCACGAAGCTGGGAAACCACGTGATCGTCGCGGCCAAGGCGGGTCTCTCCGGTCACCTGACCGTGGGCGACGGCGCGCGGGTGGCGGCGGCGGCCGGCGTGATGCGCGACATTCCCGCGGGCGGCGCCGTGGGCGGCATTCCGGCGGTGCCGCTGCGCCAATGGCATCGCCAGACCGTGGCCCTGTCGCGGCTGGCGCGGGGGAAGACGGCCGAGGACGAATGACCACCATCAACGCATTGAAGCCGGCGGTGGCCGACATCGACACCGTCGAGCTGATGACGCTGCTGCCGCACCGCCATCCGTTCCTGCTGATCGACCGGCTTGTGGACGTCGTGCCGGGAGAAAGCGCCACGGGGATCAAGGCGGTGACGATCGGCGAGCACTATTTCGTCGGCCATTTTCCCAACCGGCCGATCATGCCGGGCGTGCTGATCGTCGAGGCGATGGCCCAAACCGCCGGCGCGCTGGTGGTCAAGTCGATGGGCGGGCCGCCGCGCAACAAGCTCGTCTATTTCATGTCGGTGGAGAACGCCAAGTTTCGCCGGCCGGTGTTTCCGGGCGCGCTGCTGCGCGTGCCGGTGGTGAAGGAGCGTCAGCGCGGCAACGTCTGGAAATTCGCCGGCAAGGCGCTTGTGGACGACGAGCTGATGGCCGAGGCGACGTTCACCGCCATGATCGTGGACGCCTGATGGCCAGGGTTCATCCGACCGCGATCGTCGATCCGGGGGCAAGGCTGGGCGAGGGGGTGGAGATCGGCCCCTATTGCGTCGTCGGCCCGCATGTCGAGCTTGGCAAGGACGTCGGCCTGCTGTCGCATGTCGTGGTCGAAGGGCACACGCAGCTCGGCGCGCGGGTGCGGGTGTTTCCCTTCGCCTCGATCGGGCACCAGCCGCAGGACCTGAAATACAAGGGCGAGCCCTCGCGCCTCGAGGTCGGCGAGGATACCGTCATCCGCGAGCATGTCACGATGAACCCGGGCACCACGCCCGGCGGGCTGCTCACCAAGGTCGGTAAGCGCTGCCTCATCATGGTCGGCTGCCACGTGGCCCATGACTGCAAGCTCGGCGACAGCGTCATCATGGCGAACAACGCCACGCTCGGCGGACATGTCGTGGTGGAGGACTATGCGTTCCTGGGCGGGCTGTGCGCCGTCCACCAGTTCGTGCGTATCGGCAAGCACGCGATGGTCGGCGGCATGTCCGGCGTCGAGAACGACGTGATCCCCTACGGCTCGGTCATGGGCGACCGGGCTCGGCTCGGCGGGCTCAACCTGGTTGGGCTCAAGCGCCGCGGCTTCTCGCGCGAGGACATCCACGGACTGCGCACCGCCTACCGGGTGCTGTTCGCCCAGGAAGGCACGATGGCCGAACGCATCGAGGACGTGGCCCAGTTGTTCAGCGCCATCCAGCCGGTCCGCGACATCATCGATTTCATCAAGGCCGACTCGCAGCGGGCGCTGTGCCAGCCGCGCCAGTCGAATGCCTCCTAAGCTTGGCATCATCGCCGGTGGTGGAGAACTTCCGCGGCTCTTGATCGCCGCCTGCCGCGAGCAGCAGCGACCTTTCTTCGTCATCGCGCTTGACGGCCATGTGGACGCCGAGACGGTGGCGGGCGACACGCCGCATCTGCGCACGAGGATCGGCGCGGGCGGCGCGATCATCAAGGCCCTGCGCGACAACGGCGTGGTCGAGATCGTCATGGCCGGCCGCGTGAAGCGGCCTTCGCTGCTGTCGCTGATGCCGGATGCCTGGACGGCCAGGTTTCTGCTGTCGCTCGGGCGTCGCGCGCTGGGCGACAATGCGCTGTTGAGCGCGATCGGCGATGCGATCGAGCGCGAGGGCGGTCGCCTGATCGGTCCGGAGCAGATCCTGCCCGGGCTCCTGGCGCCGGAGGGCACCATCGGCCGTCGCATTCCCGGCGAGGCCGACTGGGCCGACATCGGTCGCGGCCTCGTCGTCGCGCGGGCGCTGGGTGCCGTCGATGTCGGCCAGGCGGTCGTGGTGCAGCAGGGCATCGTGCTGGGCGTCGAGGCGATCGAAGGAACCGATGCGCTGCTCCGCCGCTGCAGGGAATTGCGGCGCGAAGGGCCGGGCGGCGTGCTGGTGAAGACCGCCAAGCCGGGGCAGGAGCGGCGGATCGACCTGCCGACCATCGGTCCGCGGACCGTCCGCGGCGCCGCGAAGGCCGGGCTGGCCGGCATCGCCGTCGAGGCCGGCGGGGCGTTGATCGTCGACCGCGAAGCGGTTGGCGCCGCGGCCGACGACGCCGGCCTGTTCGTGATCGGGGTCGCCCGGGATCGGACCGAGGATCCGCCGCAATGACCGCCCCGGCTTCGACGCCGCTCGTCTACGTGCTGGCGGGTGAGCCGTCCGGCGACAATCTCGGCGGCCGGATCATGCAGGCGCTCAAGGCGCGGGCCGCCGTGCCGCTCAGCTTCGTGGGCGTGGGCGGCGAGCGCATGGTGGGCGAGGGGCTGGAAACCCTGGTGCCCCTCAGCGAGCTGTCGATCATGGGGCTGGCGGAGATCCTGCCGCATGTGCCGCGGATGTACCGGCTGATCTACCGCCTGGCGGCCGACATCCGCGCGCGGCGGCCGGCCGTGGTGCTGACGATCGACAACACCGCCTTCAACTTCGCCGTCGCCAATCGTGCGCGAGGGTACGGGATTCCGCTGGTGCATCTGAACGCGCCAAAGGTATGGGCCTACCGCCCGGGCCGGGTACGGCGGGTCGCGCGCTACTACGACCACCTGCTGTGCTTGCTGCCGTTCGAGCCGCCGTATTTCCATCGCGTCGGCATGCCGGCCAGCTTCATCGGCCACCCGGTCGTCGAGAGCGGCGCCGATCGCGGCGAGGGGCGTCGGTTCCGCGCCCGCCATGACATCCCCGCCGCGGCCACGCTGCTGTGCGTGCTGCCGGGAAGCCGCGGTGGCGAGCTGGAGCGCCTGCTGCCGGATTTCGGCGGCGCGGTGGCGCAGTTGGCTGAAGCGCGCCCCGGCTTGCGCGTGATCGTGCCGACGGTGCGGGCGCAGGAATCACGCGTCCGTGCGGCCGTCGCGGTCTGGCCCCTGAACCCGATCGTCGTCGTGGACGAAAGCGAGAAGTTCGATGCCTTCGCGGCCAGCGACGTCGCGCTGGCCGCGTCCGGCACGGTCTCGCTGGAGCTGAACCTCGCGCGCGTCCCCACGGTGATTGCCTATCGGGTGTCCGCCGTTTCCGCGGCGCTGGTGCGCGCGATGGTCCGGGTCCGCCATATCACGATCGCCAACCTGGTGCTGGGTGACCGTTCGGTGATCCCCGAGTTCACGCAGGAGGACTGCACGCCGGAGAAGCTCTCGCGGGCGGTCCTCGCCTTGCTCGACGATCCCGCCGCCGCGGCCGAGCAGGTACGGCAGGCCGGCGAGGCCATGCGGGCGCTGGGATACGGCGGACCGCCGCCGAGCTTGCGCGCGGCCGAGATCCTGCTCGATGTTGCCGGCATCGCCCGCCGGCCGCGCTCGTCCACGATCGCCGCGGGGGATGCTGCCGCATGCGCCTGAACCTCGGCTGTGGCAACAACAAGCTGGCGGGCTGGACCAATGTCGACCGGATGGCGGCGTGCAACCCCGACCAGGTCGTGGACCTGGAGGCGCTGCCCTGGCCCTGGCCCGACGATAGCGCCGAGGAAGTGTCGCTGAGCCACGTGCTGGAGCATCTCGGCGCCACGACCGACGCCTATCTCGGCATCGTGAAGGAGCTCTACCGGGTGTGCCGGGACGGGGCCAAGGTGACCATCGTGGTGCCGCACCCCCGCCACGACAATTTCCTGGCCGACCCGACCCATGTGCGGGTGGTGATCCCCTCTGGCCTCGAGCTGTTGTCGCAGGCGCGCAACCGCGAATGGATCGCCAAGGGCTTCGCCAACACGCCCCTCGGTCTCTACCTGGGCGTCGATTTCGCGATGCAGGAGGTCAACATGCTGCCGTCCGAACCCTGGCGGTCGCGCATGGCGCGGGGCGAGGTGACCAAGCCGCAATTCCTGGACGCCGAGCGCAACCTGAACAACGTGGTCGAGCAGATCACCATGGTTCTGAAGGCGGTCAAGCCGGCGGGGCGGGACCGGTCGGCGTAGCGGCGCACAACCGGCCGGGCCGCGTCTTGACATCGCGGGCCGCGCGCGCCCAACTCGTAGCCAGGCTCGGTGATCCCAGCAGGGAGTTGATGCGATGAACGATAGTCCCACGGCCCGCACGGGCAAGGGCGCCGCTGATGCGTCCAAGTTTCGCATGCTGCACACGATGATCCGCGTGCGCGATCTGGACAAGTCGATCGACTTCTACACACGGCTGCTGGGCATGAGATTGCTGCGCCGCAAGGACTATCCCAGCGGCGAGTTCACCCTGGCCTTCGTCGGCTACGGCGACGAGGAATCGAACGCCGTGGTCGAACTGACCTACAACTGGCCGCAGAAGGAGCCCTATACGATCGGCACGGGGTTTGGCCATCTCGCCATCGGCGTGCCGGACATCTATGGCACCTGCGAGCGGCTGGGCAAGGAAGGGGTGAAGATCCCGCGTCCGCCAGGTCCGATGAAGCACGGCGGCAGCGTCATCGCCTTCGTCGAGGATCCGGACGGCTACAAGATCGAGCTGGTCGAGCGCAAGTGACGTCGTTGGTACGGGGACGAACATGCGGGTGATTTCGGCCGAGGCCGCCGCGGGCCTGGTGCGGGACAACGATACCCTCCTGGTCGGCGGCTCGGGCGGCGGACATGCCGTGCCCGAGATGCTGATGGCCGCATTGGGCAAGCGCTTCCGCGATAGCGGCCATCCGCGGCAGATCACGTCGCTGCATCCGGTGGGGCTCGGCGACCGCGCCACGCGCGGCGCGGGGCATTTCGCCCAGGACGGGATGCTGAGGCGGATCGTCTGCGGCACCTTCGTCGATTCGCCCCCGGTCTCCGACCTAGCTGCGGCCGACAAGATCGAGGCCTATACGCTGCCCCAGGGCGCGCTGTCGCAGCTCATGCGCGAGATGGCGGCCGGCCGGCCGGGGCTGTTCACCAAGACGGGCCTGCACACGCTGGTCGACCCGCGCCATGGCGGCGCCCGGCAGAGCAAGCGCGCGACCGAGGACCTGGTCGAGCTGGTCACCCTCAAGGGCGAGGAGTGGTTGTTCATCAAGCCGATGCCGCCCGATGTCGCGTTCCTGCGCGGCACCACCGCCGACGAGGACGGCAACGTCACGATGGAGCAGGAGGCGATCTACGGCGAGATGCTGTCGATGGCGCAGGCGACGCGCCGCGCGGGCGGCGTGGTGATCGTCCAGGTCAAGCGCCTGGCCAATCGCGGCACGCTGCCGGCCAAGCAGGTGAAGATTCCGGGCATGCTGGTCGACTTCGTCGTGCTCGATCCCGCCCAGCGCCAGACCTACGTGACGGACTATTCGCCGGCCTATGCCGGCGAGTTGCGTGAGCCGCTGTCCGCGTTCCAGCCGTTGCCGCTGGACGCGCGCAAGGTGGTGGCGCGGCGCGGGGCGATGGAGCTGTTCCCTCGTGCGGTGTGCAACCTCGGCTCGGGCATCTCGACCGGCATCGGGGTGGTGGGCGCCGAGGAGAACATCCTCGACGCCATCGTGCTGACCAACGAGCAGGGGCTGATCGGCGGCGCACCGGCGATCGGCTACGAGGCGGGGGCCGCGCGGAACTTCCAGGCGATGATCGACCAGCCCTACCAGTTCGACTTCTACGATGGCGGCGGGCTCGACCTCGCCTTCCTGTCCTTCGCCCAGGTCGACGGTCGCGGCAACGTCAACATCAGCCGCTTCGACGGCAAGATCGTCGGCATCGGCGGCTTCATCAACATCAGCCAGAACGCGCGCAAGGTGGTGTTTGGCGGCACCTTCACCGCCGGCGGCCTCGACATCTCCTGGCCCGGCGGGCGGACCAGGATCGCGCGCGAGGGCAAGCATCGCAAATTCATGGCCGAGGTGGAGCAGCTCTCCTACAACGGCGACTACGGCTGGCAGCGCGGCCAGCAGGTCATGTACGTGACCGAGCGCGCCGTGTTCCGGCGCGTCGAGGACGGGCTGGAACTCGCCGAGGTGGCGCCGGGCATCGAGGTCGAGCGCGATGTGCTTGCGCACATGGCCGTCCGCCCGCGCGTGGCGAAGGATTGCCGCGAGATGGACGCGCGGCTGTTCAGGCCCGAGCCGATGGGACTCGCCCGCGACCTGGCGGCCAAGCCGCCGCAGTACCGGTCAAGCCGAGTAGCCGAGTTTTACAAGGCTGGCGGAATATCGCGCGCGGCGGAGTAGGCGCGTCGCGTCAGATGATCCAACGCAGCACCGCGTAGGCGACAACCGCCAGCGCGGCGGCGAGCAGGGCACCCCCGGCCGCCCGGCCCCACGCGCGGGCATGGTTGTCGTTGGCGGCGCGGCCCAGCCCTTCGCGGGCGACGCGGCCGAGCCGGATCAGCGCGGCTGCGTTGGCGGCGGACTGGCCGTTCCCGCCGGAGCGGTGGTCCTGCGGATATTGCTGCGCCATGGCGGCCTCCCTCCGCGGGCGACGCGCGTATGCCCTGAAAAGCGCTACTTGCGCTTTGTCGTCGGCACGTAGGCGCGCTTCGTCGCGCCGGTATAGAGCTGGCGCGGACGCCCGATCTTCTGCGAAGGATCCTCGATCATTTCCTTCCACTGCGCCACCCAGCCGACGGTACGCGCCAGCGCGAACAGCACGGTGAACATGCTGGTGGGGAAATTCATCGCCCGCAGGATGATGCCCGAATAGAAGTCCACGTTCGGGTAGAGCTTCTTCGAGACGAAGTAGTCGTCCTCGAGCGCGATGCGCTCCAGTTCCATCGCCAGGTCGAGCAGCGGCTCGTTCTTGACGCCCAGCTCCTCGAGCACCTCGTGGCAGGTCTTGCGCATGACCGCCGCGCGCGGATCGTAGTTCTTGTAGACGCGGTGGCCGAAGCCCATCAGGCGGAAGCTGTCGTCCTTGTTCTTGGCGCGCTTGACGTATTCCGGCACCCGGTCCTTGGTGCCGATGGCGCGCAGCATGTTGAGTACCGCCTCGTTGGCGCCGCCATGCGCCGGGCCCCACAGGCTGGCGATGCCCGCCGCGATGCAGGCGAAGGGATTGGCGCCCGACGAGCCCGCGAGCCTGACGGTCGAGGTCGAGGCGTTCTGCTCGTGATCGGCGTGCAGGATGAAGATGCGGTCCATCGCCTTGGCGAGCACGGGACTGACCTTGTATTCCTCGCAAGGCACCATGAAGCACATGCGCAGGAAGTTGGAGGCGTAGTCCAGATCGTTGCGCGGATAGACGAAGGGCTGGCCGACGGAATACTTGTACGCCATGGCCGCGATCGTCGGCATCTTCGCGATCAGCCGGTGCGAGGCGATCATGCGCTGGTGCGGATCGTTGATGTCGGTCGAGTCGTGGTAGAAGGCCGACAGCGCGCCGACCACGCCCACCATCACCGCCATCGGGTGCGCATCGCGCCGGAAGCCGCGATAGAGGTACTGCAACTGCTCGTGCACCATCGTGTGGTAGGTGATGTCGTGCACGAACTTGGATTTCTGCGTCGGATTGGGCAACTCGCCGTGCAGCAGCAAATAGCAGACTTCCATGAAGTCGCTGTGTTCGGCCAGATCCTCGATCGCGTAGCCGCGATGCAGCAGCACGCCCTCGTCGCCGTCGATGTAGGTGATCGCCGACTGGCAGGAACCGGTCGAGGTGAATCCCGGATCGTAGGTGAAATAGCCGGTCTCGGCATAGAGCTTGCGGATGTCGATGACCTTGGGCCCGACGGATCCGTCCATCACCGGCAGGTCGATCTTCTTGCCGGTCGCATTGTCGATCAGCGTGACGGTGGGCGCCTTGTTGTCGGACTTGGCGGCGGGGGCGGTCTTGGTGGCGGAGGCCATGCGCATCTTCCCTAAATTTCCGCTGCAATGCAGCAATACTAGACTAACAAGGTAAAGATTGGCAATTCGTGAACGTCGCGGGAAAAGCGGGGCGGTCAGCTTGCCTGGTCGGCGATACGGCCCAGCGACTCCTCGCGGCCGAGCACGGCCATGACCTCGAAAATGCCGGGCGAGGTGGTCGCGCCGGCCAGCGCCGCGCGCAAGGGCTGCGCCACCTTGCCGAGGCCGATCTTCTCCGCCTCGGCGAAGCTCCGCACCGCCGCTTCGATCGTCTCCTCGTCCCAGCCCGCCAGGGCCGCGAATTCCGGGGCCAGGCGCCCGAGCATCGCCCTGGCCTCGGGCGTCAAGAGCCTGGCCGCCTTTTCGTCCGGCGCGATCGGCCGCGATCGCGCGTAGAAGGCCGCGTTGTCGGCCAGTTCGACCAGCGTGCGGGCGCGCTGCTTCAGTCCCGCCATGCCGCGCTGGATGCGCGCGATCGCGTGCGCGTCGACCGCGCGGCCGAGCTTGGCCACGACCTTGGGCGCGATCAGGGCCGCCAGCCGCGCGTCCTGCGCCTCGCGCAGGTAGTGGCCGTTCAGGTTGTCCAGCTTGCCGAAATCGAATCGCGACGGGGCGCGGCCGACCCCATCCAGGTCGAACCACTGGATCGCCTGCTCGGTCGAGATGATCTCGTCGTCGCCGTGCCCCCAGCCGAGGCGTAGCAGGTAGTTGCGCATCGCCTCGGGCAGGTAGCCCATGTCGCGATAGGCATCCACCCCCAACGCCCCATGCCGTTTGGACAGCTTGGCGCCGTCCGGCCCATGAATAAGCGGGATATGCGCGAACTCCGGCGGCGTGGCGCCGATCGCGCGGTAGAGCTGGACCTGGCGGAAGGCGTTGGTCAGGTGGTCGTCGCCGCGGATCACATGGGTGATGCCCATGTCGATGTCGTCGACCACGACGGAATGCATGTAGGTGGGCGTGCCGTCGCCGCGCAGCAGCACCATGTCATCGAGCTGCGCGTTGGCGACCTTGACCTCGCCCTGCACGCGATCGTTGACGACCGTCTCGCCCGCCTGTGGCGCCTTCAGCCGGATCACCGGCTTCACGCCCGGCGGCGCGTCCTTCGGATCGCGGTCGCGCCAGCGCCCGTCATAGCGCATCGGCAGGCCCTTGGCCTTCTGCTCGGCCCGCATCGCCTCCAACTCCTGCGGCGTGGCGTAGCAGCGATAGGCCCTGCCTTCGGCCAGCAGGCGCTCTGCCACCTCGGCGTGCCGCGCGATCCGCGCGAACTGGAAGACCACGTCGCCGTCATGGTCGAGTTCAAGCCATTTGAGCCCGTCCAGGATGGCGTCGATCGCGTCCTTGGTGGAGCGCTGGCGGTCCGTGTCCTCGATCCGCAGCAGGTACTTGCCGCCGTGGTGGCGGGCGAACAGCCAGTTGAACAGAGCCGTCCGGGCCCCGCCGATATGCAGGAACCCGGTGGGCGAGGGGGCAAAGCGCACGGTGACGGTCATGGCAGGGTGGATAGCAGACCGCGGCCGGCGGGTCAGCGGGGGATTTTCGCGCGCCACGCCGCCGTCCGTTCCGCGAAGTTATGCACAGGCACGAAGGCCCACCGACGGAACCATTATTGAGAATACTCCGCGTTCACTGCAGGCAAAAATGTTGCATCTATAACACGAACGCAAGCAATCATAATTCCCGCACAAATAGCTATATCCCGGATCGGCGATCCGTGGGTAGCATGGCGCGAGAGGGGAACGGCGCTGGCTGCTGAAACGCCCGCGCCGGGGAAAGAAACGGGGGCAAGACAATGACGGCGAGATTGGTAGTGCTGGGCACGCTAGGCGCGACCCTACTGATGACGGCCGGGTGTACACCACGCCCACAAGACATTTTGGAAGAGCCCGGGCTTGGAGCGAACAAAGCTGTGGTACTTGGCTCCGCGTCGCGCTCCATCAATTCGATCGAGATTCGCGAAGACTCGCCTCTGGGGCAGGTGAGACCCAGGCGCATCGTTTGCGCCGAGCCAAGCCCGGACGTCGCGACGACGATAGCGCAGTCGATCACCGCGAGCTTCAACGCCGCAGCGCAGATGAACAACCCGCAAGGGCAATCGATTGCGGCTCAAGCGGCGGGACAGTTCGGTCAGTCTTCGGTGCAGGGTGCCATACAGCTTGGCGAGCGCCTCGCGACGGTGACCCTGTTGCGCGACAGTCTTCACCGGGCCTGCGAGGCCTACGCGAACGGCGCCCTGACCGACATGTCCTACTCGCTGATTCTAAGTCGCTATCACGCGACGATGGTGACCTTGCTGAATAGCGAGCTTACGGCCGGGGCATTCGGCCGCGAGCTTGGAGCATTGTCCGGAGAGGCCGCGCACGCATTGGGCGGACTGTCGGATGACATCCAGGCTGCGCAACGATCTCTCGAGACGGCGCAGAACGAGGTCATGGCCCAGCTTGCCGAGAAGAACAGAGCGGACGCGAAGCTGGCGGAATTGGTGGCGAAGAAACCGGCCGATGATGCCGCGGCCGAACAGCTGAAGAAAGAGATCGAAGCGCAGAAGACTGAGGTCGCGAAGCAGAACAAGGGACTCGCCGACGCCAAGAACAGAGAATTCCTCGCCAAGGCGGAGGTGGACTCCGCACGGCTGCGCGGTGCAAGCGGCCGTGCGCGCATCGAGGCCGTCAACGTCAAGGGAATCGACGCCAACGTCACCGGCGAAACCGGCGACAAGCTCCTGGCGCTGACGAAGCAGTTCAATGAGAGCGGCGTTCCGGAGGCGCTGCTCGTTGCATGCATCGCATCGATGGATCGTCGCGATCAGCATGGGGTCCTCGCGAAAACTTGCGAGGTCTACCTTGCGAAGGTCAATGAGGGAATTGGCAAGGTGGTGGAAGCCAAGGTCGCTATCGCCGCAGACAAGAGCCTGGAAGCGCAGAGGCTTACCAATGACTACCAGCTCCGGTTGGCGCAAATTCGGGCCAGTGTTGTCGGGGGCATAAGCCGGCTTTGTTCCTCGCAAACGACCGCAGACGGCGTGCGGACGTGCATTGAGGACGTCAGGAAAGTAACGACATCGTTGGCGGCTTCCTCGACGACGCAGATTGATGGCGCCTCCGTAGCGGAGAGTGCCGGAGTCGGACCCGCCAAGTCGATCGCCGTCGTTCCACTGTCGCCGCCCGCGAACTCGGGAGTCGCCGGTTCGCGAACGGTCCCGTCCCTGCCGAAAGCCAATTAACGACTGCTGCGGCGCGGGCAAACAATCTTGGAGGTGCAGGAACGCCACTCTCGCCTTTGACCCCGGCCTCCAGCCGGCGCATTCTACCAATGGGCGCGGTCTGAGCGACGCCCGAGGGGGACGCGCGGATGAGCGTCGGTGCGCTGGGCGGGCTCGCGGGGGCTGGCGGTCGCGGTGGGGCCCGGCTGCTGCGTTCGCTGCCGGAGCGGGCAACCGAGGCCTTCCTGGCCGAGCGCGAGCAATGGGCGCTGTGGCTGCCCGTCGCGGTCGGCGTCGGCATCGCGTTCTATTTCGGCCTGGCCGCCGAGCCGGCCTGGTGGGTCGGACCGGCCTGGACGGCGGCGGGAATCGCGCTGGCCGTCCTCGGCGGGCCGGCGCGGCTCGCGATGTTCCTCGCGGCCTGGGTGATCGCGGCGTCGGGCCTGGGCTTTGGCGCGGCGCAGCTTCGCACGTCGCTGGTCGCGACGCCGATGATCGGCGAGCGCCTGGGGCCGGTCGACATCGAGGGACGCATCGTCGATCGCGAGACGCGCGCCGACGGGTCGCAGCGCGTCGTGCTGGATGAGCTGCGGATCGCCAGCCTGGCGCCGTCGGCGACGCCGCGCCAGGTCCGGTTGACGCTCAACCGCAAGCATGCCGAGGCGGCGGCGATCGGGGCGCGCGTTGCGCTGCGCGGCGTGCTGCTGCCCGCGTCGCCCCCGCTGGCGCCCGGCGCGTTCGATTTCCAGCGCCACGCCTTCTTCCAGGGGATCGGCGCGGTGGGCTTCTCGGTCGCGCCGCTGCGGGCAGTGCCCGAGGATGAGCCCGGCTGGTCGCCGGCGATCTGGCTCGAGCGATTGCGCGAGGCCATCGGCGAGCGCATCCGCGCGGCGATCGACGGGCCGGCCGGCCCGCTGGCGGCGGCGCTCTTGATCGGCGACCGCGCCGGCATTCCCGAGCCGGTGATGGCGGCGATGCGCGATTCCGGCCTGGCGCACCTGATCGCCATTTCCGGGCTGAACTTCGCGCTGGTGGCGGGCATCCTGTTCTTCGTCGTGCGGGGCGCGCTGGCGCTGGTCGAACCGCTCGCGCTCAGCTACCCGATCAAGAAATGGGCGGCCGTGGCGGCCTTTGCCGGCGCCGCGTTCTATTTCCTGGTCGCGGGTCCGTCGCCGCCGACCGAACGCTCGTTCCTGATGATCGGCATCGTGCTCCTGGGCGTGCTGGTCGACCGCGACGCGATCTCGATGCGCCTTCTGGCCTGGGCCGCCGCGGCGATCCTGCTGGTGCTGCCCGACGTGCTGTGGGGCGCGAGCTTCCAGATGAGCTTCGCTGCCGTGATGGCGCTGGTCGCCGCCTATGAAGGGCTGCACGGGCGCTTCACCGATTGGCGCGCCGAACGGGGCGTGGTCGGCCGCGCCGCGCTCTATGTCGGTGCGGTCGTGCTGACCACGGTGATCGGCAGCGCGGCGACGGGGATCTACGCCGCCTACCACTTCAACCGCTTTCCGCTCTACGGTCTGGCAGCCAACCTGATCGCGGTGCCGATCACGGCGCACTGGATCATGCCCTGGGGGATGCTCGCCTTCGCGCTGATGCCGTTCGGGCTCGAGAACTGGGCGCTGGTGCCGATGGGCTGGGGCGTGGGTTGGATCATCGCGACGGCCGAAGCGGTCGCCTCCTGGCCCGGCGCCGTGGCGCTGCTGCCGGCGATGCCGATGGCCGGCTTGCTGGCGGCGACCGCCGGTCTGATCTGGCTTTGCCTGTGGCGGGGACGGTGGCGGCTCATCGGTATCGCTCCGATCCTCGCTTGCCTGGTGGGGATGGCGTTGGCGCGCGGTCCGGACATCCTTGTGTCCGGCGACGCGCGGATGATGGCGGTGCGCGGCCAGGACGGGAAGCTGCTGCTCTCCAGCGACGGCGGCGACCGCCTCACGACCGAGACCTGGATGCGCCGCGCGGGGCAGAAGGCGACCGCGCCGTTTCCCGCCAGCAGGACCGGTCGCGCTGCCCGCCAGCCGATGCGCGGCGAGGACGACCGCCTGAGCTGCGACGGGCAGGCCTGCCTCTATCGGCGCGACGGGCGTACGGCCGCGCTGGTGCGCGAGGCCTCGGCGCTCGCCGAGGAATGCGCCGGCGCCGATGTCGTGATCAGCGCCGTGCCGATCCGGCGGGGCTGCGCCGGGGCGGCGCTGGTGGTCGACCGCTTCGCGCTGTGGCGAGGCGGCGCGCACGCGATCTGGCTCGACCGGCATGGGACGCGGGTGGAGGCGGTGGCGGCGGCGCGCGGAGACCGGCCCTGGGTGGCCAGACGCGCGCGGCGCCCGAGCGCCGTCGACTAGCATCCTCGGTCGTGTCCAATCGCATGTGATCGACGTCGCCGAGGCGCGCTGCAGGCTGGCGCAGGGCGTATTCGACGGGCTGGCGGAGGAAGCCGCGCGGCTCAGTACCGCCTGAGCAGCCCCACCAGCTTGCCCTGCACCTGCACGCGGTCGGGACCGAAGATGCGCGTCTCGTAGACCGGGTTGGCCGGCTCGAGCGCGATCGAGCCGTGCTTGCGGCGCAGGCGCTTCAAGGTGACCTCGTTGCTGTCCACCAGCGCCACGACGATGGCGCCGTTGTCGGCCGTGTCGCAGCGCTGGATGACCGCGGTGTCGCCGTCATAGATGCCGGCGTCGATCATCGAATCGCCCTCCACCGTCAGCGCGAAATGTTCGCCCCGCGACAGCAGGCTCGCCGGGATGTCGATGGAATTGGACGGGTTGCTCAGCGCCTCGATCGGCGCGCCGGCGGCGATCTTGCCCAGCAGGGGCAGGCGCACCGCCTCGGTCGGCTCCGCCGGCACGGCGGCGGCGGGCACCGCCGGCTGGAAATTGCCGCGGATGACATTGGGCGCAAAGCCGCCGTTCCCGGCGGCCGCGGGCGGGCTGGCGAACGCCTGGGTGTTGGCGGCAGTGCCGGGGCCGGCATGGGCGGCAGCAGGGCTGGCGGCCGGGGCGCGCTCGGCCGGGCCGGCATTCTCCGGCATGCGGACCACTTCCAGCGCCCGGGCCCGATGGGCAAGGCGGCGGATGAAACCGCGCTCGGCCAACCCTGTGATCAGCCGGTGGATGCCGGACTTGGAGCGAAGGTTGAGCGCCTCCTTCATCTCGTCGAAGGACGGCGATACGCCGGTCTGGCGCAACCGCTCCTGGATGAACATCAGAAGTTCGTACTGCTTGCGTGTCAGCATGGTCCTGTCTTCTCTTCCCGCAGGGGCTGCCGAAGGGCCAGCGCCCCCAACATCTAGAACAAAACCTAAACGGGCGCGCATGTTCTAGTTTGGTTCCGGCGACGGGTCAAGTATGAATTTCAACAGCCTGGATACCGGGCCGGATACACCGCCCCTTAACGCCCCGGCGCGCAGGATGCTTGGATGCGGTTCGGCACAGGTATTTTGCTGGGATTCCTGCTAGCGCTCGGGGGCGGATCGGCGGCCTTTGCCCAGGCGCAACCGGTCGCGGCAAGCCCGGCCGCCCGCGGCGGCAGCGATTTCCGTGCGGCCTTCCGTGCGCAGATCGAAGACGAACTGACGCAGTTGCGCCCACGGCTGAAGCTGGTCGAGGAAGACGCGCGCCAGCAGGCCGACAAGTACAAGGAGATGGCCGCCAGCAAGGCCGAGATGGCCCACAAGTCCCAGGAGAAGACCCAGGCGGCGCGCGCCCGGGCCGATGCCGCCGCGGCCAAGAAAGGCTATGCGCCCAAGCTGCCCGGAAAGGCCGGCGGGGCGGGCGGCGCCAAGAAGCCTGCCGCGACCGACGCCAAGGCCGAGGGCGGCGACAAGGCCAAGGGCGGCGATACAGGTGGCGGCGGCGCAGCGGCGCCGAAAAAAGTCGATCCGGTGCTGACCCAGCAATACGTGGTCATGAGCCTGCGCGACCAGATCCGCCAGCTCCGCGACCGCATTGCCTATCTCGAAGGCCTCCTGGCGAAGCTTTAGCGTCTTCGCGCAGGCTAGATTCCCGAAGGCCCGGCCGGGAAGGGCACGATCTCGACGCGGTCGCCTGCTTTTGCCGCCGGTGCCCGCGGGGGGCGCACGACCAGGCAGTCGGCATGGGCGAGCGTCGCCAGCATCGAGCTGTCCTGCTTGTCGAACGGCGTCGCGAGCAGCGATCCATCCGGCCCGTTGGTGAGAGTCGCCCGGAGATAGTCCTGGCGCCCGTCATTGGCGTCGAGCGCGCGCGCGAGCGCGGCGGTGCGGGCGGGGCCGCGCGAAGGCGTCAGGCCCTGCATCTTCTCGAGCGCCGGGACCAGGAAGATCGTCGAGCAGACCAGCGTCGAAACCGGATTGCCGGGCAGGCCCAGCATCGGCACGCCGTGGATGCGCCCGAAGATCAGCGGCTTGCCCGGGCGCATCGCGATCTGCCAGAAATCGATGGCGAGCCCTGCCTCGCCCAGCACTTCACGGATCAGATCGTGCTCGCCGACCGAGGCGCCGCCTGTCGTGACCAGCATGTCCGCGCCGCGCGCGCCGGCCGCCATCGCGGTCAGCGCCTCGCGGTTGTCGGCGGCGATGCCCAGGTCGATCGGCTCGCCACCCACCGCCGCGACCGCGGCCGCGAGCGACAATCCGTTGGAGCAGACGATCTGGCTGCGGCCGATCGACGTGCCCGGCATGACGACCTCGTCGCCGGTGGCGAGGATCGCCACGCGGGGACGGCGATGCACCTTGAGCCAGGGCACGTTCATGGCGGCTGCCAGGCCGATGTCGCGGGCGGTCAGCCGTCGTCCCGCGCGGATGCCGACATCGCCCGCGCGGAAGTCGAGGCCGGCCGGGCGGACATACCGGCCGGAGCGCGCGGCCTCCTTGACGGTGACCTTGCTGCCGGCGGCCTCGGTGTCCTCCTGGATGACGATGGCGTCGGCGCCCTCGGGGACCGGCGCGCCCGTGAAGATGCGGACCGCCTCGCCCGGCCCCAGGCGCCGGTCGAAGGCGCCGCCGGCGGGCACGTGACCCACGACCGCCAGCACCGCGGGCACGGCAGCGACATCGGCGGCGCGCACGGCATAGCCGTCCATCGCCGATACCGCGATCGGGGGCTGGGTCACCCGGGCGACGATATCCTCTGCCAGCACGCGGCCAAGGGCCTGGGAGACGGCAACCTGTTCGGCGGAGAGCGGGGCGACGCCCGCCAGCACGCGCTGCCGCGCTTCTTCAACTGAAATCACGGTTTTAATCCGTAGTCACCTGATTTACCGCCAGATTTATAGCTTAATTTGATATTTGAGATTAGCATGCCGCGATCAACCGCCTTGCACATGTCGTAGACGGTGAGGGCCGCAACGGAAACCGCTGTCATCGCTTCCATTTCTACGCCCGTGCGGCCGGTGATCCGGCAGGTTGCCCGGATATCGACGGCGTGACGCGCCGCGTCGAGGGCAAGGTCCACCGCGACCGAGGTCAGGGCGAGGGGATGGCAGAGCGGGATCAGGTCGGGCGTGCGCTTGGCCGCCATGATCCCGGCTAGCCGGGCCACGGCCAGCACGTCGCCCTTCTTCATCTGGCCCTCGCGGATCAGGCGCAGGGTCTCGGGCTGCATGACCACGGAGCCCTCGGCGACGGCGACCCGGTCGGTCTCGGCCTTGCCCGAGACATCGACCATCACCGCCCGGCCTTCGGCGTCGAAATGGGTGAAACCGGAGGACAAGGGCTAGCCCGCCGCCGCGTGCTGCCTCGGGGCCGCGCCGGGCTTCGCCAGCAGGGCCCTTGTGGCGGCGGCGACGTCCTTCTGGCGCATCAGCGATTCGCCCACAAGGAAGCAGCACGCGCCGACGCGGGCCATGCGCTCCAGGTCCAGGGGCGTGCCAAGCCCGCTCTCGGCCACCAGCAGCCGGTCCTTGGGCACCAGCGGCGCCAGGGCCTCGGTCGTAGCCACGTCGACGGCAAGCGTCTTCAGATTGCGGTTGTTGATGCCGATCAGGCCCGATTTCAGGCGCAGCGCCCGGTCCAGCTCCGGCCGGTCATGCACCTCGATCAGCGCGTCCATGCCCAGCGCCGTGGCCTGGGCGACCAGGTCTGCGGCCAGCGCGTCGTCGACCGCCGCCATGATGACCAGGATGCAGTCGGCGCCGAGCGCGCGCGATTCCGCCACCTGGTAGGGGTCGACCATGAAGTCCTTGCGCAGCACGGGCAGGTCGACCGCGGCGCGCGCCTGCTGCAGGAACGTGTCGTCGCCCTGGAAATAGGGCCGGTCGGTGAGCACCGACAGGCAGGTCGCGCCGCCGGCCTTGTAGGCGCGGGCGAGCTCCATCGGCTGGAAGTCGGCGCGGATGAGACCCTTGCTGGGCGAGGCCTTCTTGATCTCCGCGATCAGCCCGTAGCGTCCCTCGGCGATGGCTTGGTGCAGCGCGCGCGCGAAGCCGCGTGGGGGCGCCAGCGCGGCGGCCTGCTGGCGCAGCAGATGCTCCGGCATCTCTTCCTTGCGCCGGGCGACATGCCGGCGCTTGTCGTCGCAGATCCGCGCGAGCGTATCGCTCATGACGCGGCCGCTCCCGCCATCTCGGGCGCCGGGCTGTTGGTGATCGCGACCAGCTTCTCCAGCGCGGCCGCCGCCTTGCCGCGGTCGATCGACTGGGCGGCCATCGCGACGCCGTCCTTCAGGTCCTTCGCCTTGCCGGCGACCAGCAACGCGGCTGCGGCGTTGTAAAGCACGATGTCGCGCAGCGGCCCGCGCTCGCCGGTGAACAGCGCGCGGATGCGCAGCGCGTTGGCGGCGCCGTCGCCGCCCTTCAGGTCGTCGGCCTTGGCGCGGCCGAGTCCCGCCTCCTCGGGCGTCACCTCGAACGCGGTCACCTTGCCGCTGTCCAGCGCCGCCACGTAGGAGGGCCCGGTCAAGGTCAACTCGTCCATCCCGTCCGATCCGTGCACGACCCAGGCGCGCTCCGAGCCGAGCTTGGCCAGGGTCTTCGCCATCGGCTCGATCCATTGCCGCGCGAAGGCGCCGACGAGCTGGCGCTTGACGAAGGCGGGGTTGGTAAGCGGCCCCAGGATGTTGAACACGGTGCGCGTGCCCAGCTCGACCCGCGTACCGCCGACATGGCGCATCGCGCCGTGATGCCGCGGCGCCATCATGAAGCCGACCCCGGCCTCGCGGATCGCGCGCGCGACCAGCGCGAAGTCGCAGTCGATGTTGATGCCCAGCGCCGTCAGCACGTCGGCCGCGCCCGACTTCGACGAGACGGCGCGGTTGCCGTGCTTGGCCACGGGCACGCCGCAGCCAGCGACGACCAGCGCGGCGGTGGTCGAGATGTTGAACGTGCCGGCGCCGTCGCCGCCCGTGCCGACCACGTCGATCGCGCCCGGCGGCGCCTCGATCCGGACGGCCTTGGCGCGCATCGTGCGCGCGGCGCCGGTGATCTCGTCGACCGTCTCGCCGCGCACGCGCAGCGCCATCAGGAAGCCGCCCATCTGCGCCGGCGTGGCATTGCCCGACATCATGATGTCGAAGGCTTCCTCGGCCTGCGCCTCGGTCAGGGGCTTGCCGGTCGCGACCAGGCCGAGCAGCGCCTTCAGGTCGGTCATGTCGCGGCTCATGGCGTTCAGGCGGTCCCGAACTGCCGCGCCAAGGCGAGGAAATTGCCGAGCAGCTTGTGCCCGTGCTCGGACGCGATGCTCTCGGGATGGAACTGCACGCCGAACATCGGCAGTTCCTTGTGCGCCAGGCCCATGATCAGGCCGTCGGCCGTTTCCGCCGTGACGGACAGGTCGTCGGGCAGGCTGTCGCGCTCGACCACCAGCGAGTGGTAGCGCGTCGCCTCGAACGGCGTGGGAATGTCGGCGAACACGTCGCTGCCGCGATGGCGCACCGGGCTCAGCTTGCCGTGCATGGGGATCGGGCCGCGCACCACCTTGCCGCCGAAGGCCTGGCCGATCGCCTGGTGGCCCAGGCACACGCCCAGCACCGGCATGTGCGCGTCCGCCGCCTTGGCGATCAGGTCGAGACAGATGCCGGCGCGGTCCGGATCGCAAGGACCGGGCGAGATCACGATGCCCTGCGGACGCATCTCCATGGCCTCGTCGGCCGTCAGCGTGTCGTTGCGGCGCACGACGACATCGGCCCCCAGCTCGCCCAGGTAGTGGACGAGGTTGTAGGTGAAGCTGTCGTAGTTATCGATCAACAGATACATCGCCGCCGGCCCGCTTCCGCCCATTGCATCTCTCGCGCGGGTTATAGCAGGCCCCGCCGGGGCAAGGAAGGATGGCCCCGCGCCGGCCCGGTGCCGGAAGGCCCGGTTGCAAAGCGCCTCGGCATGGCTGCATTCTTGCGCCCGCAACCCCGGGGGAGACCGATGACTTCAGACGATACCGCCAGCGCTGCTGCCTGGCTTGCCGCCTATCTCGACGCCGCGTTGCCGCCCGACCAGATCGGCGCGGCGGTGGCGTCGACGCGCCGCGCGTCCGCCGTCGTCGGCCAGCGCGCCGATGCGCTGGTGATGGAAGACGAGCCTGCGGGCTTCGTCGTGGCGCTCGACCGGCTGCAAGGGAAACGGTCGTGAGCGGGGCAGGGGAAATCGCCGCGATGAGCCTTGCGGCGCTGGCCAAGGCGATCGCGCGCGGCAAGATCTCGTCGGCCGAGGCGACCGCCGCTTCCGTGAAGGCGCTGGGGACGCTGGGCCGCACCTTGAACGCCGTCGCCGGCCTCGATCCCGACGCAGCGATGAAGGCGGCCAAGCGCGCCGACCGCGAGCGCGCGCAGGGCCGCAAGCGCGGCCCGCTGCACGGCGTGCCGTTGGCGCACAAGGACATGTACTACCGCCGGGGCCGGGTCAGCGAGTGCGGCTCGATCATCCGCAAGGGCTTCGTGCCGGCGGTGACCTCGACGGCGCTGGAGCGGCTGGACGCCGCCGGCGCGCTCGATATCGCGCGGCTCAACATGGTCGAGTTCGCGATGGGGCCCACCGGGCACAACCCGCATACCGGCACGCCGCGCAATCCGTGGAACCCCGAGCACATACCGGGCGGCTCGTCCAGCGGCCCGGGCGTCGCCGTGGCGGCGCGCATGGTCGCGGGCTCGCTGGGCTCCGACACCGGCGGCTCGATCCGCATGCCGGCCGCCTTCTGCGGCATCGTCGGCATGAAGCCCACCTACGGGCTGGTCAGCCGCTACGGCGCGATGCCGCTGTCGTTCAGCCAGGACCATATCGGTCCGCTGACCCGCACGGTCGAGGACTGCGCGCTGATGCTGCAGGCGATCGCCGGGCCCGACCCGAAGGACCCCACCACTTCGCCGCGCAAGCCCCCCAACTTCCGCGCCGACATCGAGAAGGGCGTGCGGGGCAAGACCATTGCCGTCGCCAAGGGATGGTTCCGCGACGGCATGTCGGACGAGGTCGCCCGTTCGCTGGATGCCGCCGCCGAGGTCTATCGCAAGCTGGGCGCCAGGATCGTGCCGGTCGACGTGCCGTCGCTCGACCATGTCAACGACACGGCAATGCTGATCACCGGCTGCGAGTCGGCGAGCTTCCACGAAAAGTGGCTGCGCGAGCGGCCCCAGGACTACAGCCCCCAGGTGCGCATGCGCACGCAGCAGTCCGTGCTCTACCCGGCGGTGCGCTACCTGGACGCGCTGCGCGGGCGCGAGCGCGTGCTGGCCTGGTTCGTCGGCCAGGTGCTCGGCCGCGCCGACGCGATGCTGACGCCGGTCCTGTCCTTCGCCGTGCCGACGATCCGCGAGACCGACGTCGGCGACAATCCCAAGGCAATGGACCTGGTGATCCGGGTGGCGCGCAACACGCGGCCGATCAACTATCTGGGCCTGCCGTCGCTGTCGGTGCCCTGCGGCTTCACCAGGAACGGCCTGCCCTCTGGCTTCCAGCTCGTCGGTCGGCCGTTCTCGGAGGCGCTGCTGTTCCGGATCGGCCGTGCCTACGAGCGCGAGACGGGCTGCACCGACAAGGCGCCGCCCAACAGCTTCACCGGATAGGTCGCCGCTATTTCATCAGTTCCTTGATCTTCGCGACGCGGTCCTGGCATTCCTGCTCGCGGCCGCGGCGATAGCTCTGCTCGGCCCGCGTCACCTCGCGCGCCACCGCGCTCTGCAATTGCGGCGTCGAGATGCGCGTCCAGTCCTCCTTGATCTGCCGGATGTCCAGCAGGCAGGGCGAGTTCCAGGATTCGACCGCGGCAGCGTCGCCCGCCATGGCGGCGAGCAGGATGGCGGCGAAAAGCATCGGCTTGGTCATTGCGGGGCTCCAGGGAATAGCCAAACGACACCGGCGCCGGTCCACACCGGCTGCGGCGGTTGCGCGTAGACCACCGGCGGCGGCGCCTCGTACACGATCGGCGGGCCGCCATAGTAGTACCAGGGCCGCCACCCGTAGGGGCGGTAGTAGCGGTGATAGGGATAGCCGTAATACCCGCCCACGTAGACTTCCACGACCGGCGTCGAGGTCTGCGCCGCCGCGGCGGGCGGCGGGGCAACGGGGCCGGCTGCCTGGGCCGCGCCGGCGGTCCCCAGCACGATGGCGCTTGCGGCGATGCCGCTTGCGATGACGGCGATGCGGTTCATGGCGCACCTCTCTGCACGACAGTCTATCCCGGCCGCGCGTTGCTGGAAACTACGACGGCTGGAACAGCTCGACCACATTCCCGGCGGGATCCTCGCACAGGATTTGCTGCCCGCCTGGCCCCTTGACGATGTCGTTGCGGAACCTGACCCCCTGCCGGCGCAGCCGCGTCACCATTACGGCCAGGTCGTCCACCTGCAGCACGAAGCGGCTCCAGCCGCCGGGCTCGGGCTTGCGGCCGTCGGGCATCGGCCTGGACGCCGACGCGGCGGGCCCGGCCACCCACAAGGTCAGGCCGTCGCGCTCGAGGATCGCCATCGCCGGGCCGAACTGCTGCTTGAGCGCGAAGCCCAGGCTCGCGGTATAGAAACCGACCGCGGCCTCGACATCGTCCACGATGTACCTGACCGACGCCATGCGGCGGGGCGCGCTAGGTCAGCAGGCCGGCGCGGACCGACAGGAATTCGTCGAACGCGGCGGCCAGGCGGTCGAAGTCGTCCTGCACCATCGGCACCGATAGGTTGATCATGCCGCGCCGCGCGACGTGGATGCCGCGCGCCAGCATGTCGTAGTGGAACAGGTCGCGCAGCCCCTGCGGCACGGCGGCGACGTCGGCCGGCGAGTTGACCGGGCCGGTGATGCCGGGATGCACGGTCATCATCGAGCCGATGCCGGTGACCACCACCTTGACGCCGCGCTTCTTGCACATCGCGCTGAGGCGCTCGCGCAGCGCGTCGCCGGCCTTGTTCAGGCGCACCGCCTCGTCGGCCGTATAGACCTTGGTGAGGCCGGCGACCCCGGCCGCCATGGTCAGCACGTTGTTGTTGAAGGTGCCGGCATGGGCGACCGCGTCCGGGCGGCGCGGGTCGAACATGCCCATGATCTCTACCCGCCCGCCGAAGGCGCCGGTCGGCAGGCCGCCGCCGATATACTTGCCGAAGGAGGTGAGGTCGGGGGTGATGCCATGGACCTTCTGCAGGCCGCCCGGCGACAGGCGCGAGGTCATCACCTCGTCGAAGATCAGCACGATCTTGTGTTTGTCGCAGGCCGCCCGCAGCCCCGCCAGGAAGTCGCGCGTCGCGGCGATGCAACCGCCGCCGCCCATCATCGGCTCGACGATCACGGCGGCCAGGCGGCCGGCGTTCTCGTCGATCAGCTTGCGCGTCGCGGCAAGGTCGTTGTAGGGCGCGATCACCGAGGGGAAGGGAATGTTGATCGACTTCGCCGGCGGCTTGAAGGGGAAGCCGAACAGGCTGCCGTGATAGGACCCGGCAAAGGCCAGCACTCCCTCGCGCCCGGTGTGGAGGCGCGCGGCGCTCAACGCCATCAGGTTCGCCTCGGTGCCCGAGTTGCAGAAGCGCATCAGATCGACCGACGGGAAGCGGGCGCGGAGCGCGGCGGCCAGCGCGACTTCGTGCCTGGTGTGACCGCCCATCGCGATGCCCTGGGCCAGCGCCGCGGTCACCGCCTCGGCGATCACCGGATGCGAGTGTCCGTAGATGCCCGCCGTGTACTCGCCGAGGAAGTCGACATAGGTATGGCCGTCCAGGTCGTGCAACCTGGTGCCCTCGCCGCGGGTGAAGTAAAGCGGGAAGGGGCCGAAGAAGAGGACCGTGCGGGTGTTGCCGCCCGGCATGCTGCCGGCCGCTTCCAGGTGCTTGGCCTGGCTCTGCGGATTGGCGGCCGCGAACAAGGCGGAGGCTTCGGCCACCGCGCTTTTGAGATCGACATTGGGCCGGGGAGCCTGGGCGGCTCCGGCGGTCTTGGTCTGGGGACTAGACTGGGTCATGGCGCTCCACCACTAACGCTGGGTCGGGGACAAAAAAATTGAGGGCCGGGGATGAACCCGACCCTCGCGAGTGCGTCTAGGAGGCTGCTTCGAAAGGTCGGACAATCGCGGGAGATTGCCCGGAGAACCCAATGGGATAGGCGATAAATCGCCATCCCACCGGTTCT
>JADLEG010000143.1 GCA_020846275.1 Alphaproteobacteria bacterium
CCATTCGGCCTTCCGCCTGCGCGGGCGCATGGCGCAGGCCGTGGAGCGCGTCGGCAAGCGCCTGCCCAGCGCGGAGCGGCCGATCTTCCTGCCCTATCTTGCCGGCGAGCGCACCCCCGTCTGGCGCGCCGACGCGCGCGGCGCGTTCCACAATTTGGCGCGCGGCACCGGCCCGGACGATTTCCTGTGGTCGGTGATGGAAGGCGTCGCCATGGCGGTGCGCGACATACTGGGCGTCGCGATCGGCGGGTCGGGAGAGGCGGCGGCGGAACTGCGCGTGGCGGGCGGCGGCGCGCGGTCCGACGCCTGGTGCCAGATGAAGGCGGATGTGTTGGGCTTGCCGGTGCTGCGCGCGGCGGAACTCGAAACCGGGGTGACCGGCGCCGCGATCGCCGCCGCGGTCGGGCTCGGCCTTCACCCCGACCTGGCAGCGGCGGCGGCGGCGATGGTGAAGGTCGGCCGGCGCTTCGAGCCGCGTGCGGCGATGGCCGATTTCTTCGCCGCGCGCGCCGCGCTCTACAGCCGGGTCAAGGCGGCGGCGCTGGACCTGGCCGATGCCGCCGGCGCGCCCCCGCCCCGCGCCGCACCGGCGGCAACGCCGCGCAAGGCCCGGGCATGACGGCGCGCGAGGGCATCGGCGGCGTGCTCGCCACCTACGGCACGGCGATCGCCGCGCTGATCCTGTTCTGCTTCTTCGCGGCCATGGCGCCGAATTTCCTGAACCCGACGAACCTGCTGAACGTGCTGAAGCAGGTGAGCTTCCTCGCCATCCTCGGCATCGGCTTCGGCCTGGCTTTCACCGTGGCCGAGCTGGACTTGAGCTTCGCCGCGGTTTGCAGCTTCGCGGCCGTCGTGACCGGCGGGCTGGTGCACCACAAGTTCCCGCCGGTCGCCGCGATGGCGGGCGGGATCGGCGTGGGCCTATGCGCCGGCGTGCTGAACGGCGTGCTGGTGACGCGCCTGAAAATTCCCTCGCTGATCGCGACCCTGGCGACGGCGTCGATCGCGACCGGGCTGGGATTCGCCGTCACCGGCGGGGTCGCCTTCGTCGGGCGCTGGAATCCCGCGTTCCTGGCGCTGGGGCGCGGCCAACTGCTGGGCGTGCCGGTCCTGATCCTGTGGACCGCCTCGGCCGCGCTGCTGGCGCTGTTCCTCTTGAAGCAGACGCGGCTCGGCCTGCACCTGGTCTTCACCGGCGAGGCCGACGAGGCGGCCCGCCTGGCCGGCGTCAAGACCCGGCGGATGAAGGCGCTCGGCCTGGCCCTCGCCGGCCTCGGCGCGGGGCTGGTCGGCGTGCTCCTGACTGCGACGCTCAACTCCGCGGCGCCCAACATGGCGGCGGACTACCTTCTGACCTCGATCGCCGCCGTGCTGCTGGGCATGACCATGTTCGAGCCGGGGCGCTGCAATGTGCCGGGCACGCTGGTGGGGGCGGCCACGATCGGCATGCTGGGCAACGGGCTGGTGCTGATGGGCGCGCCCTACTATGTCCAGGACATCATGCTTGGCGTTATCATCGTCGCATCCGTGGCGCTGTCGGCTTCGGCCTTGAAAAAGGCGGCCTTCGGCATCTAGAACGTCCGTCGCAAGGAAGTGGGGAGCAGGAAATGTTAAGGAAACTCGCGGTACTGGCGCTGGCGGCATTGGCCTCGCTGGCGATGCCCGGCGCGGCCCATGCCTTCAAGCTCGGCATCATCGCCTTCCAGATGTCGGCCGAGACGCATGCGCGCGTCGCCAACTCCGCCGCCGAGGCCGCCAAGAAGCTGGGCTGGCAGGTGCAGGTGCTGAATTCCGAGGGCAGCCTGCCCAAGCACGCCGAGCAGATCGAGGCGATGATCCAGGCCAAGGTCGACGGGCTGATTCTGGCGATGGGCAAGCCGATCGAGGCCGACGCGCAGTTCGAGGCGGTCAAGAAGGCGGGCATCCCGCTGATCACCGCCGTGGCCGGCACCAGCCCGCACTCGCTGTTCGACATCCAGGTCAACGACTACGTGGCCGGCGCGAACACGACCATGTACCTGCTGAGCAAGATGGCCTATCGGGGAGAAATCCTGACCGCGCGGTTCGAGCAGAACGTCGCCTCGCGCATCCGCGGCAAGATCCTCGACGTGATCCTGTCGGAGAACCCCGCCGTCAAGGTGCTGGGCAGCCACGCCATGGCGCGCACCGCGAGCTGGCGCGACGACGTGCGCAACGGCATGCAGGCGCTGATCCTGCAGAACAAGGGCAAGTTCCAGGGCATCTGGGCCTCGTGGGACGGCCAGGCCTGGGTGATCGACGATATCCTGCGCGAGCAGGGCATGAAGAAGGGCGACATCTTCATGGTAAGCGTCGACGGCGGCCAGGAAAGCTATCGCCGCATCAAGGACCCGGCCAGCCTGTTCACCGCCACGGTCGCGATCCCGTTCGAGACGATCGGCGCGAAGGCGGTCGAGGCGATGGACCAGATCGCCGTCAAGAAGACGCCGAAGGACAAGGTCGTCAACGGCCCGTACATGTGGGTCGACGCCGTACTGGTGGACGGGTCGAACGTGGACCAGTACCTGGCGAAGTAGCCGGCGCTTGTCCACGCCGCTCCTCCGCCTCGCCGGCATCCGCAAGCGCTACGGCGCCGTCGAGGCGCTGAGCGGCGTGGACCTGGACGTCCATGCCGGCGAGGTGGTGGCGGTGGTGGGCGACAACGGCGCCGGCAAGTCGACGCTGATCCGCGTCGCGTCCGGCGCCCATGCGCCGAGCGAAGGCCATATCGAGGTCGAGGGACGGCGGGTTGGCTTCGCCTCGCCGCTCGACGCGCTCAATGCCGGGGTGGCGACGATCTACCAGGACCTGGCCCTGGCGGCGCGACAGCCGATCTGGCAGAACGTGTTCATCGGCGCCGAGCGCACCAGGCGCCTGCTGCCGGGCATCGCGGTCCTGGACAAGCGGCGCATGCGGCGCGAGGCGCGCGACTTCCTGGCGCGCCTAAAGATCGACATGGCCGACACCAACCGCCCGGTCGAGAGCCTGTCGGGCGGCCAGCGCCAGGCCGTGGCGATCGCCCGCGCGCTGCGCTGGAACGCGCGGCTGGTCATCATGGACGAGCCCACGGCCGCGCTGGGCGTGGCCGAAAGCCGCCAGGTGCTGGACCTGATCCGCGAATTGCATCGCGGCGGCACGACGGTGATCCTGATCAGCCACAACATGGCCGACGTGGTGGCGGTGGCGACCCGCGTGGCGGTGCTGAAGAACGGCCGGAAGATCGCCGACCGGCCCGTGGAGGGCTTGAGCGCCGACGACCTGGCGCATCTGGTGATGATCGGCCAGTTGCCGCAGAAAGCGGCGTGACCCGCATGGCGCGCACCAGCATCGTCATCGACACCGATCCCGGCCAGGACGACGCCGTCGCGATCCTGCTGGCGTTGGCCGAGCGCGGGCATCTCGACCTGCTGGGCATCACCACCGTCGCCGGCAACGTGCCGGTCGAGCTGACCACGGCCAACGCGCTGCGGCTGGTCGAGCTGGCGGGCCGCGCCGACCTGCCGGTCTTCCGCGGCGCCAGCCGGCCGCTGCTGCGCAAGCTGAAGACCGCCGAGTTCATCTGCGGGCCCGACGGGCTGCAGGGCGCCGGCCTGCCGCCGCCCCGGGGCGCGCCGCGCGACGCGCACGCCGTCGCCTTCCTGCTCGACACGTTGCGGAACGCGGCGGGCAAGCCCGTGACGCTCTGCCCGCTGGGCCCGCTGACCAACATCGCGCTCGCCCTGGCGCAGGAGCCGGCGCTGGCGGCCCGGATCGAGCGCATCGTGCTGATGGGCGGCGCGCGCGACCTGGGCAATGTGACGCCGGCGGCCGAGTTCAACTTCTTCGTCGACCCGCATGCCGCGCAGATCGTGCTGCAATCCGGCGTGCCGATCGTGATGTTCGGCCTCAACGCCACGCACCAGGCCATGGCGACGCCCGAGCGCGTCGGCCGCATCGCGGCGCATGGCACGGCGGTCGCGCGCGCGGTGACGGGCATGCTCGAGCGCCCGCGGCCGGGCGGCAAGGCGAAGTTCGGCGTCGAGGGCCATCCGCTGCACGATCCCTGCGTGATCGCGTATCTGCTGTGGCCCGAGCTGTTCACCGGCCGCGACTGCCACGTCGCCGTGGAAACCGCCGGCGAGGCATCGATCGGACGCAGCCTGATCGACTGGTGGGGATCGCAGAGACAGCCCGCCAACGCGCACGTGATCGACCGCATCGACGACGCGGAGATGTTCAGGCGGCTGGCGCAGTCGCTGGCGAAGCTGGGGTGAGGACGGCAGGCATGGCCTATCTGGTCGACGAATTGAGGCGGGAGGCGGAGACCGCCGTCACCGCGATGCGGCAGGCGGCCAAGCAGGCCCGCGACGCCCATGCGCGGGCCGAGCTGGCGCGCCACATGACGATGACCGCGCGCAATGCCGCCGGCCGGCAGCGCGAGGATGCGCTGCGCTGGATGGTCGACCACTGGCTCGAGGCCTGGAAGCTCGACCGGTCGAGCTGCCCGCATGTCGCGGCGATGACCGCGCTCGGCGCCGCCTTCCTCGACCATCACGCTTCGCCCGGCGAGGCGACCGACCGCGCGATCCGCGCCGCCTTCGAAGCACTGGGAAAGGCCTATGCCGACGCCGGCAGCAGCATCGCCGACGAGATGGCCTGGCGCTCAGGCTGCGCGCATGCCTGGTGGGCGCAGGTAGCGCCCGCGCCCGCAACGCAGGCCGGGCCCTTCTGGGAGCACGGCTGCCCCGCACATTGCCTCTAGCGAGCAGGTCCGCCGGTCAGAAGGCCAGTTTCCACTGCCCGGCCTTGGTCTTGCAGAACGGCAGCACGTAGCGCGTCTTCCCGCCCGCGGTGAACACGTGCTCGACCTCGCCGCAGGGCATGTCGTTCTGCTTGAAGGTCTTACGCAGCGCCGCGCGCCCGGCGACGCCGCTGGACGCGCTCTTCCATTGAGCGGTGCCGCCCACCTTGTTGCCGGCGAGCACGGCTTCGATCGCGCCGCGCATCAGCGCCAGATCGTCGCGGCTGAGCGTCGCGGCCTCGGGGCCGAACGGGTCGATCAGGTTCTGCGCCGGCGCCGCGCCGGGTGCGCCGGCGATCGACAGGG
>JADLEG010000144.1 GCA_020846275.1 Alphaproteobacteria bacterium
CGCGGTACCACCAGTCCGCTCTGGGGTTTGGGGTACGCTGTCGATTCGGCCATGACCGCACTCCGCCTTCACTGCTATAAGAAACCTATAAAGAGGGGCCGGGGCGGCGGCAACCATCGCCGCGACCACCCGAGGGACACGAGACGCACTTGGACGACAGCCTGGATCTGCTGGTGGCGGGGGGGATCGCGGCGACGCCGAACGGCATCGCGCGCGCCGATATCGGCGTGCGCGGGGGACGGATCGTGGCGCTGGGCGACCTGAAGAACGCCAAGGCGGCCGAGCGCATCGACGCCGGCGGGTTGCACGTGCTGCCCGGCGCGATCGATACCCAGGTGCATTTCCGCGAGCCAGGCAACGAGCATAAGGAAGACCTGAACACCGGCACGGCCTGCGCCGTGCTGGGCGGCGTCACCTGCGTGTTCGAGATGCCGAACACCAAGCCGCCGACGCTGACCCAGGCCGCGCTGGAGGACAAGCTGAAGCGCGCGGAGGGCCGCGCCTGGTCCGACCACGCCTTCTTCATCGGCGCCAGCGCGTCCAACGTGGACGAATTGGCGGACCTGGAGATGCTGCCGGGCTGCTGCGGCGTGAAGATATTCATGGGCTCGTCCACGGGCGGCCTGCTGGTCGAGGACGACGAGACGCTGGAACGCGTGCTGGCCGGCGGCTTCCGCCGCGTCGCGGTCCATGCCGAGGACGAGCCGCGCCTGAAGCAGCGCAGGCAGATCGCCGAGCAGTCGCAGGACCCCGCCGCCCACCCCGAGTGGCGCGACGCCGAGACGGCCATCCTGGCCACGCGCCGCCTGCTGCAGATCGCGCGCAAGGTGCATCGTCGCGTCCATGTGCTGCACATCACGACGGCCGAGGAGATCGACCTCCTGGCCGAGCACAAGGACATCGCCACGGTCGAATGCACGCCCCAGCATCTGACCCTCGCGGCGCCGGAGTGCTACAAGCGGCTGGGGACCAAGGCGGTGATGAACCCGCCGATCCGCGACGAGCGGCACCGCGCCGGGCTGTGGCGCGGCATCGCCGCGGGCATCGTCGACGTGATCGGATCGGACCACGCGCCGCATACGCTGGAAGAGAAGGGCCAGGGCTATCCCAAGAGCCCATCCGGCATGCCGGGCGTGCAGACTCTGCTGCCGCTGCTGCTCGACCATTGCGCCCAGGGGCGGCTGACGCTCGAACGCGTGGTCGACCTGACCGCGACCGGCCCCGCGCGCATCTACAACATCGCCATGAAGGGCCGGATCGCCGTCGGCTACGACGCCGACCTGACCCTGGTCGACCTGAAGGCCAAGCGCGAGATAACCGACGCCGACAGCGCCAGCCGCTGCGGCTGGACGCCGTTTGCCGGCATGAAGGTCACCGGCTGGCCCATGGCCACCATCCTGCGCGGCCACACGGTGATGCGCGACGGCGAACTGATCGACGACCCGATCGGCCAGCCCGTGCGGTTCCTCGAGACGCTGTAGCCTGCTGGCAACGCTGCGCTAGGCCGCGGCTGGACTATTCGGCGCAAACCCTGTACGCGCGGGCGCCATGTCGCAGTCCATCCGCCATCATGTGACAGAGCTGCTGCGCCTGTCCACGCCGGTGATCGTCGCGCGCACGGGGATCATGACCATGTCGATCGTCGACGTGGCGTTCCTGGGCCGCGCCGGCGCCGACCAGGTGGCGTACATGGCCATCGCGGGCGTGGGCATCGGTACGATGATCGTGGGCTCGATCGGGCTGATGGTCGGCACGATGGTCGAGACGTCGCATGCGCTGGGCGCGGGGCGCGAGCGCGAATGCGGCCAGGTCTGGCGCCGGTCCCTGCTCTATGCGCTGGTGGCCGGCGTGGCCGGCGCGGTGCTGTGCCTGTTCGGCGAACCGCTGTTCCGCGCCACGGGCCAGGCGCCCGACATCGCGATGGGCGCGGCGCGCGTGCTGATGATCCTGGGGCTCTGCCTGCCCGGGACGACGCTGTTCGTCACGACGACCTTCTTCCTGGAGGCAATCAAGCGGCCGCTGCCGGGCATGGTCACGATCCTGTTCGCCAACCTGCTCAACGCCTTCCTCAACTGGGTGTTTGTACCGGGCAATCTCGGTCTGCCGGCGATGGGCGCCGAGGGATCGGCGCTGGCCACCGGCATCACGCGCGTGGTCATGGCGGCGGCGCTGATCGGCTATGTGCTGGTGATGCCGGGCCAGGCGCGCTTCGCGGTGCGCGAGCGCCCGCCGGGCGGCTGGCGCGCCGGCGCCAAGGCGCGCCAGATGGGCTATGCCACCGGCGCCAGCTACGCGCTGGAGGCGGCGGCCTTCGGGTCGATGAGCGTCTATGCCGGCTGGCTGGGCGTGCGCGACCTGGCGGCGTGGTCGATCGCGCTCAACGCCATGTCCTTCGTCTTCATGATCGCGGTCGGGCTGGGCGTCGGCACGGCGGTGCGCGTCGGCCATGCGCGGGGGCGCGGCGACCGTCGCGAGATGGCGGTGGCCGGCTGGGTGGGCCTGGCCGCGACCGCCGCCGCCATGGGGCTGGCGTCGCTGGGGTTCCTGTTCTTCGCGACGCCGCTCGCGCGCCTGTTCACCGACGAGCCGGCCCTGCTGGCGCTGGCCGCCGCCACGCTGGCAATGGGGTCCTGGGTCATGGTGGTCGATGGCGGCCAGGGCATGATGCTGTCGGCGGTGCGCGCGACCGGCGATACCTGGGTCCCGACGGCGATGCACTTCACCGCCTATTTCGGCGTGATGATCCCGCTGGCCTGGGCGCTGGCCTTTCCGTTCCGGCTGGGCACGGCGGGATTGTTCCTGGCGATCCTCGCCGCCAGCATCATCGCCGTGTCGCTGTTGTCCTGGCGCTTCCACCGGCGCTGCGCCGTCGCATGATCGCGATGCGTCAGCCCCTCCGCGCGCATCTCGCCGAGATGGCGCGGCTGGCGAGCCCGGTCGTGCTGTCGCGCAGCGGCATCATGGCGATGGCGCTGGTCAACCTTGCCTTCCTGGGCCGCGCCGGGATCGAGCAGGTCGCCTTCATGGCCGCGGCCGGCGTGCCGGTGGGCGTCGTGCTTGTGGCCTGCAACGGGATGATGAGCGGCACGCTGGTCGCCGCCTCGCACGCGCTCGGCCGCGGCGACCCGCTGGAGACGGGGCAAGTATGGCGGCGCGCCCTGCCCTTCGCCGTCATCGTCGGCCTGATCGGCGCCGTCCTCTGCCTGTTCGGCGAGACGGTGCTGCGCGCGTCGGGCCAGGACGCGGCGATCGCCGCCGGCGCGGCGCCGGTGCTGCTGATCCTGGGCCTGTCGCTGCCCGGCAATACGCTGTTCTTCGCCTCGGCCTTCTTCCTGGAGGCGATCAAGCGGCCGGTGCCGGCAGTCGCCGCGATCCTGCTGGCCAACCTGGTGAACGCGGGGCTGAATTGGGTGCTGGTCTTCGGCCATCTGGGTGCGCCCGCGCTGGGCGCCGTCGGATCGGCGATCGCCACGAGCGTGGCGCGCTACCTGATGGCGGCCGTGCTGATCGTCTACGTTCTGCTCATGTCCGACCACCGGCGCTACGGCGTACGCCAGCGGCCCAAGGCCTGGTGGCGCGACGGGGCGGTGGCACGGTCGCTCGGCTATGCCGCCGGCACCAGCTCGGGGCTGGAATCCTCGGCATTCGGCGCGATGACGCTGTTCGCCGGCTGGTTCGGCGCCACGACGCTCGCCGCCTATTCCATCGCGCTCAACGCCTGGACGATGATGTTCATGGCGGGGATCGGGCTTGGCATCGGCACCGCCGTGCGCGTCGGCCATGCCACCGGCGCCGGCGACCGGCACGGCATGCGCGAGGCCGGCTGGGTCGGGCTGGGTGTCGTGACGGTCATGATGGCGGTGGTGTCCTATTGCTTCGTCGCCTTCAACACGCAACTCGCCGCCGTCTTCACCAGCGATCCGCGCCTGGCGGCCGACGCGGCCGCAATGCTGTCGATGTGCGCCTGGGTGATGCTGATCGACTCGGGCAAGTCGGTGATGCTGCAGGCCGTGCGCGGCACCGGCGACACCTGGGTCCCCACCCGCGCGCAGTTCGTGCTGGTCTTCGGCGTGATGGTGCCCAGCGCCTATCTGCTCGCCTTCAAGCTCGGCTTCGGCCCGCCCGGACTATTTCTGGGTATGCTGGCTTCGGCTGTCGGATCGCTGGCGTTCCTGTCGTGGCGGTTCTGGCATCGCTGCCGCGAAGCCCGGGCGTGACGGCACCGCAGCGCCGCATCCTCGTCCTCGGCGGCACCGGGTCGATCGGCGCCGCCGTCGTGGCCGAGCTGGTGCGGCGCGGCCATCAGGTGACCGGGCTGGCGCGCTCCGAAGCCTCCGCCCAGCGGTTATCCGCGATGGGCGCGCGGAGCATCGCGGGCGACATCGCCGCCCCCGCGGGATGGGTCGAACGCCTGCCGCCGGTGGATGCGGTCGTTCATGCGGCGGCGGATTTCGCGTCCGACATGGGCGCGGTCGAGACGCGGCTGCTGGACGCGCTGCTGCCGGCGCTCGGCGGGATGCAGCCCAAGCCGCGATTCGTCTACACCGGCGGCTGCTGGCTTTACGGCGGGACCGGCGACCGGGTGGCGGACGAGGCCACGCCGTTCGACCCCCTGCCCGAATTCGCCTGGATGGTGCCCAACCTCGACCGCGTGCTGGCAAGCGACGACGTCGACGGGGTCGTGGTCCACCCGGCGATGGTCTATGCCGGGCAAGACGGCGTGTTCCGGCGCTTCGCGGGGGATGCGCGGGCGGGCCGGCCGATCCGCGTGGTTGGCGGCCCCGCGGTGCGCTGGCCCCTGGTCCATCGCGACGACCTGGCGCAACTCTACGCGTCGGCGCTGGAGCGGGGAGCACGCGGGGAGAGCTATTGCGGCGCCAGCGTCGACGGCATCGCGGTCGGCAAGATCGCGGCTGCCTTCGCACGGCGTCACGGCCGGGCCGAGGCCGGCCTTCGGTTCATCGGCGCCGGCGACGCGGCGCGCGAGCTGGGCGAATGGGCTCGCGGCCTGGCGCTCGACCAGCAGATGAGCAGCGCCAAGGCCAGGCGCGTGCTGGGCTGGCGGACGCTTCATTGCGATCCCCTGGCGGAAATCCTGTCGGCGCCCGCGCAAGACTGACGCAGGGGCCGGAGGCCGCTGACCGCGTTGCCGCCGCCCCGCCGACTCGCTAAGGTTCTCCCATCACCCCGACCAAGCACCGTTCCGGAGGTTCATCATGACCGCCTGCATCGTCGGCTGGGCGCACAGCAAGTTCGGCAAGCATGACGGCGTCGACGTCGAGACCCTGATCGCCAAGGCCGCCAGCGACGCCATGGCCGATGCCGGCATCGGGCCGCAGGATGTCGACGAGATCTATCTCGGCCATTTCAACGGCGGCTTCGTGCGCCAGGAGTTCACCTCTTCGCTGGTGCTGCAGGCCTCGGACAAGCTGCGCTACAAGCCGACGACCCGCGTGGAGAACGCCTGCGCCACCGGCTCGGCCGCGATCCGCCAAGGCGTGACCGCGATCGACGCGAAGCGCGCGCGCATCGTGCTGGTGGTGGGCGTGGAGAAGATGACCGAGCTGAGCGGGCCCGAGATCGGCGGCGTGCTGATCAAGGCGGCCTACCAGAAGGAAGAGGGAGACATCGAAGGCGGTTTCGCCGGCGTGTTCGGCCGCATCGCCCAGCAGTATTTCCAGCGCCACGGCGACCAGTCCGACGCCCTGGCCCGCATCGCCGCCAAGAACCACAAGAACGGCGTGCAAAACCCGATGGCGCAGTTGCAGAAGGACCTGGGCTACGAGTTCTGCCGTACCGTATCGGAGAAGAACCCGATCGTGGCCGGGCCGCTGAAGCGCACGGACTGCTCGCTGGTCTCGGACGGCGCGGCGGCGCTGGTGCTGGCGGATGTCGACACGGCGCTGGGCATGAAGAAGGCGGTGGTCTTCCGCGCCAACGAGCAGGTCAACGACTTCCTGCCGATGAGCAAGCGCGACATCATAAAGTTCGAGGGCCCGGCCGTGGCGTGGAAGAAGGCGCTGGCCAAGGCCGGCATGAACATCCTCGACCTCAGCCTTGTGGAGACGCATGACTGCTTCACCATGGCCGAGCTGATCGAGTACGAGGCGATGGGCCTGACGCCGGAAGGCCAGGGCGCGCGCGCGATCCTGGAGGGCTGGACCGAGAAGGACGGCAAGCTGCCGGTCAACCCCTCGGGCGGGTTGAAGTCGAAGGGCCACCCGATCGGCGCCACGGGCGTGTCGATGCACGTGCTGGCCTCGATGCAGCTCACCGGCACGGCCGGCGGCATGCAGATCAAGGACGCCAAGCTCGCAGGCATCTTCAACATGGGCGGCGCCGCGGTCGCCAACTACGTCAGCATCCTGGAACCGCTGCGGTAGTCTCCCTTTCTCGTGGCCGGACCCCATGCTTCGACAAGCTCAGCATGAGGTCCTCATCCTGAGCCTGTCGAAGGATGAGGACCGCAGGGTGACACGCTGATGGGCGACGTCGCCAATCTCGGCCGGCTGCTGTCGGATACGGCGCGTCGCCTGCCCGGCCGGCCGGCGCTGGTCTGGCGCGATCGGACGTGGACTTGGCGCGAACTCGACGACCGCGTGAATGCCCTTGTCGCCGCGATGAAGTCGCTGGGCATCGGCAAGGGCGACCGCGTGCTGGTCCAGGCGCGCAACGGCAACGCGATGCTCGAGAGCTGCTGGGCCACGTTCAAGCTCGGCGCGGCCTGGGTCCCGACCAATTATCGCCTGACCCCGCCCGAGATCGCATGGCTCGGCCAGTCCTCAGGCGCCAAGGCGTTCCTCTACGACCGCGGCTTCGGCGAGCATGTCGACGCGGTCCGGGCGGCATCGCCCGCGCTCGCGCACGTTGTCGCCCTCGACGCGCCGCGCAGCGGCGAGCACGCCTACGAGGCCCTGCTGTCCCGGCACCAGGGCGCACCGTGCTGGGAAGAGGAGGTTTCCTACGACGACCCGCTGTGGTTCTTTTTCACCTCGGGCACGACCGGCAAACCCAAGGCGGCGGTGCTCACCCATGGCCAGATGGCCTATGTCGTCACCAACCACCTGGCCGACCTGATGCCGGGCCTTGGCGACGGCGACGCGTCGCTGGTCGTTGCGCCGCTGTCGCACGGGGCGGGGGTGCACATGCTGGTGAACGTCGCGCGCGGGGCGAAGACGGTGCTGCTGCCCACGGAGAAGATGGACCCCGAGGAGGCGTGGCGGCTGGTCGCGGCGCACCGTGTGTCCAACATGTTCACCGTACCCACGATCGTGAAGATGCTGATCGAGGATCCCTCGGTCGATCGCTTCGACCATTCCTCGCTGCGCTTCGTGATCTATGCCGGCGCGCCGATGTACCGCGCCGACCAGAAGGCCGCGCTGCAGAAGCTGGGGCCGGTGCTGGTGCAATACTTCGGCCTGGGCGAGGTGACCGGCAACATCACCGTATTGCCGGCGCATCTGCACACGCTGGACGACGCGGCGCCCGAGGCTAGGCTGGGGACCTGCGGCTATCCGCGCACCGGCATGGAGATCGCGATCAAGTCGCCCGACGGAAAGCACCTGGCGGCAGGCGAGAAGGGCGAGATCTGCGTGCGCGGCCCGGGCGTGTTCCACGGCTATTGGAACAATCCCGAGGCCAACGCCAAGGCCTTGAAGGACGGCTGGTTCCACACCGGCGACCTGGGCCATGTGGACGCGCAGGGATTCCTCTACATCACCGGCCGCGCCTCGGACATGTACATATCGGGCGGCGCCAACGTCTATCCGCGGGAATGCGAGGAGGTGTTGCTGACGCATCCCGGCGTGTCGGAAGTGGCGGTGCTGGGCGTGCCCGATCCGAAATGGGGCGAGTCGGGCGTGGCCGTCGTCGTGCCGGCGGGCGGTGCCGAGCCGGCCGAGGACGAGCTGATGCGTTTTCTCGACGGGCGCCTTGCGAAATACAAGTGGCCGCGGCGCGTGTTCTTCTGGCCCTCGCTCCCGAAGTCGGGCTATGGCAAAGTTCCCAAGCACCTGATCCGCGAGCAGCTCTACCAGCGCGGCGAACTGCAGCAGGACCGCGGGCCGTGAGCCGAGGAGTGTACGGTTGAGAACCATCAAGCAGCCCGGCCAGCCGGCGCGGCCGAGGATCCTCAGCGTACCGGCGCGCAGCGGCGGCGAATTCCGCGTGGTGCTGCCGGAGGGCCGCGACCTTCTGGGCGGGCTTGTCACGGTGCTGCGCGAGATCGGCATCGTCTCGGCGGCCGTCGCCCTGATCGGCGGCCGCTTCCGGCACATGCACTACCTGACCGGCCAACCCTGCAACGACGGCACCCGGGTCGCGACCTATGGCGAGCCGACGATCCTGGAGGGCCCGGTGCGCCTGGTCAGCGGCAACGCGTTCCTGGGCCTGGATCAGCGGGGCCAGCCGATCGTGCATTGCCACGCCGTCGTCATCGACCGCCAGGGCCGGGTGCATGGCGGACATTTGCCGCCCGGGGTCTGCATCGTCGGCGCGGGCGGCATCGTCGCCCATGTCGCCGCGATCGAGGATGCGGCGCTGGCGGTGCGGCACGACGACGAGACCAACTTTCCCGTCTTCCATCCGACCCTGCTGGATGCGACGGCCGGATCCCGCGCGGGCGCGGCCTGATGGCGGCGCGCAAGCCCGGCGCCAAGCCGCGCAGCAAGCCGACAGCGAAGCCTGCGCTTCGCCGTCGTACGGTGCCGAAACCTGCCGCCGCCCGCCCCCCGGCGCCGCCGGCCGACCGTGCGGGCACGCTGGCGACCCTGGTGGAACGCGGCCGCTATGGACGCATGGTCCTGGCGCGCATCCGGCCGAATGTGGACCTGGTCGCCGGGGTCGAACGGATCTGCGCGGCGCACGGCATTGCCTATGCGGTCGTGCGCAGCGCCGTCGGCAGCCTGGTCGACGCGGCGCTCGGCTATGGCGAGGACGAGTCGATGACCCTGGTCACGGTCGAGGGGCCGGGGATCGAAATCCTGACCCTGACCGGCGAGATCCGGCCGGACGACGCCGGCAAGCCGGTGGCCGCGCTGCGCGGCACGATCTCGGATTCCGACGCCACGGTATATGGCGGCGAGTTCGTGCGCGGCGGAAACCCGATCTGCATCACGCTGGAGATCGTGCTGCAGGAATGGCTGCCCGAGCTGACGTCGTTCAAGACCCAGCGGGCGAGGGATTGACCAAGAGCATGTCGAGCGCGCCGACCGCCGAGCGCCGCAGCGTCGTGCTGACCGGCGCATCGCGCGGGATCGGCCATGCGACCGTCAGCCGCTTTTCGAAGGAAGGCTGGCGCATCATCACCTGCTCGCGCGAGGACGCGCCGGCGGAGTGCCGGCGCGATCCCAACTGGTCGCACCATATCCCCGCCGACCTGGCCGATCTCGATTCCCGCGACGCTTTCATCGCCGCCGCCATCGCCGCGCTGGATGGCGGGCCGCTGCACGCGCTGGTCAACAACGCGGCCGTGTCGCCCAAGACGCCGTTCAAGGAGCGGCTTGGTTGCCTGAACGGTTCGATCGACGGCTGGCGCGAGGTGTTCGAGTTGAACTTTTTCGCGCCGCTGGTGCTGGCGCGCGGCCTCGCCCCAGCGTTGCGCCTGGGCAAGGGCAGCATCGTCAACATCACCTCGATCGCCGGCCACGCGATCCATCCCTTCGCCGGCTCGGCCTATTCGACGTCGAAGGCGGCGTTGTCGGCGCTGACGCGCGAGATGGCGGTGGAGTTCGCGCAGCTTGGCGTGCGCGTCAACGCGGTGGCGCCGGGCGAGATCGAGACCGACATGATCGGCGCGGACTACGAGCCCTTGATCAACCGCATCCCCATGCACCGCATGGGAACCCCCGACGAGGTGGCGGCGACCGTTTTCCAGCTCTGCCAGCCCGATTTCGGCTACGTGACCGGCACCGAGATCTTCGTGACGGGCGGCCAGCATCTGTTCTAACCGGGCGTAACGCCGCCGACTTGCCGTTGTCACATCCCGCGCATTAAAGTTCTTGTAACAATGCGCCGGGGGCCACCGGACGCTGGAATCGGGGAAGGAACGCTGGGATGCCGGGCGCGGCGCTGGACATCCTGAGGCTCGAGGTCGGCTATGGCAGCGTCAAGGTGCTGCGCGGCATCGACCTTGCCGTCGAGCCGGGGGCGTTCGTCGCCCTGCTGGGTGCGTCGGGCTGCGGCAAGACCACCTTGCTGCGCGCCATCTCGGGCTTCGTCTCGATCAGCGCGGGCGAGGTCCTGGTCAACGGCAAGGATATTTCCGCCGCGCCGCCCGACAAGCGCGGCATGGCGATGGTGTTCCAGTCCTATGCCCTGTGGCCGCACATGACCACGGCGCAGAACATCGGCTACGGGCTGAAGCTGCGCCGGATGCCGCGCGAGGCGATCCAACGGCGCGTCGAGGAGATGCTGGCGATGCTGAAGCTGGACGGGCTGGGCGACCGCATGGTCACGCAGCTCTCCGGCGGCCAGCGCCAGCGCGTCGCGCTGGGGCGCGCGCTGGCGATCAACCCGGACATCCTGCTCCTGGACGAGCCCTTGTCGAACCTGGACGCGCGCATCCGCGAGGAGGTTCGCCACGAGATCAAGGCGCTGCAGCAGCGCCTGGGCATCACCGCCATCCATGTCACCCACGACCGCGAGGAAGCCATGGTGATGGCCGACCGCATCGTGGTGATGGACGCCGGCCGCATCGCCCAGCAAGGTGCGCCCGAAGACGTCTACAACCGGCCCGTCTCGGCCTTCGTCGCCGGATTCATGGGCGCCGGCAACGTGATCCGGCTGCACGCGCGGCCGAGCGGCGAGGGCCTGGCGATCGCGGCCGGCCCGTACAACTCGGGCGCCCAGGTCGCCGCCGCGGCGCTGGGGCCGGGCATCGATCCCGCCTACACCGGCCCCGTCCTGGCGCATTTCCGCAGCGAAGCCGCGGAGCTGGGCGCCGCCATCCAGGGACTGGACGACACGCTGATGCTGCAAGGACAGGTCGCCCAGGCCTCCTATCCCGGCGGGCACTACCGCTACGCCGTCGCCGTTGGCGACCTGAAGGTGATCGTCGACGCGCCCGACCGCCTGGCGGTCGGCGAGGCGGTCGGCGTGCACCTGCCCGTCAAGGACCTGCACCTTTTCCCCGACGACGGACGCGGCAATGCACCGCCTCCGCCCCAACCCGAGCAACGGAGGTTCTCATGATCCGCAGACGTCAGCTGCTTTCCGGCGCGGCCATCGCGGCGCTCGCCTGTGCCACCGGCCCCGCCCTCGCCCAGCAGAAGATCAACCTGAACGTCGTCACCGCCGGCGACCAGAACATGGTCGACTACATCAAGGACTACCTGGGGCCGATGTTCGAGAAGTCGAACCCAAACGTCACGGTCCGTGCGGTCGGCACCGGGCCGGGCGACGCGGGGTCGCAGAAGATCACCGAGAAGCTGTCGGCGCAGAAGGCCAACGCCGCCTGGGACGTCGACGTCGCGGTGGTGCACCAGAAGATGGCCGGCGACATGGTGCGCGAGGGGCTGCTGGCGCCCTACGTCAAGGACGTGAGCACCGGCAAGATGTCGACCTCGGCCACTGCGAAGAACGCGCTGGGGCAGAACGTCGAGGGCTTCGTCATCCCGATGTTCCAGAGCCAGACCGCGATCGCCTACAACCCGGCCTTGGTGTCGGCGCCGCCGAAGACCTTTGCCGACCTGGACGCCTGGGCCAAGGCGAACCCGAAGAAGTTCGGCTACAACGGCATCAAGGGCGGCATGTCGGGCGTGGCCTTCGTCGTCGGCTGGGTCTACGCCAACTCGCCCACGGGCGAAAAGCTGTTCACCGGCCCGTACGACGAGGCTTCCACCGCGGCCTGGGATCCGGCCTTCGCCAAGCTGAAGGAGTTCAACAAGAACGTCACGGTGACGCCCGGCAATGCCGGGACGCTCGACATGCTGAACCGCGGCGAGATCTCGATGGGCCCGGTGTGGGTCGACATGTTCTACACCTGGATGGCCGACGGCAAATTGCCGCCCACCATGAAGCTGGCGCTGATCGGGCCTGGCCTGCCCGGCCAGCCGATGTACTACGTGGTGCCGGCCAAGGCCGCCAACATCGAGGCGGCGAAGAAATTCGTCGAATTGGCCACCAGCCCGCAGGTCCAGGCCGAGGGCATCGTCAAGAAGTTCAACTGGTACCCGGGCATCGACGCCCAGCATGTCAAGTCGCAGCTCGACGAGAAGACCTGGAACAAGCTGTTCGTCGACGTGACGCCGCAGGACCTGCAGACCAAGGCCAAGCCCTTCCCGGTGAAGGAGTACTTCGACGCGATCCTGCAGGGATACGAGAAGAAGGTGTTGAACTGACGCACTTGGCAGGTCGGCCTCGCCCTTCGACAAGCTCAGGGTGAGGCCGAAAGAAAGGTCCTCATGCTGAGCCTGTCGAAGCATGGGGACCGGCCGCCCGCGCCGTGAAAGAATCCCGCATCCTGCCGCTTGTCCTGGTGGCGCCGGCGCTCGTGACGGTGCTGGCGCTGTTCGTCTATCCCCTCGGTTTCTCGCTGGTGACCGCCTTCGTCGACAAGGCCGGCGCGGTCACGCTGACCAATTTCGCGCGGGCCTTCGAGTTCTACGCCAACGACATCCTGTTCACCCTGGTGATCATCGCCCTGTCGACCGCGCTGGTCGGCCTGCTGGCCGTCGCGATCGGCGGCTACCTGACCCTGGGCGAGAACCCGGCCGCCGTCGCGGCGCTGCGCTGGCTTTATCGCTGGCCGCTGTTCATCCCCTTCGTGGTCGCCGCGCAGTGCATGCGCACCTTCCTGGCGAAGAACGGGCTGATGAACAACAGTCTCGTCGCGATGGGCCTGCTCGACCCGCAGCAGACCGCCGGGCTGCTCGACTGGCGCGGCATCGTCATCACCTTCGTGTGGAAGCAATTGCCCTTCGTGGCCCTGCTGGTCGCCGGCGCGATGGCATCGCTCGATCGCACCACGATCGAGGCGGCGCGCAACCTGGGCGCGGGGCGCCCGCGCATCCTGGTCGAGATCGTGCTGCCCCAGGTTCGCCAGACCCTGCTGGTCGGGTTGGTCCTGAGCTTCGTGACGATGATGTCGGTCCTGAGCGTGCCGATCATGATCAGCGGCGAATCGCCGACCATGATCACCGTGGACATGGCGTTCCGCATCAACAACTACGGCGACTACGGCACGGCAAACGCGTTGGGCTTCATCTCCTACGCGCTGACCGGCGTGGCGGCGTGGTTCTACCTCAAGCGCGGCATCAGCGGGGGCGGCAAGCCATGAAGCCGGCGCTCGCCTGGATTCCGCGCGGCATCGTGCTGGGGCTGATCGTGTTCGCGGTGTTCGGCCCGCTGGCCAACCTGGCGCTGTGGGCCTTCGCCGAGCAGTGGTACTACCCGCATAAGCTGCCGGTGACCTATGGCCTGCGGTTCTGGAACCAGGTGTTCAAGCCGCGTGGCGATGCGCTGGAATCGCTGTGGACCAGCGTGGTGATCGCCGTGTCGACCGTGGTCGCGTGCCTGGCGATCTCGGTGCCGGCCGGCTACGCGCTGGCGCGCCTCAAGCTGCCGGCGCGCACCTTGATCATGCTGGCCTTCCTGTTGCCCCAGGCCTTCCCCAGCCTCGCCGTCTACATCAACATCGCGCGGCTGTTCTACGGGCTGGGGCTGAACGGCACCATCGCGGGGGTGGTGCTGGTGCATACCGTGCACGGGCTGGTGTTCGGCGTGTGGATTTCGACCGCGGCCTTCGCGGCGGTGGACCGCGACCTGGAGCTTGCCGCGCGCAGCATCGGCGCCTCGGCGTTCCGCAGCTTCATGACCGTGACCCTGCCCTTGGCCGCGCCCGGCATCATGGCGAGCGCCGTGTTCGTATTCCTGGAATCGCTGGACGAGTTCACCGGGACCTATTTCGTCGGCGTTCCCGACGTGACCACCCTGCCGCTGTTGATGTTCACCGCCTCGATCGCCGGGAACTACCAGATCGCCGCCATCACCGCGCTGGTGCTGCTGGTGCCGTCGATCCTGTTCATGCTGGTCGTCGAGCGGTTCCTGAAGGCCGACGTGATGGCGAAGGTCGGGGCCTGAGGCTAGTATCCGCCGCAGACAAGAACACCCGGGAGGATAGGATGATCCGTCGAACCGTCGCGGCGCTCGCCGCCGCCGCCGTGCTGACCCTGCCCGCGTCCGGCGCCCTGGCCGAGGCCAAGGAAGTGCGCATCGCCAAGCAGTTCGGCCTGGGCTACCTGCAGTTCTTCGTGATGGAAGACCAGAAGCTGGTGGAGAAGCACGCCAAGGAAGCGGGCCTGGGCGACGTCCAGACCACCTGGGCGCAGTTCCGCTCCTCCGACGTGATGAACGACGCTCTGATCTCGGGCTCGGTCGATTTCGTCTGCCTGGGCGTGCCGGGCATCGCCACGATCTGGGCCAAGACGCGCGGCAATATCGACGTGCGCGCCGTGTCGGGGCTGAACCAGCTTCCGCTGTTCCTGCTGACGCGCAATCCCGCGGTGAAGACGCTGAAGGACTTCACCGAGAAGGACCGCATCGCGCTGCCGGCGGTCAAGGTTTCGATGCAGGCCATGCTGCTGCAGATGGCGGCGGCCAAGGAGTTCGGCGACGCCAATGTCACCAAGTTCGACGCGCTTACGATCTCCATGGCCCATCCCGACGCCACCGCGGCCATGCTGGGCGGACCCAGCGAGATCACGAGCAGTTTCTCCTCCCCACCGTTCCAGTTCCGGCAGTTGAAGAACCCGGCGATCCGCAAGCTGAGCTCGTCGACGGAAATCCTGGGCGGCCCGTCGTCGTTCAACGTGATCGCGGCTACGGCCAAGTTCCGCGCCGACAATCCCAAGCTCTACGCGGCCTTCCTCGGCGCGCTCGAGGAAGCCACCAACCGCATCAACGCCGACAAGAAATGGGCGGCCGAGCTTTACCTGCGCGCGGCCAACGACAAGACGCCGCTGGACGAGATGCTGGCGATGATGAACGACCCCTCGATCGCCTTCACCTTGAAGGCCCAGGGCATCGCGCCCTTCGTCGATTTCATGCTCAAGACCGGGGCCATCAAGGTGGCCGGCGCGAAATGGCAGGATCTGTTCTTCCCGGACGCCAAGGGGTTGAACTAGACCATGGCATCGTCACGCTAACCGGCGCTATGTAGTGAGGGATGCCAAGACCATGCTTCGTCGTCTGCTTGCGGGCCTGGCCGGCCCACGGTCCGCAACGGCCGATGCCAATGCCACAATGCCGTCGCCCGGCGTAACGCTTTCGCAGCCGCGCCAGGATCTTCATATCGACGAGGCGTTGCTGGCCCGCTACGCAAAGGGCGCGCCCCCGCCCCAGGCCGCACAGCTGTTTCCGCTCGACGATCCCTGGCCCGATGATCCTGGCCTGAGCCCGGCCGCCTATGACAGGTTCGAAGTCGATGGCGGCCGCTACCTGCCTATCCAATTCATCCGGGCATTTCGGCCGCTGACCTTCGAGCAGACCGGATTTCCGACACGGATATCCGACACGGCGGAAATCCTGCGCTATTCGGACTGGAACGTCGAAGGCTCCATTCCCCGGCTGTTCGAGCGTGGGGCCACGTATCGTCATATCTGCTACGTCAACGCTTTCACCAGCGATGAATGGGCGATCATGGCCGCATTGACACGGTCAGTGGCGCGCCTGACCGCAAAACGATGCGGTCGCGCGGTGCGGCCCGTCACCACGGCGATGATGGCCCTGACACCGTTTCGGATCATTCAGCAGGTTGCCGCCGCCAGCGGCGGCGGACCGATGACCGTCTTCGAGGTCGGACCGGGCATGGCCTATCTGGGACCGCTGCTCGCCAGCAAGGGCCACCGCTACCGATGCTTTGACGTCACCCAGGCATTCTGCTTGTGGCAGCATCATATGCTGCGCTGGACGGCGGGACACCATTTCGCCGAAATGACCGGGCAGCCGCCCGGCGAGCCCATCCCCGACGACAAGCTGGTCGTCAATCTGCCCTGGTGGACCTATCCGCGGTTCCTGGAGCAGTCGCCGATTCGGGCCGATTTCGTCTACTCGAATGCCAATCTCGGCGAGATGACCGCCGACGCGCGACGGTGCGTTCTCGAGGTATCACTCGCGATGCTGCGCGATTCTCCGCTGGGGTTGTTCTTCTACATTGGCCCCGGGCAGCTGGCGCAATGCACGCAGGATCAGTTGAATGCGGAGATCCAAACTCGGGGATTCAACCGCGTCGAGGGGCTGCCCTTCACGGGCTGGGTGGCGCGCAAGGACCACGCGCAGCGCATCGCAGCCATGTTCTCGGGCGGCATCCGTCACTACGATCCGAGCCACCGGCCGGAGCTTTACCCGGCCGATGTCGTCATGCGCATTCCAAGGAACGAGGCGCCGCTGGACATCGCCTATACGCGTTGGGCCTTCGGCTGGGACCCCCCCTATCTCGACTAGCTGTCGAACATGGCGCCGCGTCTGCGCCATGATTCCCGGCCGGCCGGCCACTCATGGTGCATGGCGCGAGTCCTGCGGCGGCTTGTTCCAGGTCACGGATGGGACTAATATTGTTGCATGCAAAATAGCTTGATTTGCGCGATTCTCGCCGCTTCGCTCGTGCTCGGCGCCCATGGCGCGGCGCGGGCCCAGGACAACACGCTGACCGGCGCGCTGTTGGGCGGCGCCGCGGGCGCGGGCGTCGGCTACGCGTTCGGCAAGGGCAAGGGTGCCGCCATCGGCGGCGTCACCGGGCTGGCGCTGGGCGCGCTGGCGGGCAATGCCAGCGAGCGGCGCGCGCCCAGGGCGGTCTACGCGCCGCCGCCGGCCTATTACGCCCCGCCGCCCGGCTACTACTACGCGCCGCCGCCGGAGCCGGCCTATGCCTACTATCCGCCCCAGCCGGCCTACGCGCCGCCGCCCCCGCCGACGCCCCTGGGCAGTTACAGCACGGCCAATTGCCGCGAGTATTCGGGCACGATCGTGATCGACGGGGTGGAGCAGCGCAGCTACGGCACGGCCTGCCTGCAGCCGGACGGCACCTGGCGGATCGTCCGATAGCGCCGCGCGTTTCTTGCGAGGAATGAGGGCCCGGAGATCCGGCCCCTTTCGTTTTCAGGCGGCGTAGGGCGCGTGGTCGGCGTTCATTCCCGCCAGGCGCACGCGCAGGGCGCGCCAGTCGTCGTTCCCGCCCAGGCCGATCCGCGGCAGGATGAAGGGATGCGCCGCGTCGTCCCGCGTCACCGGTCGCGGCTGGGTCGTCACCGCCGACGTGTAGCCGGCCGCCTGCACCAGGGCGATGTCGCGCGGTGAAACGGTGATGCGCGTGCCGTAGGGATAGGCGAAGCTCCGGGGCGCGCGGCCGATCCCCTGGCCGATCCGTGCGCGTCCCTCCGTGATCTCCGCCCGCGCCTCGGCCTCGTCCATGGCGGCCAGCGGCGAATGGTCGATGGCATGCCCGCCGATCTCGACCACGCCGCTCTGGTCCATCGCGCGCACCTGCTGCCACGACATCGACAGCGCGTCGGTATAAGCCAGGCAGTCGACGCCATGATCGCGCTTCAGTCCCGCGATCGCCTGGCGCGTCTGTTCGGGCGCGAGATGGAAGAACAGGAACTGGATCTCCTCGTAGCTCGAGGACTTCTGCTGGGTCGTCGCGGCCGGGAACCAGCGCGGCCCGCTCGGCAGACGGATCACCACCCGGTCGTTGCGGGCGAGCGCCTCTTCCACGCCGAACCACCACATGCCGGCGGTGCGGTCGATGAACCCGGCGCTGACATAGACCGTGGCGCGCGCACCGCGCCGCGCCAGCAGCGGCAGCAGGACCTGGTGGTTGTCCAGGTAGCCGTCGTCGAAGGTCAGCGCGGCGAATCGCCGGGCCGTCCCGCCGGCGCGCAACCGCTCCAGCGCCTGCGAAACGGTGATCAGCTCGTAGCCCTCGCCCTGCAGCGTGTCGATGAACCGGTCCAGCGTGTCCGCGCCGATCGCCAGCCCGTCCGTCGCGCTCCAGCCATCGATCCGGCGCGGCTCGCCGACCCGGTGCAGCATCAGGATCGCGCCGGACCCGCCGGCCAGCGCGCGCACCACGCGGTCGAGCCCGCTTCCCACCAGCGCGCGCTTGATCGCCGACTTGAACATCGCAGGAGCCCTCCCGTTGCCGCCGGGAAGGCAATAGAAACCGCCGCCGTTAGAAATCGCTTAAGAAGCGAGATGGCGGGCAATTGATTAAAATGCGCACCAGGCCCGCCAAGTAGAACGCGCCTCCCGGCGGCGCGAATCACTTGCCGGCTGCGGCGCGACCGGCCGCGGTAATCTTGCTAGAAATTGAATCAAATGGCCGACATTGTGGGCCAAAAATCGATTACTTCAGCGGCGTTAGCCGTTAAGCTAATGTTCAGGGAGCGGGCACTAAGAGGTTGACCCCCGCGCTGAAGGTGCGGGCTTCCGGAGGCAAGTAATGCCGTATTCGGTCGAAGCCAAGACGGCGTCAGCGGACATGCCCAGCCCGCTCATCGCGGAGCGAACGACCCGCCGAAGCGAAGTGGCCGCACAGGTTGCGGCCGGCCCGCACGCGTTGTCGCGCCGTGCGACGGCGCTGATCGTCATGGCGGTCGACGCGGTCTTGGTCGCGCTGGCGTCTATCGGCTTCGGCGTGGCCGGCAGCCTGTCCGACGGGACGTCGACGATCCGCGAAGTCATGGCGCTGTCGCTGCTCGGCCTGTCGCTGGTCGGCCTGATGCGCCTGTTCGGCGCCTACCAGTTCCGCGTGCTGATCGCGCCGCTTCGCCGCCTTGCCGCGCTCGCCGGCGCGCTCAGCTTCATCGCGGTCGGCACGATGCTGGCCGGGCATTTCGCCGAAGTCGATGCAACCCTGGCGCGGCTGGTGGGTCCGTGGGCGGCGACGGTGTCGCTTCTCCTGATCGCCGCCTTCGCCGCCACCGACCACCTCATCGAGCGGCTGCGCGACCGCGGCCGCTATGCGCCCAAGGTGGTGATCGTGGGCGCCACGGCGATCGCCGAGCGGCTGATCCTGGAGACGCGCGCCGCCGCGCGTCCGCCCTTCGACATCGTCGGCATCTTCGACGACCGCACCTCGCGCATCGAACCCAGCCTGGCCGACCTGCCGGTGCTGGGCACGACCGACGACCTGTTGAAGTTCGAGGCGATCGACGCGGTAGACTGGATCGTGGTGGCCCTGCCCTGGTCGGCCGAGCAGCGCATGGCCGAGCTGCTGGACCGGCTGCGCACCGTGTCGACCCGCATCCTGCTGGCGCCGGACATGGTGGGCCTGAGGCCGGGCGACGGCGAGGGCGGGATCGGCGAAGGGCCGACCTTGATCGAGGTGCTGGGCCGGCCGATGGATGGCGGGCGGCGCCTGGTCAAGGAGATCGAGGACCGCGTGCTGGGCCTTGCGCTCGCGCTGCTGCTGCTGCCGGTCATGGCGGCGATCGCGCTCGCCGTGCGGCTGGACAGCCCCGGGCCGGCGCTGTTCCGCCAGCGCCGCATCGGCTATGGCGGCAAGGCCTTCAACGTCCTGAAGTTCCGCACGCTGCGCACCGACATGCAGGACGAGGTCGCGGCGCGCCAGGTAGCGGAGAAGGACCCGCGCGTCACCGCGCTGGGATGGGTCCTGCGCAAGTACAGCCTCGACGAACTGCCGCAGCTCTTCAACGTCGTGCGCGGCGAGATGTCGCTGGTCGGGCCGCGGCCCTACGCCACCGGCATGATGGCTGGCAACACCTTCGCGCAGGACATCCTGATGGAGTATGCCCGCCGGCGGCGCATCAAGCCGGGTATGACGGGATGGTCCCAGGTCAATGGCGGGCACGGGCCGATCCTCAACGAGCAGGATCTGCGCCGGCGGCTGGAATACGACCTGGACTACATCAACAACTGGTCGCTGTGGTTCGACCTGCTGATCCTCTGCATGACGGTGGGCGTGGTCGCCAAGGGGCGCCGGCTGCAGGGGGCATCGTTCCTCGCCCCGCTGGCGGTGCAGCAGTTGTCGCGCGCGCCCGGCGCGGACCATCACCGCGCGGCGTGAGCTAGCCGCCGCAACCGTTCCAGATAGGCATCGCCGGCGGCATCGATCGCGTAGCGCTGCGCCGCGCGCCGCAGCATATCGGCCGCGGGCCGCTCGGCCAGCATGGCCGACATCGCCGCGGCGAGCGCCGCGTGGTCGCCCACCGGCACCAGGCTTCCCAGGCGACCGCCGTCGAGGATCGTGCGCGGTCCGCCCGGACAATCGGTGCTGACCACCGGCGCGCCGCAGGCCATCGCTTCGACCAGCACGTTGCCGAAACCCTCGTAGCGCGACGTGGATACCACACAAGCCGCGCGCGCCAGATAGGGCAGCGGGTCGGCGACCGCGCCCCTGAACCGCACGCGGTCGGCGATGCCGAGCCTTGTCGCCTCGGCCTCCAGCTCGGTGCGCAGCGGCCCGTCGCCCAGCAGGACCAGCCGCGCCGGCCGGACCGCCGCCAGCAGCGCGAAGCCGCGCAGCAAGGTCGCGAAATCCTTGACCGGCGCCAGCCGTCCGGCCGCGACGAAGACCGGCACCGCCTCGGCGAACCAAGGATCGTCGGCCGGACGCAGGGCGCGCATCGCCGCGTCCGGACCGATCACCGGGTTGGGCAGCACCTCGATGCGTTCGCGCGCGATGCCGGTGAGCGCCGCCAGGTCGTCGGCGATCGCGCCGGCCGGGCACAGGATCGCCGCCGCGCGGCGATAGGCCAGGCGCAGGACCGGCGGCAGCAGCGTCCGCTGGCGCCAGCCGCGCTCCCCCAGCTCGCGCGACAGGATGGTGTGCTCCGCCACCGCCACGCGCGTGCCCTGCCGCGCCAGCAGCGCCGCCAGGATCGCGACCGGGCTGTTATAGGTGATCGCCGACAGCAGCACCTGCGGCCGCAGCGCGCGCAGCACCCGAACAAGCCGCGGCAGCGCCGCCAGGGTTCGCGGCGCGTCGAGCGCGATCACGTCGATATCCGGCGCCAGCGCGTCGACGAGCGCGCCGTCGCGGCGGTCGAGCAGCATCGCCGGCGCAACCCCGCGCTCGGCGAAATGGTTGGCCAGGTTGGCCATCACCCGCTCGGCCCCGCCGATGCGCAGATGCGGCATGTAGAAGGCGAACCGCGGCGCGCTCATGCGGCGAGGCCCAGCCGGCGCCCCAGCCGGGCGCGGCAGTTCGCGATGTCGAGCGCGAGCGCGGCCGCGCCATAGATCGCCGCGCCCGCCGCCGTCTGCACGAGCACGCCCAGCATCCCGCCGGGAAGCGCCATCCAGCGCAGCGCCGCCAGCATCATCGCCGCGGCGGCGATCGCCTTGGCCGCGGTGGTCCCGCGCAGCGGCACCCGGAAATGACGCCGGCCCAGCACGATCGAAAGCGCGAGGTGCAAGGCCTGCGTGGCCACCAGCGCATAGGCCGCGCCCGCCGCGCCATAGAGGCGCACCAGCCCGATATTCAGCGCGCCATAAGCCAGCACCACCGGCAGCATGCAGCGCACCAGCGCCATCGGCTGACGCGCCAGAAGGAAGGCCTGGCTGAAATAGTGCACGGCCAGCCCGTGCATCAATGCCCCGGTGGCGATCCAGGGCAGCAAGCCGGCAACCTCGGCGCGCATCGAGGCTGCAACCATCACCTCGCTGACCGGCCAGGCCAGGGCCGCCAATCCTGCCGCGGCGGGGATGCCGATCGCCAGCAGCAGGTCGCCGGCATCCGCCAGGCGCCGGCGCGCCGCCTCGGTGCCGTCCTCCGCTATCGTCGCGAAAGCGAGCGGCGCGGCGGCGGCGCCCACCACCGTGCACAGCGCAAGCAGGCTGCGATGCGCCAGCGTCACCGCCGCCGCATAGGGCCCGACCTCGGCCTCGCCGTGGAACTGGGCGATCACGAACCGGTCGCCGGTGGCGAGCACCGCGTCGAGCACCATCGCCAGGCTGAGCGGCAGGCCGTAGAGCAGGATCGCGCGCATCTCGCCCGGCAGCGGTTGGCCGCCGGCGAACCAGAACCGCAGGCCGCGCAGGTCGACCGCGGCGCAGAGCGCGAAGGACAGCGCCAGTCCCGCCATCGCCAACGCCGCACCGGTCTCGCCGGCCGCCTGTCCGGCCGCCAGCACCAACGCCAACGACAAGGCGACGCTGAGCGCCGCCTGTAGCGACTGGAACAGCGAGTAGCGCCAGACCCGCAGGCCGGCGCGATGCATCTCCAGCACCAGGGTGAACGCGCCCTGCGCAATAGCGGCGGCCAGCGTGGCCCAGATCGTCGCGCGCAGGCCCGGGCTGACCGGCAGCGCCAGCGCGACGGCCGCGCCGATCCCGCCACCCATCAGCGATGTCGCGATGAACCAGCGGCGCACCGCGGCCTGGAACGACGCCAGGCGCCCTTCCTGCCCGGCGGCGGCATGGAAGCGCGATACGCTGCCCTTGAGCCAGAAGAACAGCACGGACTGGCCGAGATGCAGCGTCGCCGTCGCCAGCCCGTACTGGCCGAACTCGACGTCGCTGAGCAGGCGGGTCAGGCCGGCGACGAGACCCAGCGCCGCCACGGCCTGCAGCGCCGCCGCAACCAAATAGCCCAGGGCATGGCCGAGAATCATGGCGTGGCGCCCAATCGGGTCGTGGCGGTCGGCACGGGTCTGGTCTACTCTGCCCCGGCGCCGCGCGGCAAGGGCGCGTCACCATTGCCTGGGCCTGGATGGTCGATATCCGGCAGCACGCCGATTTCTCCGACTATGGACGTCCGCTGGCCGCGCCGCGGTCCGCCGCGTCGCGCCAGACTGCCGCCGGCATCATCTCGATGGCCGCGGTGGTGGCCATGCTGACCCTCTCCGACAGTTTCCTGTTCTGGATGGGGATCAACTACACCGCCCTCGGCGGCAGCCTGGCGGGCAAGCTGCACCCCGGCTCGTACCTGGTCCTGCTGGCTTTCCTCTGCGCGACGGTGCCGGTCAATCCCGTGCGCTACCTGGGCGCGCTTCTCCGCACGCGGCCGGCGGTCGTGGTCTATGCCGTGGTGACGATCGGCATCATGGCCTACTGCACCGCCCGCTTCGGCATCAGCGGCGCGGCGTTCATCAACGAGACGCTGTTCGTCCCGGCCGTGCTGGCGATGACCTTGTTCGCGCTGCCGCAGATCTGGCGGCGCCGGGTCTTCCTGGTGGCGCTCTCGCTGGTCGCGCTCGACGCGGTCATCGGCCTTGCCGAGTTCGTCACGCGCCAGCGCCTGGTCCCCTATTTCATCAGCGGCGAGCTGCATGTCGAGCCGCAGTTCCGCGCCACCAGCCTGATGGGCCATCCGCTGAAGAACGCGACCATCATCGCGACCTTTCTGTGCCTGCTGCCGGTCCTGCGGGGCCACCGCGCGACGGCCGCGGTGGCCGGCCTGGCGATGGCGCTGTCGCTGCTGGCCTTCGGCAGCCGCACCGCCTTTGCGATCTGCACCCTGGTCGCGGCGATCGCGCTGGCGCGGTGGTATCTGGTCGGGCTGATGCGCCGGCAATTCAGCTACGCCATGCTGACCGGCGTCGGGTTCATGGCGCTGGTCACACCCGTGGCGGCGGTCGTGGTCATGCTGTTCCTGGGCCAGCAGTCGCGCATCTTCGAGACGCTGCGATGGGACCCGAGCGCCCAGTCCCGTACGCTGGTGCTGCGCGCCTTCGACCGGCTGAGCATGCCGGAATTCCTGTTCGGCCTGGGACCCGACGGCATCGGCCGCGTGATGGAGCACTTGCGGTCCTTCACCATCCTGACCGACATCGAGAACTTCTGGGTGCTGCTGCTGCTGAACTTCGGGCTGATCTGCTGGGTGCTGTTCGTGCTTGCCTTCGGCTGGCTGGTCTGGGGCCTGCTCAGCGGCGCGCCGGCCGCGGCCAAGGTGGCGACGCTGGTGTTCTTCATCATGATCTCCAGCAACAACTCGCTGGCGGTGAAGGATTCGAGCCTCAGCCTGTTCGTGGTGGCGATGATGGGCGCGGCCGCCTATGCGCGGCTGGCCGACCCCGCCTACAAGCCCAGCGCCGCGATCGCCGCCGCGTCGAAGGCGCGCCGCGGGTTCTTCGCGTCGCGCGGCACCACGGCGCCGTCGCCCGGATAGTCCACGTCGCCCGTCGCCGTGGCGATGCCGAACAGGTCGGCATAGTCCCACACCGACCAGCCGATGCCGTGATGCTCCAGCGCCCGGCGCACGTCGCCGATCCAGCGCGTGCGCGAACCAGGATCGATGCGCGCGCGCAGCACGCCGAACTCGGTGCATACCAGGCGCGTGTTGGCGCGTCTGGCCCAGGCGGCAGCGAGGGCGATGCGGCGGTCGATGGTGTCGGCTGTCCAGGGCCGGTCGATGTAGTCGCGCACCAGCTTCTCGGCGTCGGCGCGCTGGGGGCCAAGCCCGATCGCCGCGATCGCCATCGTCATCTCGGTCGACGGATAGACGACGCGCGCGACCAGCGCGCCGGGCTCCTTGGTGAACGGCTCCCAATTGGCGCCGAAATGCGTCACCAGGTAGGGCTCGTAGAAATGAAAGACGTGGAACGCGTTCGCGTCGGCGATCGGCGCCAGCCGGTCGAGATAATCGATGCTGGCCCCGCCGATGCCGGACAGGGCCAGGACGCGGTTGGGGTCGACCGCGCGGATCGCCTGCGCCACGCGTTGCTGCAGCTGGTTCCAGCGCGCCGGGCCGCGCACGTAGTATTGCGGCTCGTTCATCACGGCGAAGACCAGCCGGTCCGGCGGCGCGGCGCGGTAGCGCTGGGCCAGCAAGGTCCAGAACTGGACATAGGCATCCTGGTAGGGGCGCCGCAGCTCGATCTCGTCGCGCGTCTCCTCGCGCGGATGGAAGCTCAAGATCACCGCCAGGTCGTGGCCGGCAAGCAGCGCCAGCGCCGCGTCGAGCAGGTCGAGCCGCGGCGGCGCGCCGCCGGTGGCGGGTTTCCAGCCGATGAATTCGGGATCGAGCGGCAGGCGCACGTGGTCGAAGCCGGCGGCGCGGATCGCCTTGGCATCCGCCGCGACCACCGGCTGGCGCCCGTCCCAGCTCAGCCAGTGGCTGAGATTGACGCCGCGGCGCGGCAGGGCCGGGGGCGTCTGCGCGACGCCGCGGGCGATCTGCGGCAGGGCGAGGGCCGCCGCGCCGCCGCGCAGGAATGCGCGCCGCGACGGCGGGTGGGGTCGCTTGGCCGGCGTCAGGGCGTCGTCCCGGGCGCTATTTTCAAGTCGTAGTTGCCGGTGAAGCCGGCGGAATTGTTGAACGGCAGGATCTGGCGGATGTACTGGTCGACCCAGAGATTCGCGTTGGCCACGCCCTTGCGCGGCACGAAGATCATGTCGCCGCCGCGGATCGGCACATCCTGGTCCCGGTCTCCCGTGTTGAGCAGGCGTTCCAGGTCGACATTGCGCAGCATCGGCCGTCCATCGGGCCCGCGCCGGACCACGACGACGTTGTCGAATGCGCCGGTGTTGCGCAGGCCGCCCGCCGCCAGCACCGCCTCGGCCACGCCCATCCGGCCCGTGAGGTTGATCACGCCGGGCGTGCCTACCTCGCCGCCGACGAACACGCGCTGCGAGGCAAAGGCGCGCGGCACGACCGTCACGTCCGGGCGCTGCAGCTCGACCGCGAAGCGCTGTTCCAGGTCGCGCGCGAACTGGCTGGGGGTCTGTCCCTCGGCCACCACCGAGCCCACCAGGGACATGTTGACGCGCCCGTCCGGGGCCACCACGACGCGGTCGCTGAGTTCGGGGTTGTAGAGCAGCCGGACGTCGATCTCGTCGCCCGGGCGCAGGCGGTATTCCTCGGCCGCCTCTTGCCACGGCGCGAAGTTGATGGGCGGGTGCTGCGCCTCGTCGGGCTTGCCGACCACGCCGCAGGCCCCGAGCGCCAGCAAGCCCGCCAGCCAGCAGACGGCAGCGCCCCGCATCGTGCGAAGTTCGCCCAACACCCCTTTACCGGCTCCGTCGGTCGTCCGGGTCCCCACCCGGGAATCTCGGATATATAGCGGATGGCTGGCGAGCAATCCACAATATATGGCATAAACCTAGGGATACGCCGTCAGCGCCACCAGCCGTGGGGCCAGGCCGCGATGAAGGATTTGGTCAGGCCGGCGACGCGCTCGCGCAGCAGGTCGGCCTGGGGGAAAAGATGCCGGATTTCCCGCGCGGTCAGAAGGTTGATCTCCTCGACGGCGCGGCGCGCGTCGCCCACGGAGCCCGCACCGAGATGCCCGTAGCCCTGGCGCGGCACCAAGGGCAGCAACCTTGCGCGCAGGGGCGTCGCCAGCCAGTGGATGAAGGGCAGGGCGAAATGCGGCTCGATCGGAAAGCCGAAGGCCGGCGTCTGCACCCAGCCATGGCCCGCCAGCCGGCGCATTTCGCCCGCCGCGCGCTCGATGTCCGCCCAGCCGCCGACATGCTCGATCACCGAGTTCGACAGCACCAGGTCAAAGGCGCTGTCGCCCCAGCGCCGCAGGTCGCGCGCGTCGCCGGCAACCGATTCGAACGTGATCGCATCGCCCGGCGCAGCCGCCACGGGCTCGGGCGCGATATTGACCATCACCACGTCGGCCGCGATGCGCGCATCGAGCGTCTGCCAGAAGCCGGGCGCGCCGCCGATGTCGATCACGCGCAGGCGTCGCGATTCGCGCCGGGCAACCGCCTCGGCCAAGGCGGCCAGCCCCTTCGCGAGGCGCCGGTTGCGGCGGTGGCGGAACGCGGCGCTGATCTGGTCAAGCATGGGCCGGCATCTTCGCGGGAAAAGTTTACCAATTCTACAGCGCCGCGCCTGCCTACTGCGGCGTCGGCGGGCACGAGGTTGCGATGAGCGAGCGGCGCAAGAGCGCGTGTATGGTGGCGGCCCTGGCCGGGCTGGCGTCGCTGCTCGCCGTCCCGGCGCTCGCCCAGACGCCTCTGCCGACCATGGCCTATATCGTCGGTCGGGCGGAGGGCATCGACCTGGCGTCCAACAGCGAGATTGCCGGTCCGGATGGGCGCGCCGACGGGTGGGTGCGCATCCTGGTGCGCGCGATCGGCTACGACATCGCCCAGGCCCATGGCAAGCTGCCCGAGCCGGGCGGCGCCGGCAACACGCTGGGCCCGGTCAGCGGCGGGCGCAGCCTGACCGGCGGGATCAGCGGCTTCTACGTCAAGTCGATGACGCTCCGGCACAAGTCGATCCCCGGCCTGCGCTGGGACACGATCCCGGGCAACAACGTGCCGCTGCTGGTGGTGGTCGACGGCAGCGCCGTGGCCAATTCGCCGACCGGCAGCATCGCCGGCATGAACCTGTCGCGCGAGCGCACGATCGATCTCTACATGGCCGATCCCGGCCAGATCGGCTGGCGCGTCGCGGGCTTCGTGCTGGATATCGACACGCTGGACGGCAAGCTGACGATCGACGTCCAGCCCTACAACATCTTCGAAGCCAACTACCGCTACTGACATGCCGGGCCGGCGCGTTCTCATCGTGGTCGAGAACCTGCCGGTGCCGCCGGATCGGCGGGTCTGGCAGGAATGCCTGGCCCTGGTCGCCGCCGGCTATGGCGTGTCGGTCATCTGCCCGAAGGGGCGCGGCTACGAGAAGAGCTTCGAGACGATCGACGGCGTGGAGATCCATCGCCACGGCCTGCCGCTCGACGCCAGCGGCATCCTGGGCTTCGTGCTGGAATACGCGGCGGCGCTGTTCTGGCAGACCGTGCTGGCCTGGTGGATCTTCCTTACCAGGGGCTTCGACGCGATCCAGGCCTGCAACCCGCCCGATTCGATCTGGATCGTCGCCTGGCCGTTCCGCGTGCTGTTCGGCCGCAAGTTCGTGTTCGACCACCACGATCCCTTCGCCGAGCTGTTCGCCTTCAAGTTTCCGCACCGCACCCTGCTGCACCGGCTGACCCTGATGTTCGAGCGGCGATCGATCCGCGACGCCGACCTGGTGATCACCACAAGCGAGGCGCTGCGCCATATCGCCGTCGACCGGGCCGGCAAGCCCGCGGCGTGCGTGCACCTGGTGCGGAGCTGCCCCGACACCCAGGCGATGACAAGGCGGGCGGCCGATCCGGCGCTGCGCGATGGCGCGGCCAAGGTCGTCGTCTATATCGGCATCATGGGCGCGCAGGACGGCGTCGAGATTCTGCTGCGCGCCGCCGCCGACGCGATCAAGCGCCGGGGGCGCAGCGACTTGCGGTTCCTCCTGGTCGGCGATGGGCCCGAATACGCGCATCTGCGGGCGCTGGCCGCGGAGCTGGGCATTGCCGACCGCGTCAACTTCACGGGCTTCCTGCGCGGCGAGGCGCTGTTGACGGCCATGTCGTCGGCCGATATCGGCGCCTGTCCCGATCCGTGGAACAACTTCAACGACAAATTGACGATGAACAAGGTCCTCGAATACATGGCGATGGACTTGCCCTGCGTCATGTTCGACCTGACCGAGGGCCGCGCCATCGCCGGCGAGGCCGCCGTCTATGCCGGCCGCACAAACGATCCGGCCGTGTTCGCCGACGCGATGCTGGCGCTGCTCGACGACCCCGAACGCTGCCGGCGCATGGGTTCGGCCGGTCGCGCGCGGGTCAAGGCGCTGTTCGACTGGAAGGACCACCGCCGGGTCTATCTGGACGCTTACGCGTCCCTGTGGCGCTAGGACCGCGCGATGTGCGGCATCGTCGGATGGATCGCGCGGCGCGAGCTGGGACTGCCCGATGCCAGCGTGGCGGCGATGGCGGACACGCTGCGGCACCGCGGTCCCGATGGCGACGGCACCTGGTTCGCGGATGCCGGCGCCTGGCGCGCCGGGTTCGGCCATCGCCGGTTGTCGATCATCGACCTGGCCGGCGGCGCGCAGCCGATGGTGGCGGCCGACGGCACCGCCGTCACCTTCAACGGCGAGATCTACAACTACCGCGAACTGCGCCGTGACTTGGAATCGGCCGGGGCCGTGTTCCGCACCAACAGCGACACCGAGGTGCTGCTGCACGGCTATCGCCATTGGGGCGCGCGCTTCGTCGAGCGCCTGGCCGGCATGTTCGCGTTTGCGCTGTGGGATCCCAAGGACGAGCGCCTGGTGATCGTGCGCGACCGCTTCGGCAAGAAGCCGATCTTCCTGTTGCAGCGCGACGGGCTGGTCGCCTTCGCCTCGGAGATCAAGGCGCTGCTGTGCCTGCCCGGCGTGGAGCGGCGGCTGGATCACGAGGCGCTCGGCCTCTATTTCGCCTTCCGCTACGTGCCCGGCCCGCGAACCCTGTTCCAGGGCATCGCCAAGCTGGGCATGGGCCAGATGCTGGTGTGGGAGAAGGGCCGCGCCACGGTTTCGACCTGGTACGTGCCGCCGGACGCGCGACCGCGCGACGCGTCGCTTCCGAAGCCGGCCGACCCGCTGGCGGAATTCGAGCGGCTGCTGGACCAGGCGGTGGCGCGGCGCCTGGTTGCCGACGTGCCGCTCGGCGCGTTCCTGTCCGGCGGGCTCGATTCATCGACCGTGGTCGCGTTGATGGCGCGGCGGACCGGCAGGCCCGTGTCGACCTATTCGATCGGTTTCGCCGAGGAGCGTTACAGCGAACTGCCGCACGCAAACCTCGTCGCGCGCGAGCTTGGCTGCGATCACCACCCGGTGCTGTTCTCGACGACCGGGCTGGTCGACGGGCTGCCCGATGCGACTGGGTTCCGCGACGCGCCGGTGAGCGAGCCGGCGGACCTGCCGATCCTGCTGCTCAGCCGCATGGCGGCGGCGACGCTGAAGGTCGTGCTGACGGGCGAAGGCGCGGACGAAACCCTGGCCGGCTATCCGAAGCACGCCTATGACCGCTACGCCGCGCTCTACCAGGCGATCATGCCCGGCGCGGTGCACGAGCTTCTGGTCGAGCCGGTGCTGCGCGCCCTGCCCTATGGGTTTCGCCGCGTGAAGACCCTGGCGGCCAGCTTCGGCGAGCGCGACTTCACGCAGCGGATGATCCGCTGGTTCGGCGCCCTGTCGGCGGGCGAGCAGGCGGCGCTGACCAGCGTCGCGCGCCCACCCTACGACGCCCGCACGGACGATCCCGCGAACAGCGCGCTGCGCCGCATGCTCTATTTCGATCAGTCGGTCTGGCTGCCCGACAATCTGCTGGAGCGCGGCGACCGCATGACCATGGGCGCGTCGCTGGAATCGCGCATGCCCTTCCTTGACCACGACCTGGTCGCCTTCGCGTCGTCCCTGCCCGACCGATGGCGTCTGCATGGATTGACCGGCAAGTGGATCCTGCGTCGCGCCGCCGAGAAAGTGCTGCCGCGCAGCATCATCGATCGTCCGAAATCCGGCTTCCGCATGCCGGTCAACGAGTGGTTCCGCGGCGCGATGCGGCCGTTCCTGACCGATCTGCTGGGACCCGGCGCGCGATCGCGCGGCTTCTATCGTCCCGGCCAGCTCGATGCCACGATCGATGCGCATCTCGCCGGCCGCCAGAACCACGAAAAGCTTCTGTGGCAGATGCTGGCGCTGGAGCAATTCCTGCGCAGCTTCAAGCTGGCCTGACGCAGCCGCGCTTTCCGGCCGTGGCCGACCGGCGTAGTATCGCCGGGGCGGAAAACCGCAAGCGGGAGGGACAAATGCGGCAGATCTGGGTCTTCGCGGCGGCGGCCGCGATGGTGTCGAGCGCGGCATGCGCGGCGGACAAGTTCACCGTTTCCAGCACGTCGATTCCCAAGGATAACAAGCTGACCAACACGCAGGTCTTCAACGGCTTCGGCTGCAAGGGCGAGAACAAGTCGCCGGCGCTGGCGTGGAAGGGCGCGCCGACCGGCACCAAGAGCTTTGCCGTCACGGTCTACGATCCGGATGCGCCGACCGGATCGGGCTGGTGGCACTGGACCGTGTTCAACATCCCGCCCGGCGTCACGTCGCTGCCCGAGGGCGCGGGTGCGGGCGCGGGCCTGCCGGCCGGCGCGGTGCAGGGGCGCACGGAATTCGGCTCCGCCGGGTTCGGCGGCGCCTGCCCGCCCGCGGGCGACAAGCCGCACCGCTACATCTTCAAGGTGTTCGCGCTGAAGACCGACAAGATCGAGCTGGACAGCAACGCGTCCGGCGCGCTGGTCGGGTTCATGCTGAACGCCAACAAGCTGGCGACGGCGAGCTACACCGCGCGCTACGGCCGCTGAACGACCTGGCGATAGAGGGCCGCGACGGCATCGGCCGTGCGGTCGATGGTGAACATCGCCTCGAATCGCCCCCTGGCCGCCCGGGCGAGACGCGCGCGCTGCGCCGGATCGTCGACGAGCGACGCGACCGCGCGTGCCAGCGCATCGACATCGCCGGGCGGCACCAGCAGGCCGGTCTCGCCGTGCGTGATGGCGTCGCCGATCGCGCCGACCGGCGTGGCGATCACCGCGACGCCGCCGGCCATCGCCTCCAGAATGGCGACCGGCAGGCCTTCCTGGCGCGACGGCAGCACGAAGATGTCGGCCTCGGCCAGCAAGGCGGCCACCTGATCGGCGCTTTGCCATCCGGGGACGGCGATGCGCCCGGACAGGCCGAGAGCCCGGACCTGTTCGCGGAACTCGGCCACGGGCCCATTGCCCGCCAGCGTGGCGCGCCAGTCCCGCCGGCGCAGTTCGGGCCGGGCCAGCGCCTCGACCAGCTCGGGCGTGCCCTTGCGCGGCCCCAGCTCGCCCAGCATCAGCAGGCGCACCGGACCGACCTGCGGTCGTGGCGCAGAGATCGCTTGCGCCGGTACGCCGTTGTGGATCAGCACGACCCGCGTCGCGTCCAGCCCCAGCTCGTCCACCACGAACCGCCGCCAGTGCGCGCCGATCACCACCACCCGGTCGCAGCGCCTGAGGATACCGACCAGCCAGCGGCGCCGCCGGGCGGGCAGCGCGCGGCAGTACGCGTCGAAATCCGCGCCATGCAGATGCATCACGGTCGGCACGCCGAGCATCTGCGCGACGCTTGCCAGCACCGGCTTGCGCACCGCGCTGCCGTAGCACGCCATGTGGATGTGGAGGAGGTCGAGCCGCCCGGCCAGGCGCGATCCGATCACCCGCAGCACGGCGAGCAGGAAATAAAAGGGCATCCGTGAGAACGCCGCCCTGCCCTCGCCCGGCCCGTAGGTGTCGAGCACGTCCACCCGCCAGCCCGCCAGGCGCCGGGGCAATGCGTCGGCCAGGTAGCAGACCAGGCTCGCCATGCCGCCGCGCCCGCGCCTGCCGCCGGGCGATGCCAGCAGCGCGCGCCCCGTCATCGCCGCGGCGCGTCCATCAAAGGCGCCGATAGAGGAAATTCGGTATGTGGAAGCGACGGCGGTTCAGCACCACGCCGATGATCGGCCCGCCCACCTCGGCGATGCGGTCGCGCACGTTCTGTGCCACCGGCGCGCGCGTGGATTCCGCGCTGACCACCATGATCACGGCGTCCATCTGGTTGGACAACATGATCGGATCGAAGGATTCCGAAACCGCCTGGGTATCGACCACCACCAGCTCGAACTTCGCCCGCAGCGTGTCCCAGAACTCGCCCATCCCGCGCGGCGCGCCGCCTTCGCTGCGCGGCTGGTCGATGTCGTAGCGTTCGGACAGGAACAGCGAGGAATTGCGCAGGCGGTGGAAGCGCAGCCAGGTCGACAGGTTTTCCTGCCCGTCGCGATGGTCGACCGGCAGGCCGAACTCGACCGGCGGGATGTCGGCGGGGCCGAGCAGACGCCCATGCTCGCTTGCCCAGGCGAGCTGCGCGTTGAGCGGCAGGCTGAGGTCCATCAGCAGCACGCGCTCGTGCGCGCGCTGGGCGGCGATCATCGCGAAGTCGCGCGCGACCGTCGACGTGCCCTCGCCGCGGTTGGCCGCGACGAACTGCACGCGCGCGAACCGCGTGTTGCGCCCGCGCGCCTTGAGCGTGCGATAGGTAAGGTAAAGCAGGCGCAGCGCCTCCTGCGGCGTGAGCGTCTCGGGCCCGTAGGCGCCGGGGCGCGGGCCGTCGAGGGCCGAAGGCTCGGCGGTCGTCGTCATCGCGCTCGGTCCCTGCCGCCGGCCGCGCTGCGTTCGCGCATCGGCACGGCCAGAAGGACCGGCAAGCCAAGCGCGCGCTCGGTATCCTCGGGCGTCAGGAAGATCTGGCGCATCTGCGCGACCACGAAGGCCGTGGCCAGCGCCGTCAGGAAACCGATGAACACGGCCGCCGCCATGATGGGCAATCGGAGGCTGCGCCCCTCGCTCGGCGGCTCGGCGGAGGCGATGATGCGCACATTGGCGCTCTTGCTCTTGTCGAACTCCTCCGTGATCTTGGCCTGCTCCAGCCGCGTCGTGTAGGTGCGATAGCTCTCCTCCAGCAGCGCGCGGTCGCGTTCCAGCGCGCGGAACGCCTGCTGGCGCTCCGCCAGCTCGCCCAGCCGGTCGCGCAGCTTGCGCAGGCTGGACTCGATCTCGCCGCGGCGCGCCTGCAGGCCCTTGAGCTCGGCTGCCAGCCGCGCCAGGTCGCGTTCCAGATCGTCCAGCACGGGGTTGCGGCCGCGGCGCGTGCTGTCGGTCACGCGCTTGTCGTCCTGGCCCAGGAAGGCGCGGGCCTGGGCGATCTGCGCGTCGACATCGGCGATGACGCGCGAGGTTTCCTTGTACTTGGTCAGCAGGTCGCGGCGGCGTAATTCCAGCGCCATCAGCGTGCCGCGCGCGGATTCCATCGCCGGCGCGCGCGTGTTGTCGCTGGACAGCAGCACCTGCGCCGGGGTGACGGCGATCTGGGCCTTCAGCGCCTGGCCCTGGGCCTCGAGCCCCCGGATCCGCTCGTCGAGCTGCAGCAGGGCCAGGTTCTGCTCGGATTCCTGCCGCAGCAGCAGGTTGGTCTGCTCGTCGGCGTTCGAGATGTTGTTCTGGGCGCGGAATTCCTGGAGGCGCGCTTCGGCGTCGCGCAGCCGCTGGGCGAACTGGTCGCGCTGCTCCTGGATGATGGCCGAACGCGACTGGTTGAACACGTCGCGCCGCTTGTCCATGTAGAAGCGGATCAGAAGGTTCAGCGCCTCGGCCGCGATCTGCGGATCGGCATGGTCGAAGGCGAGCTGGATGACGTTGGAACCCTGAACCGGCGTCAGCTTCAGGTTCTTCTCGAACTTGTCGACCGCGAGATCCGTCGCGCGCGGCCGGCGCCTGCCCTCGGTCTCCTGCTTGGGCTCCGCCGCCTGCTCGCGGTTGAGCTGCGGGTACATCTCCTCCAGTCCGACGGTGCGGATCACCTCGGCCTTCAGTTCGCGGCTGCCCAGGATTTCCAGCTCGGCCTTGACGATCTGCTCGCGGTCGAAGGACAGGCCCGGCACGTTTTCGCCGACTTCCGGGCGGAACACGTACTCGCGTCCCAGCAGCACCAGAAGCCGCGCCTCGGCCTCGAAGGTCGTGCGGGTGGCCGAAATGGCGACGACGCCCAGCAGGACCGGCACCAGGAACGCGACCAGGATCGCCCAGCGGTCGAAGAAGACGATCGTCAGGATGTCGCGCAGCGTGACCTGGGGCGAGGCGAATCCGCCGCCATGGCCGGGGACCGGACCGCCGTCCCCCGCACCGCCCCGCGTGGGCTCAACGACGATCTCGCCGTCCTCGCTAAGGCTGGTCATTTGTATCGTGCTGCCCGCTTGAATCCGCCACCCGGAAACCGGGTGATCCGGCCGCATTTAGCGATTACACGCCCCTTGGTAACAATATATAGATTTTTTGCCAAGGAGACGATGCCGACTGGCGGGGCCGCGACCGTTCTCGCCCCGGCGTGGCGCAGATGCCATGATAGTCAACTGCCGCCTCCCGGCCACCCTGGCCTTCCGGATATCCCCGCCCTTGCCTTCCCAGGAGCTGCCCATGACCGAAGCCTGCGAACTGAGCGCCGTGGCGGCCCGCCGATTGATCGGCCAGCGGAAACTATCCCCGGTCGAATTGCTGGATTCCTGCCTGCGCCGGATCGATCGGGTCAATCCGGCGGTCAACGCCGTGGTGGCGATGGCGGCCGACCGGGCGCGGGACGAAGCCCGCAAGGCCGAGCAGGCCGTGATGGCGGGCCAGAAGCTGGGCGTGCTGCACGGGCTGCCGCTGGGGGTGAAGGACCTGGAGGACACCGAGGGGCTGCGCACCACCTACGGCTCGCTGATCTTCAAGGACAACGTGCCGGCGAAGGACGAGCGCGGGACGGCCGTGCTGCGGGCGGCCGGCGCGATCGTGGTCGGCAAGACCAACACGCCCGAGTTCGGCGCCGGTGCGAACACGACCAACAAGGTCTACGGCCCGTCGCGCAATCCGTTCGACCCGACCCGTACCTGCGCCGGCTCGTCGGGCGGGTCGGCGGTGGCGCTGGCCACCGGCATGTTCCCGATCTGCACCGGCTCCGACACCGGCGGGTCCTTGCGCAACCCGGCGGCGTTTTGCGGCGTGGTGGGGTTCCGCACCTCGCCGGGGCTGGTGCCGAACGAGCGCCGGCCGCTGGGCTGGACCAACCTGTCGGTGCGCGGGCCGATGGGCCGGACGGTCGCCGACGCCTGCCTGCTGCTGTCGGCCCAAGCCGGGTTCGATGCCCGCGACCCGCATTCGCGCCCGGTCGATCCGTCGATCTTCCGCGAGCCGGCGCCGGTCGACCTGTCCTCGCTGCGCGTCGGCTACACCGCCGATTTCGGCGGCCATGTACGCATAGACCAGCGCATCCGCCAGACCTTCGAGGACCGCATCCGGCGCATCGCGCCGGTATTCAAATCCTGCGCGGAGACCAAGCCCGATTTCGCCGGCGGCGACGAGGTGTTCGAGGTGATCCGCGCGCAGAACTTCCTGGCCGGGCACCTGGAGAAGTATCGCACGAAGAAGGACCTGCTGGGCCCGAACGTCACCGCCAATGTCGAGCAGGGATTGACGATGACGGGCGAGGACGTGTCGCGCGCCCATGTCCGCCAGACCCAGATCTTCCGCGCTTTCCAGGCACTCTTCCAGGACATCGACGTGCTGGTCTGCCCGCCCGTGGCGGTGCCACCTTTCCCGGTCGAGCAGCTCTATGTCGGCGAGATCAACGGCGAGACGCTGCGCACCTATTTCCACTGGCTGGCCCCCGCCTACATGATCACGCTGACCGGCAATCCGGCGATCGCGATCCCCTGCGGCCTGGAGCCGACCGGCACGCCGATGAGCCTGCAGATCGTGGGCCCGCATTGCGGCGACAAGTTCGTGACGTCGGTCGCGCATGCGCTGGAGCAGCATCTCGCCGGCGATCCCGCCACGGCGCGGCCGGTGCCGGACTTGACCAAGCTCAAGGGAAAGTAACGCGATGGGCGCGCGCATCCTGGTCGGCCAGGTCAAGCACGAGACCAACACCTTCAGCCGCCTGCCGACGGACCTCGATTCCTACGCAAGGCGCCTGCTGGTCTACGGCGACGACATGTTCCAGCGTCTGGCCGGCACCCGCACGGAGATCGGCGGTTTCCTGCAGGCCGCCCGGCGCAACGGCTGGACCCTGGTGCCGACCGTCGCGGCCGACGCGACGCCGAGCGGAAAGGTGACGGCCGCTGCCTGGACCGAGCTGTCCGGCACGATCGTCGACGGCCTTGAGCGCGCGGGCAAGGTCGACGGCGTGCTGCTGGCGCTGCACGGCGCGATGGTGACCGAGGACCAGGACGACGGCGAGGGCGACCTTCTGGCGCGCATCCGCGCCCGCGTCGGACCCGACGTGCCGGTGATCGCGACGCTGGACCTGCACGCCAACGTCACCGACGCGATGGCGAGCAATGCCAACGCGCTGATCGCCTATCGCACCTATCCGCATGTCGACCATGTCGAGCGCGCCGAGCAGGCGGCGGCGCTGATGCAGCGGACGCTCGCCGGCGAGGTGCGACCCGTCTCGGCCGTCGCGCGGCGGGCGACGCTGGACGCGGTGGATCATGGTCGCACCCATGGCGATCCGAAGGATGCCGGGCCGATGGACCGTATCCTGGCCGAGGCCGCGCGAATCGAAGGGGAGCCAGGCGTGCTGGCGGTCAGCGTGCATGCCGGCTTCGGCTGGGCCGATATCCGCGACGCTGGCCCCTCGGTTGCCGTCGCGGCCGATGGCGACCGCGATCGCGCGCGATCGGTCGCCGAGACGCTGATCGACGCGGTGCAGAAGACCCAGGGCCAGGACACCGTCGAGCGCCACAGCCTCGCGGAGGCGATCGCCGAAGCGCGCCGGCGCGGCGACAAGCCGCTGGTGCTGGCGGATTTCACCGACAATCCGGGCGGCGGCGGCTACGGCGATGCGACGCGGCTTTTGGGCGCGATGATCGATGCCGGGCTCGTCGACGCGGCGCTGCACGCCATCAACGATCCGGACGCCGTGCGCGCGGGCCAGGCGGCCGGCACGGGCGCCGAGGTCACGCTGGACCTGGGCGGCAAGATCGATCCCGCCTATGGCGCGCCGCTGCGCGTGACCGGACGGGTGGCGCGGCTCACCGATGGCAGCTTCGTGTGCGACGGGCCGATGCACAAGGGCGTGCGCCTGTCGCACGGGCCGACGATGGTGCTGGCGATCGGCGGCATCGACGTGATCGTCACGTCGAACCGCATGCAGACGACCGACCTGCAGGCCTTCCTGTCCCAGGGCATCGATCCGCGCCGGAAGTCGGTGCTGGCGCTCAAATCCTCGCAGCATTTCCGCGCCGCGTTCGCGCCGATCGCCCGCAAGATCATGCTGGCCGATGGCGGCGCGCTATGCTCGCCCGACTACCGGCGCTTTGCCTACCGCAAGCTGCGCCGGCCGATCTGGCCGCTTGATCCGGCCTAGAAAGCCCAATAGATCAGTGGCTTAGTCGATCCCGCGCCAGACCCGCGCCGCGACCGTAACGGGTTCTTTACACTGCGCCGGTACGGTGCTTGCAGGTGGAACAGCGGCCAATCGTCCCGGCCATCATCCACGGCCCACAAGGCGCCAGGCAGAACGCTGGAGGTTGCCGATGCTCTATCACATGCATGAAATGCAGCACATGGCCATGATGCCGGCACGCATGATTGCCGAGATGCTGAGCCATACGCTGAAGAATCCTTGGAACCCGATGTCGCACATGGGGTTTGCGAAGAGCATCGGCTCCGCGGCCGAGGTGTTCCATCACATGACCGAGCGCTACGGGCGCCCGGCCTGGGATATCGAGTCGGTGGAGATCGGCGGCAAGTCGGTGCCGGTCGAGGAAGAGGTGCTGATCCGGCGCACCTATTGCCACCTGCTGCACTTCCGCACGCCCGAGAAGCGCAAGGACCCGCGCCTCTTGATCGTCGCGCCGATGTCCGGGCATTTCGCCACGCTGCTGCGCGGCACGGTCGAGGGCCTGCTGCCCGGCCACGACGTCTACATCACGGACTGGCAGGACTGCCGCAACATCACGACCGCGACCGACCGCTTCAACCTCAACGATTACATCGACTACATCATCGACTTCCTGCACTTCCTGGGGCCGAACACGCATGTCCTGGCGGTCTGCCAGCCCAGCGTTCCGGGGCTCGCGGCCGTGTCGGTGATGTCGGCCTGGGGCGATCTGTGCGCGCCCGCCAGCATGACGCTGATCGGCGGGCCGATCGACACGCGCGAGAACCCGACCGCGGTCAACAAACTGGCGCTGGAACACCCGATCGAGTGGTTCGAGTCGAACGTCATCACCACGGTCCCGCCGCCCTATGTCGGCGCGGGCCGCAAGGTCTATCCGGGCTTCATCCAGCTCACCAACTTCATCTCGATGAACATGGAGAAGCACCAGGAATCGATGAACCAGCTCTTCGAGCACCTGGTGCGCGGCGACGAGGAAGAGGCCGAGAAGCGCCGCAGCTTCTATCAGGAATACCTGGCGGTGATGGACCTGCCGGCCGAGTTCTACCTGCAGACCGTGAAGACGGTGTTCCAGGATCACGCCCTGCCGAAGAACGAGATGATCGCGCGCTGGCACCCCGTGCTGCCGGAGAAGATCAAGCGGTCGGCGATCCTGTGCATCGAGGGCGAGCTGGATGACATCTCGGGCGTCGGCCAGACCAAGGCCGCGCTGAAGCTGGCCAAGGGCCTGTCCTCGGACAAGAAGCACTATCACCTGCAGAAGGGCGTGGGGCACTACGGCGTGTTCAACGGCGGGCGCTTCCGCCGCGACGTGGTGCCGGTGATCGCGAAGTTCATCCGCGAGCATGACCTCGAACATCGCGCGCGCCCCGCCGGCCGCAAGCCGGCCAAGGCCAACGGCAGCAAGCGACCCCGCAAGCAGGTCAACGGCCGGCACGCCTGACCGCGCCTCTCCCTGAAGCCCGCCCGTCCGGCGCGAAGCCGCGGCGCGGCGCGCCTAAAAAACGCTACCCTATAAAGGGTTAGGCGCTTTTCCCGCTTCCGCGGGAACAGGGCGGCTTGGTAGAGCGTTTTCCCCGGGTAGGATGAGCCCCAGAGGGGAAACGGCCATGCGAACGAATATCGCGATCGCTGCCCTGGCCTTGATCTGTTGGACCGGCCTGGGCGCCGCCGAGGACACTTCCACCCCGCGCCATCGCGCCTGGACCGGCCCGCGTCCTCTACGTCCGTATCGCTTCCCGCGCAGCGGACGGCCGAGCCTGCGGCATGCGCCGCGCTGTGCCGGCTGTTCGAGTTCATGGGCTCGCTTGAGCGTCGGCCGCCGGCTGATTCCGTCCCTTCGAGCTAGTATTCCGTTCCACCTCGACTCCCTCCGCCTGTCGGGGGCAATATCACGCACGGCCTATCGTGGCCGGGGGTGCTTCCCGTGGGGCGAAGAGCAGAGCGGAGGGACATGTGCTGAAGACGATGATGCGCTGCCTAGGACCAGCCATGACGGCGGCGGCAATTGCCGTTGCCGCGCCGGCCCAGGCGCAGACAATCGAGTTCGTGGCCGGTCAGCTCGGCGGCGGCTGGTACGTAATGGCGACCGGAATGGCCAAGCTGATGCAGGACAAGAACGCGGGACTACAGGTCAAGGTGGTGCCGGGCGGGGGTACGGCCAACCCGACCAAGGTCGAGCAGGGACAAAGCCAGCTCGGCATGGGGCTCGACATCTTTTCCAAGGCCGCCCATGACGGCACCGGCATCTACGAGGGCAAGCCACACAAGAAGCTGCGCATGGTCGGCCAGAGCTTTTCGGACAACTATCTCCACTTCATCCGTGCCGCCGGGACGACGGAGAAGCTCGACACGATCATGAAGCAGAAGAACATCAAGATCGGCGTCACCAAGGCTGGCTCGTCGGACGAGATGAGCTACCGCTTCGTGATGGACCACTACGGGCAGTCTTACGATAAGCTGCGCGGCAATGGCTGGAAGATCGTGCAGGGGGACTACAACGACCTGGCCTCGGCGTTCAAGGACGGCCAAGTGGACTACATCTTCATCGTTCTTGGCATTCCGGGCGCAGCGGTGATCGACATGTCAAAGGGCCGCAAAGCCGAGCTCCTGGGCTGGCCCGACGAGTTGGCTGGCGCCATGGCGACCAAATACGGTTATTCGCGCGGCGCCTTTCCCAGGACGACCTATCCCGATGCGCAGGCTGGCGATGTGCCGACGATCATCATGGCGACGACCTTGATGACCAGTGCCGACGTGTCGGACGATGTCGTCTACAAGGTGACCAAGACGCTGTGCGAGAACACCGCCGACCTGCCAAAGATCCATGCCAGCATGGACGTCTTCGACTGCAAGACTGCGGTGAAGACCCAGCCCGTGCCGGTGCATCCGGGTGCGGCAAAGTACTACAAGGAAAAGGGCTTGATGTAGCACCCGTCTAAGGGTGCGGCAGACCGGCGCCGACGGGGAAGGTCGGCGCCGGCCTTCGTTCTGGGGGATGTTCTCGCCATGCGCGAGCTTAAGGGCCGCATCGGAACCGCCGTCGCCATCTGGGCCGTCGCCGCCACGCTGTTCCAGCTCTGGACCTCGGGCTTCGGCTTCTTCGAACCAAGGACCCAGCGCTCGTACCACCTGCTGTTCCTGCTGCCGATCGCGTTCCTGTATTTCCGCGCCGACGCCAAGCGTTCGCCCGCGGATCACCCCTCGCCGCTCGATTGGCTGCTCGCCTTCCTGTCGCTTCTGCCGAACCTCTATTCGATCTGGGAGGCGAACCGCATCAACCTGCGGTTCGAGAACGTCGATGCCTTGACTCCAGGCGAGTGGGCGATGGGCATCCTGGCCACGTTGCTGGTGCTCGAGGCATTGCGCCGCGCCGTCACGCCGGTCATGGCGGGACTGGTCAGCATCGGCATCTTCTATCTGTTCACGACCGAGTACATGCCGGGGCTCCTTCACTACCGCGACATGTCGCTCTCAGAGATCGTCGAATCGATGTATCTGCTGAACGGCATGGGCATGTATGGCGCGATCACCGGCATCTCGTCGACGATGGTTGCCGTTTTCATCATCTTCGGCGCTTTCATCGAGTTGAGCGGGGTCGGCCGGCTGTTCCACAACCTGGGAACCAAGGTCGCCGGCAAGCAATCCGGCGGGCCGGCCAAGGTCGAGGTCATTTCCTCCGCGCTGTTCGGCACGATCAGCGGATCGTCCACGGCCAATGTGTTTGCCACCGGTTCCTTCACGATTCCTGCGATGATCAAGCTGGGCTACCGGCCGCATTTCGCGGCCGGAGTTGAGGCATCGTCCAGCGTCGGCGGCCAGATCATGCCGCCGGTGATGGGCGCCGGCGCCTTCGTGATGGCGGAGATCACCAACATCCCCTACTCGCAGATCGTGATCGCCGCCATCCTTGGCTCCGTGTGCTACTTCCTGATGATCATGGTCAGCGTTCATTTCGAGGCCAAGCGGCTGGCGCTGAAGGGCGTCGATCCGTCGGAAATCCCGAGCTGGAGCGAAATCCTCAAGGACCTCCATCTGCTGCTGCCGGTCGTCATCCTGATGACCATGTTGATGGTCGACTATTCCGCGCACTACTCCGCCTTCTGGGCCACGCTTTCGGTGGTTGCGTGTTCATGGCTGCGCAAGGATACGCGGCTCTATCCGCGCGACATTTGGCGCATGATGGCGAATGGCGGCCGCAACATGGCCATCGTCGCGCTTGCCTGCGCCGGGGCTGGAATGTTCGTCGCCTGCCTGACCGTCACCGGGGTGGTGATCTCGATCTCGACATTGATCACGTCGGTGTCGGGCGGAAACTTGATGATCGCCGGCGCCATGCTGATGGTCACGACGCTGATCCTGGGCATGGGCGTGCCGACCACGGCCGCCTACGTGATCGGCGCCGCGATCGGCGCGCCGCTGCTGATCGGCATGGGCGTGCCGGTGCTGGCAGCACACATGTTCGTGTTCTACTTCTCGATCCTGGCAGACGCGACCCCGCCCGTGTCCGTCGCGTCCTATGCGGCGGCGTCGATCGCACGCGCCGATCCGATGAAGACCGGCCTGGTCGCCGCGCGCCTGGCGATCGCCGGCTTCGTGGTAGGTTTCAACTATCTCTATACCCCTGCGCTGCTGATGCAGGGACCTGTCATCGACATCATCGCCGAGCTGCTGGTCAACATGCTGGGCCTCACCTTGATGGCCGCGGCGATGTCCGGGTTCTTCACCGGCCCGATCGCGCTGCCCTGGCGGCTTCCGCTGGGCGTGTTTGGCCTCGGGATCGTCTTGCTTGAAACCATGCCGGTATGGCCGCGCGTCGGCATGGAGGCGCTGGCAATGCTGGCGTTGCACCTGCTGCGCGGATCGATCGGCGGGCGCCAGGCCGCCGCTGCTGCTAGACCATAGGAACGCGACCCGCCATGAACATCCGCACCAACACGCCGGAACGCATCGCCCATGGCGGCAAGGCCGTCTATGGCGCCAGGCTCGGCATACTGATGCTCGAAGCGCGCTTTCCGCGCATTCCCGGCGACATGGGCAACGCGTTGAGCTGGCCCTTCCCGGTGCTCTACAAAGTGGTGCGCGGCGCGTCGCCGCAGCGCGTGGTGCGCGAGCGCGCCGAGGGGCTGCGCGACGCCTTCATCGACGCGGCGAAGGAGCTGGTGAACGACGGCGCCGACGGCATCACGACGAATTGCGGGTTCCTGTCCGTGTTCCAGAAGGAGATCGCGGCGGCCGTCGGCGTGCCCGTGGCCACGTCGTCGCTGATGCAGGTGCCCTTCGTCGAACGCCTGCTGCCGCCCGGCAGGCGCGTCGGCGTGCTGACCGTCTCGCGGCGCACCCTGATGCCCGAGCACCTGGCGTCGGCCGGCGTCGCCGCCGACACGCCCGTCATGGGCACGGAGGACGGCGAGGAGTTCACCCGCGTGCTGATCGACGGCGAGGTGACGATGGACGTCGCCGCCGCCGAGCGCGACATCCTGCGCTTCGGCACGGAGCTGGTGAAGCGCAACCCTGAGGTCGGGGCCATCGTGCTGGAATGCACCAACATGATTCCCTACGCCCGCGCGCTCAGCGAGACGGTCGGCCTGCCGGTCTACGACATGTACAACTTCGCCTGCTGGTTCCACGGCGGGCTAGTGCCGCGCGACTTCGACCTGCCCGGAAGTGCCGCGCGGGAGTGGCGCGAGCGGTAGGCACGCCGACGCCGCCTTCGTCTCCTGGCATGGCCGGCCTCCGAGCCGGCCAGCCACGCTTCAAGGATTCACCGCCTCGGCGGCTCACGCGACGCCCCTCCCCTTGACCCCCTTCCGCAATGAAAAGGGCAAGCGCGAAGGCGGCTCTTACCTACCGGTGAAACACGATCGTCCCGCCGAGGCCCGGCCCGCCATCGACAGAGATCACGCCCGCGACCGACTTGTCGGCCTGCACGCCGCGCTGGTCGAGAAGACGCTCGGTCTCCTTGAGGTCACGCACCCGCACGCCGTAGGCGGCGACGAAGGGCAGCGGCGCGTTGCCGGCGCGTGGTGTATTGGGGCCGCCCAGCATCGCGGCGCCGCGGTCGAGCCGGAACACGGCGGTCTGGTCGGGCCGGCGCTCGGGCTTGCGGCCGAGGAAGCGCTCGTAGCGCTGGACGGCCTCGTCGAGGTCGCCGACGACGATGATGACCGAAGCCAGCGCCTGGGCGCCGTTGGGATGGTCGACCCAGCGGTCCTGCCACAGCAGTTCCGGCGTGTGGTGGATGCAGTACTGGATGCGCCCCTCGGCCATGCCGCCGGGCGCCGCGCGCACCACCGAGAAGCGCGCCAGGCCTTCGCCGTCCGGCGTGCCGATCTTGCGCGACAGCGCGACCGCGGGCGGCGGGTCGAAACCGTTCTGCCGGAGGCGGTTGACCACGCGCTCCGGGTCGTGCTCGCCGAAGCAGACGATGTGCAGGCCCACGTAGCGCGCCATGCCCTGGCGCAGCGCCTGGGCGTTCGGCGTCTCGGCCCCCTTCTCGACCCCCAGCACCTCGATCTAGCCCTCGCGCAGCATGACGCAGCGGTTGCCGGTGCCGGCCGGCGCCGGCGCGTCGCCGGGCTTGGGCGGCAGGCGCTGGCTGGAATAGGGCGTCAGCGTGAAGCCGAGCTGCTCCATGCGCCACGACGCCGGCTCGATGTCCGGCACCCAGTGCGCGACGTGGTCGAGCGCGATGCCGCCCGGGCGGGGAACCTGGTTTGCTGCGGCGCTCATTTGAACGTCTCCACGGCATAGTGGCGCACGCGGTCCTCGTCGACCTTGATGCCGAGGCCGGGCGTGCGCGGCACGACCACGCGGCCCTTGATCGCCGGGAAGGGCTCGGCCAGCAGGTCGCGCTCGAGGAAATAGGTTGCCTGGTAGAACTCGCAGCCCAGCGAGATGTTGGGCGTGGCGGCGATCATGTGCGTGCCGGCGAGATGCGCGATGCCGGTCTCGAACATGTCGCCGCCGTAGCAGGCGATGCCCGCCGCCTCGCAGATCGCGGCGATCTTGCGCCCCGCCAACATGCCGCCGTGCTTCATGATCTTGGTGGAGACCAAGTCGGCCATGCGCTGGCTGGCGACCGTCAGCGCGTCGGTCGGCGTGAACACGCTCTCGTCCGCCAGGACCGGCGTATCGAGCGCGCGGGTGATCTCGGCCAGCGCCGCGCGCTGGTTGCCAGGGACGGGCTGCTCGATGAAGGTCGGCTTGAACGCCTCGACATCGCGCAATTGGCGGATCGCGTCATGCGCCTCCATGCCTTGGTTGTAGTCGATGCGCAGCTCGGCGTCGGCCGGGATCTCCTTGCGGAAGCGCTCCATGCGCGTGAGGTCCTGGGCGTGGCCGGCGAAGCCGGTCTTCATCTTGAACAGGCGCAGCCCCTCGCCGTACAGGCGCTTCACCGTGTCCATGTCGCGGTCGAAATCGGGATCGGCGACCGAGAAGGACAGCGGGATGTCGTCGCGGCAGCGCCCGCCCAGGAGCTCGGCGATCGGCAGGCCCGACGCTTGGCCCACGATGTCGAACAGCGCCATCTCCATCGCCGCCTTGGCCTCGGGATGGCCGACGACCGCATGGTCGGCCTTTCCCATCAGTTCCTCGATCCGCGTCGGATCGGCGCCCACGAGGATCGGCCGCAGGTAGACATTCAGCGCCGCCGTGCAGGCCTCGATCGTGCCGGTGAACACGGCCCATGGCGCCGCGTCGCCCCAGCCCGTGATGCCGGCATCCGTCTCGAGCTTCAGGATCGCGTTCTTGACCGAGCCTTCCACGTCGCCAGAGCCGTGGCGGCGCTTGATGCGGACGGGAATGCGGGTGACGTAAACGGTAAGGGCGGTGATGCGGATCGGATTCATGGCTTCCTGGGGGCAGGCGATGGCGGGACCCCACGTTGCCGCATCCGGCCCGTCGCGACAAGCAACCGCTCGTTGACCCCCCCATCGGGCGCGCCTAGCGTCGAGCCATGAGCGCTTCCCCGATCGTCGTCATCGGCGCCGGCCCGGCCGGCGCGTCGGCCGCTCTTCACCTGGCAGGAAGCGGCGCCGAGGTGCTGCTGATCGACGACCGGGCGGAGGCCGGGGGCACGGCCTTTCCGCCGCTGTCCGACGACGAAGCCGCGTTCCTGTGGCCCGACCGCGCCTATCGCGGCGAGGCGCTGCGCCAGGGACTGCGCGACCGCGCCGACCGGATCACCCATTGGCGTAGCCGGCGGGTCGAGGCGATCCGCGCGGATCGCACGCTGTCGGTTCGCGATCGGGAGTCGGGCAGCCTGACGGACGTCGGCGCCGAGGCCGTGATCCTGGCCACCGGCGCGGATAAGATCGCCACGCGGATGCAAGGCGCATCGCTGCCCGGCGCGATGTCGCTCTGCGATCCCGAGGGGCTGGTCGCTGCCGCCCGCGAGCGGCCGGGCGCGCGGATCGTGCTGGCGGGAAGCGGGCCGCTGCTGTGGTTCACCGCCGCGCGCTGCGCCTCGGCGCGACTTGCGCTTGCCGCCGTCATCGACGCGGCGGCCTTGCCCGGTCCGCGCCACCTGCTGCGCTTTCTCGTCCAGCCTGGCCTGTTGTCGCAGGGCCTGGGCTGGATGCGCGCGGTATGGAGCAGCGATGCACGGATATACCGCCGGCACGCTGCGACGGCGATCCTGGGCCGAGGCCGCGTGCAGGCGGTCGCGGTCGCGCCGTTGGGCGACGGCGCCCCGCCGCATCGGATCGATGCGGACCTTGTCGCCATCGGTTTCGGCGTGCAGCCAGCGATCGCGATGCTGCAGGCAGCCGGCGCCGCCGTCGACCAAGACACGCGGCGCGGCCTTTGGCTTCTGCGCCGCGACGAGGATCTGCAGACCAGCCTGCCCGGCATCTTCGCCGCCGGCGACGCGGGCGCGGCGGACGGCGCGGATGCCGCGCTCGCCGAAGGCGCCATCGTTGGCGAAGCCGTGCTGCGGCGGTCGGGGCGTCCCGTCGGTGCCGCGCTGGCCGCCGCCGCCGTGGAGGCGCGCCGTCGACGCCGGTCGCTGTCGGCCTTCGTCGCGGCGCTCGACGACTGGGCCGGACCGCGCCCCGCGTTGTCCGGCGGAGATCAGCGCGAGACGTAGCAGATATTGGCGAAGGTGGTGCCGTCCTCGGCCGGCTCGAAATCCACCGAGATGCGGTAGTCCTTGCGCGGCTTGAACTGCAGCACTTCCTTGCCGCCCTGCGCATAGGCCTTCTCGGGCGCCAGCGAGAAGCGCCGCGTCGCCGCCGTCAGCAGGTCCAGCTTGCGCACGCCGAACATCGACGCGCAGCAGCGGGTCTTCAGACTGTCGTAGAACACCAGTACCTGCTCGGGCGGGGCCTCGGGCGTGGTCCAGGCGAAATCGAACCCGCCGCCGATCATGGCCGCCTGCAGCGGCCGCCATTTCTGCTGCTGCGCGCGCGCCAGCACGTCGGTGGGCTGCGCGCGGGTCTGGTAGCAGGCATCGGCGAAGGCGACCGTGAGCGTGTTCTCGAGCACCCGTTTGTTGGGGTCCCAGGCGGCGATCGCCGCCTGGCCGGGGAAGACCGTCTGCGCGGCGCCATCCTTGGCCGCGCGCGGACCCGCCGCCGGCGCGCCGGGCGCGGGGGCCGAGGGGCGCGCTGCGGCGGGCGGGGAACCCGGCGCCGCCGGGCTTGCCGTTGGTGGACTCGCCGCGGGGGGACTCGCCGCAGAAGGACTCGCCGCAGGCGGGATTGCCTGGGCCACGATCGCCGGATCGGCCTTGGCCGGCTCGGCCGGCACGGGATTGGCCGGCACGGGATCGGCCGGCGCGGCATCGGCGGGCGCGGCATCGGCGGGCGCCGGAGTGGCGGCTTGCGCGGATGCGGCCGGCGGATCGACGGGCGGGGGTGCAGGGAGAGCCGCTGGCGCCGCCGCCGGCGGCGCGGCCGCCAGGACCGGCGGCGGCATCAGCCTCACATCGGAGATCGTGACCGAGATCGGCCCGCGCTGGACCACGTTCGCCGCCTGGCGCAGGCGCAGGGTCGCGCTGCGGTTGTCGTAGACCAGGGAATAGACCCGCGTGCGCCAGTTGTTGGCGACCTCGTCGTTCGCCGCCCTGATCGACAGGCGATCCTCGAGCAGCTTGGCGAAGGCGGCGACATCGACGTCCTGGGCCACCACGCCGCAATGCCCCTTGGCGTCCAGCCCCAGGATGATCGAGCCGCGCTCGGAGGGCACGTACCAGGCTTCGTCGGTGCCCAGGCGCTTGATCAGCTCGGGCGCGACTGGGGCATACTTCATCTCGCGCGCGCCGTCCTTGACCAGCTTCGGGTTGGCCATGTTCGCCAGGCAATGGACGCGGAACCCGTCGAAGGCCTCGCGCGCCATCGGCTCGACCGGATCGGTCGCCTGGGCCCATGCCGGGCCGGGCCATAGCACCTGGCCGAGCCACAGCGCCGCGCCGGCGGCAAGCGCGGCGGTCGACGCGAAACACATTCTGGCCACGCGCATGAAGCTCAACGGCGCAATCCGTGCTGATCGATACCCGGGAAACCCGCCAGCGAATGATGGACGGCCGGCCACTTCATGACAAGCTTTCCGGCAGGGAAGGGCTGCTCTAGACTGCCGATCCATCGGACCCGCGACGCCCTGGAAGGTTTCGCCCGACGTGTCCCTGTTCCACCGTACCCCGCCGGGCCGCGCCGGCCCGCGCCGCGTCGCCTTGGGCTGCGCGCTGGCGATCGTGGCGGCCTGCATGGCCGTTGCGCAGGACGTGCGGTTCTTCCGCATCGGCACCGGCTCGGCCAGCGGCTCGTACTTCCCGATCGGCGGCGTGATCGCCGGCGCGATCTCCAATCCGCCCGGATCGCGCGAATGTGACAAGGGCGGAAGCTGCGGCGTGCCGGGCCTGCTGGCCGCCGCGCAATCGACCCAGGGCCCAGTCGAGAATATCGCGCTGATCGCCAAGGGCTCGCTCGATTCCGGACTGGCGCCGGCCGACCTTGCCTACTGGGCGTTTCACGGGACCGGCCCCTACGCCGACAAGGGCGCGGTCAAGAACCTGCGGGCCATCGCCAATCTCTATTCCGAGATGATCCATGTCGTCGTGCGCGCGAATTCGGACATCCAGAACATCCGCGACCTGAAGCTGCGGCGCGTGTCGGTAGGGGAACAGGCGTCAGGCACGCTGGTCAACGCGCGCGCGGTGCTGAAGACCTATGGCCTGTCCGAGCTGGACATCCTGCCGTTCTATCTGCAGCCCGGGCCGGCCGCCGACCTGCTGGCGAATGACGGCATCGACGCCTTCTTCGTCAATGCCGGGCCGCCGGTGGGGGCAATCGCCGAGCTTGCGCGCGCGACGCCGATCCGGCTTCTGTCGATCGCCGGCGGCGAGCGCGAGGAGCTGCTCAAGAGCTATCCGTTCCTGTCCGCGCGGATCATTCCCGGCGGCACCTACGAGAACGTGTCGGGGGTCGAGACGCTGGCCGTCGGCGTGCAGTACCTGGCTGCGGCCGAGCTGGACGAGAAGCTGGTCTATGGCATCACGCGCGCCCTGTGGCACCCGAATGCGCAGAAGTTGTGGGAGAATGTCGGGCCGCTGGCGCAGACCGTGAAGCTGGAATCGGCGCTCGACGGGCTGGGCGTGGCGCTCCATCCCGGCGCCGCGCAGTTCTATGCCGAGAAGAGCCTGATGCCCCGCGACGCCAAGCCGGCCTCGCCCTGACCGGTGCGCGGCCCTTACGCTGCCGCGGTCCATTCCTTCATAGCCGGCAGCTCCACGATCGATTTCACGTAAGCCGTCGACACGTCGTCGAGCTTGACGCCGTAGGTCACGAAGCGCGTGCCCACCGGCGCATACATCGCGTCGGCGATCGTGAAGGCGCCGAACAGGAACGGCTTGCCCGTCTTGGCGCCGAATTCGCGGCGGCACTGGTTCCACAGCTCCTGGACCCGGGCGATGTTGGCCGCGAGCTCGGGCGTCATCGGCGGCGTCGGGTGACGGGCCTTGACGTCCATCGACATCGCCGCGCGCAAGGGGCCGAAGCCCGAGTGCATCTCGGCCGAGACCGAGCGCGCGCGAGCGCGGGCCGCCTTGTCCGCCGGCCATAGCTGGGCTTGCGGAAACGTCTCGGCCAGATATTCGCAGATCGCCAGCGAATCCCAGATCGCAAGCCCGTCATGCTTGAGGACCGGTACGTGCCCGGACGGCGCGTGCTTCAGCGCCTCGGCGCGCGTGTTCGGCTGGCGCAGCGCGACCAGCGTCTCCGTGAACGGGACGCCGGCGGCCTTCAGCACCAGCCAGGGGCGCAAGGACCAGGACGACCAGGCCTTGTTGCCGATGACGAGTTCCAATCCAGCCATGAAGGCGCGCTCCGTGCTTCGACAAAGGGGCGCGATTGTCGCCGTGCGGCCCCCGTGATGACAAGCCCCGCACCAGCCGCCCGTGTCCCCAAGTGCTCGTATATGACGGTGTTGTTGCTGATCGATGAAGTATTTATGCAATACGAAGAGATGCGCAAGTTTCTCTTTGACAATACATCGATCTATTGTATGGAAGCCAATGAAACAGGCCGTACCTTGGCAGGTATAGAAACGACGCCATGGCACCGGACGGCAGCGAGCGGCACGACCGGCCCCTGCGGCTCTACCGCAGCATCTTCATCTCCGACGTGCATCTGGGCACGCGGGGGTGCAAGGCCGAATTCCTGCTGGATTTCCTGCGCCACACCGAATCCGACTACCTCTACCTCGTCGGCGACATGATCGACGGCTGGCGCCTGAAGCGCGCCTGGTACTGGCACCAGAGCCACAACGACGTCGTGCAGAAGCTGCTGCGCAAGGCGCGCAAGGGCACCCGCGTGATCTACGTGCCCGGCAACCACGACGAGGTGCTGCGCGACTACCTGGACGTCCATCTGGGCGGCGTGCAGGTGGTCGGCGAGACGGTGCACGAAACGGCCGACGGGCGGCGCCTGCTGGTGACCCGTGGCGACGCCTTCGACGCGGTGGTGCGCTACGCGCCCTGGCTGGCGCGGCTGGGCGATCATGCCTACACCGTGGCGCTGGCCGCCAACAACGCGCTGAACCGGGTGCGTCGGCGGCTCGGCTATTCCTACTGGTCCTTCTCGGCGTTCCTCAAGGGCAAGGTCAAGAACGCGGTGCGCTACGTCGACGATTTCGAGCTGGCGCTGGCGGCCGAAGCGCGCCGGCGCGGGCTGGACGGCGTGGTCTGCGGGCACATCCACAAGGCCGAGATCCGCGAGGTCGCCGGGATTCTCTACTGCAACGACGGCGATTGGGTGGAGAGCTGCACCGCGCTGGTCGAGACGCACCAGGGCGCGCTGTCGATCGTCCACTGGGTGGGAGAGCGGCAATTGAACCTGTACGAGACCGTCGCGTGAGCGGGGATGCGATGCGCATCGCCATCGTGACCGATGCCTGGTGGCCGCAAGTCAACGGCGTGGTGCGCACCCTGACGCAGACGCGCCGCGAGCTGGAGGCGCTGGGCCATAGCGTCCTGATGGTGACGCCCGAGGGGTTCCGCACCCTGCCCTGCCCGACCTATCCCGATATCCGCCTGTCGATCCTGCCGGGCCGCAGGGTCGGGCGGATGATCGCGCAATTCCGCCCAGACGCGGTGCACATCGCGACCGAGGGGCCGCTGGGATGGGCGGCGCGGCGCTGGTGCCTGAAGCACGGCATCGGCTTCACCACCGCGTATCACACCCGGTTTCCCGAGTATGTCTGGCACCGCTTCCGCGTGCCCCTGTCCTGGACCTACGCCATGCTGCGGCGGTTCCACGGGCTGGCCACGCGGGTGATGGTGCCGACGGACACGGTCAAGCGCGACCTGGAGCAATGGGGCTTCCGGCGCGTGGTTCTGTGGTCGCGCGGCGTCGACACCGAGATGTTCAGGCCCGGCGATCGCGCGGGGCTGGACGATCCGCGGCCGATCTTCCTCTATGTCGCCGCGTCGCGGCGGAAAAGGATGTCGAGGCGTTCCTGGCGCTCGATCTGCCCGGCACGAAATGGGTCGTGGGCGAAGGGCCGCAGCTGGCCGAGCTGCGTGCCCAGTATCCCGACGCGCGCTATGGCGGCATCCTGCCGCAGCCGGAGCTGGCGAAGTTCTACGACGCCGCCGACGTGTTCGTGTTTCCCTCGCGAACCGACACGTTCGGCCTGGTGCTGCTGGAAGCGATGGCCTGCGGCCTGCCGGTCGCAGCCCTGCCGGTGACGGGGCCGGTCGACGTGCTGGGCGGGTCGGCCGGCGCCGCGCTGGACCAGGACCTGCGCGCCGCCTGCCTGAAGGCGCTGACCCTCTCGCGCGAGGCGGCCCGCGCGCACGCGCTGGGCTTTTCCTGGGCCGCCTGCACGCGCCAGTTCGTCGGCCACCTGCGGCCGCTGGCCGCGTAGCCCATTCAAGAATCCGTCACGGAACCGAAATCCGCGCGCCACGGCGGGCGGCGATGATCGCCGCGAGAGAGAAATCCCACCAGCGCGAAGGAGAACGGACATGGACGGCACGGACCGCCTGCCCGACGGATTCCGGCGTATCGACGCCGGCGAAGACATCGGCATCAACCCCTCGGGCAATCCGACGATCGGCGACGTGATCGCCGCCCGCTTCGGCCGGCGCGACCTGATGCGCGGCCTTTTGGGCGCAACCGCCATCGCCGCGACGGCGGGCCCGCTGGCGCTGGCCGCCGGCCGGCAGGCGCACGCCGAGACGATGCCGAATTTCGGCTTCAAGGAAGTCCGGCACGGCGTCGACGAGACGCACCACGTCGCCGAGGGCCACGATGCCGACATCCTGATACGCCGGGGCGACCCCGTGGTCGCCGGCGCGCCCGCGTTCGACCCGATGAACCAGACCGCCGCCAAGCAGGCCAGGCAGTTCGGCTACAACAACGACTTCGTCGGCTTCGTGCCGCTGCCGGTCGGCTCGAACGGCTCGGACCATGGGCTGCTTTGCGTGAACCACGAATACACGAATCCCGAGGTCATGTTCCCCGGGCTGATGCGGCCCGGCGCGAAGAAGCTGGACCTGGAGTGGATGACCCGCGAGCTTGTCGACATCGAGCTGGCCGCCCACGGCGCCAGCGTGATCGAGATCCGCCGCGGCGCGGACGGCAAATGGTCCGTGGTCAAGGACAGCAAGTACAATCGCCGCTTCACCACCCTGGACACCCCCTTCGAGATGACCGGCCCTGTCGCGGGCCACGACCGGTTGAAGACAACGGCCGATCCCACCGGCGCCAAGGTGACGGGCACGCTGAATTGCTGCGCCGGCGGCATCACGCCCTGGGGCACCTACCTGATCGGCGAAGAGAACATCAACATGTACTTCTGGGGCGCGCTGCCGGCCGGCCACGCCGAGGACGCCAACCACAAGCGCATGGGCGTGCCGGGCAAGGTCTATGCCTGGGGCAAGTTCCACGGCCGCTTCGACGTGGCGAAGGAACCGAACGAGGCCAACCGATTCGGCTGGATCGTCGAGATCGATCCGACCGACCCGACCTCCACGCCCAAGAAGCGCACGGCGCTCGGCCGCTGCAAGCACGAGGGCGCCAACGTCGCCATCACCCGCGACAACACGGTGGTGACTTACACCGGCGACGACGAGCGCTTCGAGTACATCTACAGGTTCGTCTCCGCCGACAAGTACCAGCCCGGCAACCGCGCGGCGAACATGGACCTGTTGGACAGCGGCACGCTCTACGTCGCGCGCTTCGATGCCGACGGCAAGGGCGCGTGGCTGCCGCTGGTGCATGGCCAGGGCAAGCTCGTGGCCGAGAACGGCTTCAAGAGCCAGGCCGACGTGCTGATCGAACTGCGACGCGCCGGCGACCTGGCGGGCGCGACAAAGATGGACCGCTGCGAGGACATCGAGCCGAACCCCCGGACCGGAAAGGTCTATGCGTGCCTCACCAACAACGAGCGCCGCAAGCCCGACCAGGTCGATGCCGTCAATCCGCGGGCGGCCAACGACTTCGGCCATATCATCGAGCTGACGCCCGCGGGCGGCGACCACGACGCCGCCGGCTTCACCTGGGAGATCCTGGTGAAATGCGGCGATCCGCGCGTCGCGGACGTGGGCGCGATGTACAACCCCAACACCAGCGCCGACGGCTGGTTCGGCTGCCCCGACAACGTGGCGATCGACAGCAAGGGCCGCCTGTGGGTGGCGACCGACCAGGGCGAGGCCTGGGCGCGCAAGACCAAGACCGCCGACGGCGTGTGGGCGGTGGAGACCGAGGGTCCGGCGCGCGGCACCTCGCGCATGTTCTTCCGCGTACCCGTCGGTGCCGAGATGTGCGGGCCGTGGCTGACCGAGGACGCGCGGACCTTCTTCGTCGCCGTCCAGCATCCGGGCGTCGACGGCGTCCAGGAATGGGAGAAGTTCGGCCGCGTGCCGAGCTTCGAGGACCAGGCCACACGCTGGCCCGACTTCAAGCCCGGCATGCCGGTGCGGCCCTCGGTGGTCGTCATCACCAAGAAGGATGGCGGCGTGATCGGAAGCTGAGCCTGACCACCGGGCGAGCCCTCCTCGCCCATCCCCCGGGGCGCCGGGACACGTAGTCCGGCGCCCTTTCCATTGCGGCCGGCGGCCCCTTTTCCCGGCCGGCGTTTCCAGGCATGGTGCGCCCCGACAAGGGGAGACACTGCATGCTGGACTGCTTCGCCCCGCGCCCCAGCGCGGAAGCCGTGCCGATCCTGCCGGTCTCGGCGGCGGCGATGAAACGCGTCCTGGATCGCGAACCGACCAGCGTCGTGGCATGGCTGGAATCGACCGGCTTCACCGGCGCCGCCGGCCAGGTGGCGATGCTGCCGGGCGACAATGGCCGGCTGGCGCGCGTGTTCGTCGGCGTCGACGGCGATGACCTGTTGTGGGCGCTGGGCGACCTGCCGGGCCGGCTGCCGGCCGGGCGCTACCGGCTCGATGGTGCGGCCGATGCCCGCCAGGCGACCCGCGCCGCGCTGGGCTGGGCGCTGGGCAGCTACGCCTTCACCCGCTATCGCAAGCGCGAGCGCAAGGCGATCGACCTGGTGTGGCCGAAGGAGGCCAATCGCGACCACGTCCAGCACGCGGCCGAGGCGATCTACCTGGTGCGCGACCTGGTCAACACGCCGGCCGCCGACATGGGCCCGGCCGAACTGGCCGATGCCGCCAAGACGCTGGCGCGCAAGCACCGCGCCAAGATCCAGGTCACGGTGGGCGAGGCGCTGCTGAAGCACAACTTCCCGATGGTCCACGCGGTCGGCAAGGGCAGCGCGCGCGCGCCGCGGATGATCGACCTCGGCTGGGGCGCGCGCGGGCCGCGCATCACGCTGGTGGGCAAGGGCGTGTGCTTCGATTCCGGCGGGCTGGACCTGAAGCCCTCCAGCGGCATGAAGATGATGAAGAAGGACATGGGCGGCGCGGCCCACGCCCTCGGCCTCGCCTCGATGATCATGGCGGCGAAGCTGCCGGTCCGGCTGCGCGTGATCATCCCGGCGGTCGAGAACATGGTGTCGGGCAACTCGTTCCGGCCGCTCGACGTGGTGGCGACGCGCAAGGGACTGACCGTGGAGATCGGCAACACCGATGCCGAGGGCCGGCTGATCCTGGCCGACGCGCTGGCGTTGGGCGATGCCGACAAGCCGGCGCTGATGATCGACTTCGCCACCCTGACCGGCGCCGCGCGCGTGGCGCTGGGCCCCGACCTGCCGGCGCTGTTCACCGACAACGACGACCTGGCCAACGACATCCAGCGCCATGCCACGGCCGAAGCGGACCCGACCTGGCGCCTGCCGCTATGGCGCGGCTATCGCTCGGGCCTGGACAGCAAGGTCGCCGACCTCAACAACATTTCGGAATCGGGCTTCGCCGGCGCGATCTATGCCGCCCTGTTCCTGAAGGAGTTCGTCTCCGCTACTACGCCCTGGGCGCATTTCGACCTGTTCGCCTGGAACAACCGCGCGCGTCCCGGCCGGCCGGAGGGCGGCGAGGCGATGATGCTGCGCGCCCTGTTCGCGCTGGTGAAGGAGCGCTTCGGCGGCTGACCTCTTGCGCGGCCCCGTCGAGGGCGGCTAGGTTTCGGTTCGCTTTCGCAACGAACACCTCCGACGGAACGGAATGCCCAAGAACCTGACTGCCCATGTAGGGCTGGACCTGTGGCGACGCGCGCTTGTGGGCAGCGTCGCCGGCGACGGGCCGGACCTGACCGCGCGCCAGATGGCGCTGATGCTGACCGTCTACCTGACGCCCCCGCCGCACACGGTGCGCGGGCTGGCCACCACGCTGAACGTGTCGAAGCCGGCCGTCACCCGCGCGATCGACCGCCTGAGCGAGCTCGACTACCTGCGCCGCAAACCCGACGAGGCCGACCGGCGCAGCATCCTGTTGCAGCGCACGATCCGCGGCTCGGTGTTTCTGCGGGATTTCGGCGAGCAGATCGTGCGCGCCGCCCGGGCGGTCGAGGAGTAGGC
>JADLEG010000145.1 GCA_020846275.1 Alphaproteobacteria bacterium
CCGGGCTCGCCTGGACCACCAGGCAGATCAAGATGACGAGCGACGGCACGCCCTGGCGCCCGCTGGTGCATGTCAACGACATCTGCCAGGCCGTGGCGCTGGCGCTCGAGGCGCCGGTGGGACAGGTCCACAACCAGATCTTCAACGTCGGCGACGACGCGCAGAACTACCGCATCCGCGAGATCGCCGAGATCGTCGGCCGGATCTTCGACGGATCGACCGTGACGATGGGCAAGCCCGGCGGCGACAACCGCAGCTATCGCACCTCCTTCGCGAAGATCCGCCGCCACCTGCCGGAGTTCCGCTGCCAATGGTCGGCCGAACGCGGCGCGCGCCAGCTGCACGATGTCTTCCGGCGGATCGGGATGACCAGGGAGATGTTCCAGTTCCGCGGCTTCACCCGGCTGGAGCAGTTGAAGCACCTGATCGGGACCGGGCAGATCGACCGGGATTTCTATTGGCAGGCGCTGGGCGAGCCGCCGGCCCAGCCCGCAGCCCGGCCCATGGCCGCGACGTCGCGCTAGGCGAAGAGCTTCTCGCTGGCGCCTGCCGCCGCCTGGGCGGGCGGCAGCTTCGGGTCCCACAGCCGCGCGACATAGCGCCCGCCGGTCATGCCGTTCGATTCGTCGGCGCAGAGCCACAGGATTCCCGGCCGCATGACCGAAACCGGCAGCATGTTGCCGGCGCGGCGTCGCGATTCCGGCAGGATATCGGTGTCGGTCGCGGCGCCCGGCAGGAAGACGTTCACGTCGACGCCGGTACCCTCGAGGTCGTTGGCCCAGATGCGCGACAGCGATTCCATCGCCGCCTTCGACGGTCCATAGGGCGACAGGCCCTTGCGCGTCAGCACGCCGGTGCTGGTGGAGATGTTGATGACCTTGCCAAAGCCGCGCGCCACCATCGGCGGGACGGCGATGCGCGACATGTAGAACATGCCGTTGACGTTGGTCGCGACGATATCGTCCCATACCGCGGGGTCGGCGTCGTAGAACCGCGGCGGGACCTCCATGTAGGACTCGCTGATCCCCCGCATGCCCATGCCGGCATTGTTGACCAGCACGTCGACGCGGCCGAAATGGGCGATCGTGCGATTGACGGCGCGGGTGCATTCGTCCATCGACCGGACGTCGGCGACCAGGCCCAGCACGCTATCCTTGCCGGATTGCGCCGCGATCTCGGCCACCGCGTCCTTCAGGGACTGGCTGTCGCTGCGGCCGGTGATCGCCACCCTGGCCCCGGCCGCTGCCAACGCCAGCGCCATGTCGCGGCCGAGGCCGCGCGACCCGCCGGTCATCAGGACGATTCGGCCCTTCAGCGATTCGTACATCAGAACACGACCTTGCCGGCGAAGAATGCCTCGGCCAGGCCTTCCGCCGCGTTGCAGCCGATGCCGCGCAGCCGCGCCAGCCCCAGGAACGTCTCGTCGGTGAACCAGCCGCGCCCGTGCTGGCTGGGGAAATGCCGGGCCAGCAGGGCCACCTTGCGGGCGGCCTGCGCGCGGGTCAGCGGCACGAAGAAATTCGGGCTTCCCGTATCGCCGTCGTATTTCGGGATCTCGTACTGAAGCACGAGGTGGTTGCGAAAGGTGTTGCCGGTCAGCTCGGACACGATGCGATGGTCCTGGTGCGCGTCGCCGCTCCAATGGGTCAGCACGAGCGACGGCTCGAAGCCGCGCTTCAGCGTCTCGAAGCAGTCCTTGATCTCGGCGTGCTGCGAGGGGAAATACCCGTCGCGGAACTTCATCACCTCGACCTCGTGCGCGGCGCTGCCGGCCAGGAATTCGGCCGCGCTGTCCCGCGCCTCGGCGTCGCGCCGCCCGTCGCCGCTGAAGACGACCCACCGCACGACGATGTCCGGCCGTTCCGCGACCAGGCGCAGCACCGTGCCGCCGCACCCGATCTCGATATCGTCGGCATGCGCGCCGAGGCAGAGCAGCTTCAGCGGCCGCGCATCGTCGGTCGGCAGGACAAGCCGCAGCAAGCGACCCGCCCGCCTACAGCACGGCCAATTCGGGGATCGGCACGATGAACTTGGCCCCCCACTGCCGCACATAGGCAAGCTGCGCCACGATCTCGTCCTTGAGGTTCCACGGCAGGATCAGCACATAGTCCGGCTTGGTCTCGGCGATCCGGTCCGGCGGATAGATGGGTATATGCGTGCCCGGCAGGTATTTGCCGTGCTTGTAGGGATTGCGGTCGACGGTGTAGTCGACGAAATCGGACCGGATGCCGCAGTAGTTCAGCAGCGTGTTGCCCTTGCCGGGGGCGCCATAGCCGGCGATCGTCTTGCCCTGGCGCTTCGCATCGATCAGGAAGGCCAGCAGATTGCGCTTGGTCGCGCGCACCTGCTCGGCGAAGGCGGCATAGGTCTCGAGCCGGTCCAGCCCGGCTTCGCGCTCGCGCCTGACCAGGTCTGCCACCGCCGGCAGGGTGGGACGCGTCTTGTTGTCGGCGTGACAGAGATGCACGCGCAACGATCCGCCATGGGTCCAGAGCTCCTCCACGTCGAACAGCCGCAACCCGTGCGCGGCCGCGATCTTCTCGGTGGTCAGCGCCGAGAAGTAGGAGAAATGCTCGTGGTAAATCTGGTCGAACTGGTTGCCCTGCATGGTCTTCAGCAGATGCGGATATTCGATCGTGCAGACGCCGGTCGGCTTCAGGACGATGCGGATTCCCTCGACGAACGAGTTGAGGTCCGGCACCTGGGCCAGCACGTTGTTGCCCAGCACCAGGTCAGCCTGCAGCCCCTTGCCCACCACCTCGCGCGCGGTCTCGGTGCCGAAGAAGCGAACCAGGGTCGGCACGCCCCGCGCCTCGGCCGACTTCGCCACGTTCGCGGCCGGATCGATGCCGAGGACCGGGATGCCCTTCTTGACGAAATACTGCAGCAGGTAGCCGTCGTTGCTGCCGAGTTCGATCACCTGGCTCTTCGCCCCCAGCCCGTATTTGGCGGTGATCGTTTCGACGTAGCGTCGCGCATGTTCCAGCCAGGCATCCGAGAAGGCGGCGAAATAAGCGTACTCGGTGAAGATGTGCTCGGGCGTGACGTATTCCTGCAATTGCACCAGCAGGCATTCGCGGCATACCGAGGCCGCCAGGGGGAAGAACGGCTCCATGGTGTTGAGCTGGCTCTTCGCGAGGAAACTCTCGCAGAGCGGCGACATGCCGAGGTCGACGAATTCGACCAGGTGGCCGCCGCAGAAGCGGCAGGCGGCATCGGCTTTGGCGGGCGTGCTGGACACGGCGGTCGAGGCCCTTTCAACGGCAGACGTCGTTGGCGGATTGCAGACCTGGATAGCGGCCTGTTTTGCGGGGCCAAGGTAAAAAAATCGCTAAAAATCCTAGCTTTAGGGGAATCTACCGTCAACATCGCGCTGCCCGAGCGACATGCCGGAACGGTGTTTCGTCAGCCCCGGCCGGCACGCTCTACCGCGGGTCAGGCGCTGGTCCGCCGGCCGCCGAACGCGGGTTGCGGCACCTCGGCCAGCCGACGGACGAGGCGGGCAAGCAGCTGCTCCAGCCGCGCCCGCTCCCCGGCTTCCAGTTCGGCGGTGAACCACGCTTCCCAGGCGCGCGCGAGCGCGACGAGCTTCGCATAGGCGCGCCGGCCGCGCGGCGTGAAATCGAGCGCCAGCAGGCGGCGGTCGCGCGGGTCCGGCTTGCGCGTCAGGAACCCCAGCCGCAGCAGTCGCGCGACGGCCCGGCTGACCGTCGCCTTGTCCATGCTGGTGTGCTGGACGATCGCGTTCGACGACACCGGCCGGTAGAAGCCCAGCACCGTCATCACCCGCGCCTCCGGAAGCTGCAGCCCGATCGCGCGCTCGTACTCGCGAGCCAGATTCGCGGTCACTTTCGACGCCAGGATGGACAGGTGATAGGGCAGGAACCGGTCGAGCCGCAGCGGGCCCGGCTCCTTCGCCTGCCGCGTCGATCGCGTCCCGCGCCGTTTGCCCGGTCGGCTTGACAACTGTTTCACTTGGAACGACCATTCCTTCAATAGAACCGTGCCTTCGGATGAAGGCGCGGCGACAAGGCGGAGGAAACACCATGGCGACGTGCCGTACAAGCGCGCGCAGTAACGTGACGGCGCTCCAGCGCCGCATGGCTCGCCTGCGCATGAGCCAGGCCGAACGCGAGACGCGCGTCAACCTGGCAGCCTGCTACCGGCTGGTAGCCCATTACGGCATGACCGACCAGATCTACAATCACATCTCGGCGCGGCTGCCGGAACAGCACGATGCGTTCCTGATCAACGCCTATGGCATGCTGTTCGAGGAAGTGACGGCGAGTTCGCTGGTCAAGATCGATGCCGACGGCACGGTCCTGGAGGACGCAACCGGTCTCGGCATCAACCCTGCCGGCTTCGTGATCCACAGCGCCGTCCATGCGGCACGGCCGGATGCCGCCTGCGTGATCCACACGCATTCGCGCGCGGGCATGGCAGTATCGGCCCAGAAGGACGGCCTGCTGCCGTTGACCCAGCACGCGATGCGGTTCTGGAACCGCATCGCCTATCACGACTACGAAGGCATCGCGCTCGATATCGGCGAGCGCGCGCGGCTCGCCGGGGATCTCGGCGATCGCGACGCCATGATCCTGCGAAACCACGGGCTGCTGACGCTGGGCGCGACGATCCGCCAGGCCTTCGAGCTGACTTACTACCTGGAGCGGGCCTGCCAGGCGCAGATCGATGCGATGGCCGGCGGCGCAAGATTGAACCTGCCGCCGCCCGAGGTCTGCGAGCGCACCGCGCAGCTGTTCGAGCGGCCGAACCGGCCGGCCCTGACGCGCGACTGGCCGGCACTGCTGCGGATGCTCGACCGCAGCGACGATTCTTATCGCAACTAGCGCTCCCCGCCATCCGCCTTCGGAAGGACTTGCCGCATGATGCAATCGATCGACGTGCACACCCATATGCTGAACCGCGACTGGCTGGAATTGCTGCGCCAGCACGGCAAGCCGCGCTTCGAGCTGCGCAAGAGCTTGGACGCGGCGGAGGGCATCATGATGGACGGGGCGCCGTTCATGACGCCGATGCCCGGGCATTTCGACTACGCCTACCGCATCGAGCGGATGAACGAGGCGAAGGTGGACATGGCGATCGTCTCGCTGACCTGCCCCAACGTGTATTTCGGCGGTCCGGAGATCAGCCTGAAGGCCGCGAAGATCGTCAACGATTCGATGGCCGCGGCGCAGAAGACCTATCCCTCGCGCATCCGCTGGATCTGCTCGCTGCCCTGGGAATATCCCGAGTTGGCCGTGCCGGAGCTCGCCCGCTGCTGCGACCAGGGCGCGGTGGGCGTCATGGTGCTCGCCAACATCGGCAACCGCTCGCTGACCGACGAACTGTTCCAGCCGATCTGGAAGGCGATCGACGACCGTGGCCTGCCGGTGCTGGTTCATCCGACCGCGCCGGCCGGAACGCCGGTCATGGACATGCGCCAGTTCAACCTGATCGCCTCGATCGGCTTCATGTTCGACACCAGCCTGGCCTTCGCGCGCATCTTCTTCGACGGGTTCCTCGACCGCTACCCGAACCTGAAGCTGATCGCGTCCCATGCCGGCGGCACCTTGCCCTTCCTGGTCGGGCGGCTGGACCAGTGCTTCAACAACATGAACGCCGCGCGCACCAAGACCCAGACGCGCCCCAGCGAATACCTGCGCCGCATCTACTACGACGCCGTCACCTATCGCCCCGAGGCGCTCGGGATGTGCATCGATGTCGGCGGCGCGGACAAGGTGATGTACGGGTCGGACTACCCGCACAACATCGGCGACATGGTCGGCTGCCTGAAGCGCGTCGACGAATTGCCCGCGACGCAGCGCGACGCGGTGCGCGGCGGCAACGCGCGGCGGATATTCAGGCTCTGAGCGAAAGGACGGCCGCTAGTAGGTCGCCCTGATCGAGGCGGCCGCCGCACCGCCTTCCTGACGCACGACGCCGACGGCCGCGCGCAGATCGGTCAGGTACTCGTCCATGCTGGGCGCGTGGATCAGCGACATCATGCGGTGGATCGCGCGCGGCTTCTGGACCAGGCCGGGGACCCAGCCCTTGACCGCCATCACCTCGCTGACGCGGAACACGTCGATCTCGTCCGATCCGAAGGCGACGATCGACAGATGCGGCCGCCCCTGCACGCGCAACCCGTCGATCGCCTCGACGCCGGACTTGTAGTCCTGGACCATCTTCATCAGATCCTTGGCTATGGCGCGATAGCCGGCGCGGCCGAGGAACTGGAACGTCGCCCAGGCCGCCGCCACGCCGCCGGCCGGCCGGGTGCCGACGATGGTGTTGGTGGCGAACCGGCCGTTCGGCCACTGGTCGAATTCGAAGCCGTGGAAGCGCGCCTTGTCGGCGGAGGTGTAGAACACGGTCGAGGCGGGCTTCGGGCAGAAGCCGAACTTGTGCAGATCGGCCGACATCGACGAGACGCCGGCGACGCCAAGGTCGAAGTCCGGCACGTCGAAGCCGATGTCTTTCGCGAACGGCGCCAAGTAGCCGCCGACGCAGGCGTCCACGTGCAGCCACAGGTCGCGCTTGGTCGCAAGCTGGCCCAGGGCCGCGATCGGGTCGATCACGCCATGCGGAAAGCTGGGCGCCGAGCCGACGACCATCATGGTCTTGTCGTCGATGGCGGCCTCGAGCGCCTTCACGTCGGCGCGCAGGTCGGCCGCGGTCGGCACGCGGCGCACCTCCAGGTCCATCAGCTTGGCCGCCTTGTTGAAGGCGGGATGGGCCGATTCCGAGGCGACGATGTTGCCGCGCCGCGCCGGTTCCTTGCGGCGCGCGCGATCCCAGTCGCGGCAGGTCTGCACGGCCTGGATGATGCTCTCGGTCCCGCCCGTGGTCATGAAGCCGGCCGCATCCGCCGGGGCGTGGAACAGGTCCAGCGCCGCCTCGATGACCTCCTTCTCCATCTGCCCCACGCTGAGGAAGGCGCGCCGGGCGCCCAGCGCGTTCTCGGAGAAGAATTCGAAGAACGCGTCACGGCCCATCTCGTAGACCGCGTCGGTCGCCTTGAACACGTAGAGCGGGGTGCGGCCGTGCCGCCAGTCCGCGTCCTTCGTTTTCATGGCGCGCATTTCGGCTATAACGTCGTTGCGGGAGCGGCCTTGGGCGGGAAACGGCTTGCGCATCGCGTTCTCCACAGGGCTAACGGGCGATATTCTTGACCTAGCAGACAGCAGGCCGCTACAGTTCGTCAATGCCAAACAACAGTTCGTCTAATACGAATGCTCGCGGACGGTCCGGCCTTAGCCGCGGCCTGGACGTGCTGGAGCTTCTTTCCGGCGGTCAGGAGGGGCTGGCGCTGGGCGAGATCGCGCGGCGCCTGGACATGTCCAAGTCCGGCACGCACGGCGTCCTGTCGACCCTCGCGCGGCGCGGCTTCGTGGAGCGTCTGCCGGGCGGAGTCTATCGCCTGGGCATGAAGGCGTGGCATGTCGGCAACGGCGTGCCCAACGCGGACATGGCCCGGGTGGCGATGCCGCTGATGGAGCGGCTGGTGCGCGACACGGGGGAAGGCGCGATCCTGGGCGTCCTGGCCGGGTTCGACGTGGTCTACCTGTGCCGCGCCGAAGGCTCGCAGGCCGTGCGCGTGCATGCCCAGGTGAGCGACCGCATCCCCGCCCACTGCACGTCGACCGGCCTGGTCCTGCTTGGCTTCCAGCCGCCGGGCTACCTCGATTCGGTGCTGCCGGCCGCGCTTCCCGCCATCACGCCGTCCACGATCGCCGACGCCGAGGGATTGCGGCGCGAATTGCGCCGCGTGCGCGCCCGGGGCTATGCGATCAACCTGGGCGGCTGGCGCGCCGACGTCGGCGGCATCGCCGCCCCGATCCTGAACGACGAGGGCAACGCCATCGCCGGCTTGTGCGTGGCGGCCCCGCGCTACCGGATGAACAAGGCCTGGTTCGCGCGCGTCGTTCCCGCGACGCTGCGCGCGACCCAGGCGATCGCCCGCGACTATTTCCAGCGGACGCCGGCACGCGGCCGGGTGGCCGCATCGTGACCGCCGAGGCGAACTGGCGCATCGGGGTCGATGTCGGCGGCACCTTCACCGACATGATCCTGGTCGACCGACGCGGCGACATCCGCGTCGTGAAGGTGCCGACGGTGCCGTCCGACCCGGCCGAGGGCGTCATGGCGGCGGTCGGCAAGGCTGCCGCGGAGATCGGCGTACCGGTCGAGGGCCTGCTCGGCGACTGCGCGCTGTTCGTGCACGGCTCGACCATCGCCACCAACACCGTGCTGGAAGGCAAGGGCGCGCGCGTGGGAATGCTGACCACCGAGGGCTTCCGCGATTCGCTGGAGATCCGCCGGGGTCAACGCGACAATCCCTGGGACCATCGCACTCCCTATCCGCCCGTCCTGGTGCCGCGCTACCTCCGGCTTCCCGTCCGCGGGCGGGTCGATCGGACCGGCGCGGAGGATGCGCCGCTCGAGCTCGCGGACGTCGATGCCGCGATGCGGGTGTTCAAGGACGAGGGGGTCGAGGCGATCGCCGTCTGCCTGTTCAACAGCTATGCCGGCGACGGGCAGGAAGTGGCCGCCGCGCGCCGTGCGGAAGCCGTCGGACCGACGCGATGGGTATCGGTGTCGAGCGCGGTGGCGCCGATCGCCGGCGAATACGAGCGCGGCTCGACCACCGTCCTCAACGCCTATGTCGCGCCGCGGACCGTGGGCTACTTGCAGGCGCTGAACCGGCGCCTGGAAGAAAGAGGCCTGAAGAGCCCGCTGCTGCTGATCCAGAACAACGGCGGCGCGGTGACGGTGGAGCATGTGGCCGACCGGCCGGCGACCCTGCTGCTGTCAGGGCCGGCGGCCGGGGTGGGCGCCCTGTCCTACTACGCGGCGGCGGCGGGCACGTCCGACCTGATCTCGATGGAGATCGGCGGCACGAGCTGCGACGTCATCCTGATGACGGCGGGCAAGGTCGCCTTCACCAGCAATCTGGACATCGGCGGCTATGCCTGCGTGCTGCCCTCGGTCGAGGTGCATACGATCGGCGCGGGCGGCGGCACGATCGCGCGGGTCGATGCGGCGGGGATGCTGCAGGTCGGTCCCCAGGGCGCGGGCGCGCGGCCCGGGCCGGCCTGTTATGGGCTTGGCGGGACCGAGCCAACGATCACCGACGCCCAGGTCGTGCTGGGCCGCTTGAAGCCGGGTACCTATGCCGGCGGCGCCGTCGCGATCGACGCCGCGCTTGCCGCCCGCTCCATCGAGTCGAAGATCGCCAAGCCGCTGGGAATTTCGGTCGAGCGCGCGGCGGCGGGAATCATCCGGCTGATGGACCAGAAGCTGCTGCAGGCCGTGCAGCGCTTGAGCTCCGAACGCGGCCACGATCCCCGGCGCTTCACCCTGGTCGCCGCCGGCGGCGCCGGGCCCTTGCACGGCGGAACGGTCGCACGCGCCCTCGGCTGCCGGCACGTCTACCTGCCGCGCCTGTCCGGGGCGTTCTGCGCGCTGGGCATGCTGCATTCCGACGTGCGGCACGACTACGTGCGCGTCCATTTCATCGATCTGGACCGGGCCGATCCGAGGGGGCTCGAGACGATCTTCGCCGCGCTTGAGCGCGAGGCGATCGCCACGCTGCACAGCGAAGGCTTCGTCGACGGCGCCGCGCGGTGCGAGCGGGCGCTCGACCTGCGCTATGTAGGCCAGCAGTGGGATATCACGGTGCCGGTAGGCGCTGCGTTCGATCCGGCGACGATCCGGCGCGACTTCGATGCCGAGCATGACCGGCTGTTCGGGCATATCCAGCCCGGCGGCATCATCGAGATCACCAAGGCGCGCGTGACCGGCGTGGGCAGACTGCCGCCGCTCAGCCCCGGCGCGCCGCCGGCGGCGGAGGGCGCGGCGCGGCCGACCGACCGGCGCAAGGCGTGGATCGACGAGACGAGCGGCTGGCAGGACACCGCCATCTATGACGGCGGCGGCCTGGCCCCCGGCCATCGCATCGAAGGCCCGGCGATCGTGAACGAGCAGACGACCACCCTGCTGGTCGGGCGGGACGACGTGCTGGTGGTGGACAAGTCCGGCAACTACAGCATCGAGCTGGGCGGGGTGGCTGAATGAGCACGCTCGATCCGATCACCCTCGCGCTGGTCCAGAACCGCCTGGACCACGTGGCGCGCCAGATGGGCTGGGTGATGATCCGCACCTCGCGCAGCCCGATCTTCAACCAGTCGCACGATTTCTCGTGCTTCATTACCGATGCGGCGGGAACGCTGGTGTCGCAGGCCGACGGCATCCCGATCCACACCGGCGGCGGCGGGTTTGCCGTTCGTGCGCTGCTCGGCGCCTTCGCCGGGCGGATCGACGAGGGCGACGTGTTCCTGCTCAACGATCCCTATGTCGCGGGCGGCAACCACCTGCCTGACTGGGTGATCGCGCGGCCGGTCTTCGTGCAGGGAAAGCTGGTCGCCTTCACCTGCAACCGCGCGCACCAGTCGGACATCGGCGGCGGCGCGGCGGGAACGTACAATCCCCAGGCGACCGAGATCTTCCACGAGGGCATCCGCCTGCCGCCGCTGAAGCTGTATGAGCGCGGCCAGGTCCGCGACGACCTGTGGCAGCTCCTGATGATCAATACGCGCACGCCGCACCTGCTCGACGGCGACCTGCGGGCGATGATCGGCTCCACGCGCATCGGCGCGGAAGAGGTCGCGTCGACCGTGCGCGACCTGGGCATCGAGGCAGCGCTGGCGAACTTCGAGGGCATCCTCGACCATGCCGACCGCCGCCTGCGCGCGGCGCTGGCCAAGCTGCCCGACGGCGTCTACCGGGCGGAGGAGCGGTTCGACAACGACTGCTTCGAGCCCAAGGACATTCCGCTGGTGGCCACCCTGACCAAGACGGGCGAGCGCCTTACCGTCGATTTCACCGGCACGGCGCCGCAGATCAGGGGATTCAAGAACTCCTCGGTCGCCAACACCTACTCGTCGGTCTATGCCGGCATTGCCTCGTTCTTCGACAGCGACCTGCCGCGCAACGAAGGCACTTTCCGCTGCGTCGACATCATCGCGCCGGAAGGTTCGATCGTGAACGCCCGTCCGCCCGCGCCGATGACGATGTGCACGGTGTTCCCCGCGCACGAGATCATGCACATGATCTGGTGGGCGCTGGGCCAGGCCGACCCGGAGCGGTCGCTCGCGGGGTGGGGCAAGAACAGCTTTCCCAACGCATCGGGCCGCGACGCCAACGGCATGACCTGGGTCATGTACAACTGGGGCGGCAATTCGGGCGCCGGCGCGGCCGGGGCGCGCGACGGCTTCAACCAGATGGGGCCGATGATCACCTTGGGCGGCCTGACCATCCCCAACGCCGAGACCTACGAGCAGCTCTATCCGGTCAAGGTCCGGCGCCACGAGCTGCGCTGCGACGCCGCCGGGCCCGGCAAGTATCGCGGCGGCACGGGCGTGACTTACGAGGTCGACATCCTGACGGACGCGGAATACTCGTTCCGCGCCGAGGGCCTCACGCGGCCGACCGGCCTCGGCGTGCGGGGCGGGCAGTCGGGCGCGCTGGCGACGATCACCCTGACGGAAAAAGGCAAGGCGCCGCGCCAGGGGCCGAGCTACGGCATCTGGCGGCTGAAGGCGGCGCGCCTCACGATCGAATCGCCGGGCGGCGGCGGCGTCGGCGATCCGCTGCAACGCGAACCGGCGCGCGTGCTGCGCGACGTGCGCGACGGGCTGGTCAGCCCGCAGGTCGCGGCCCGGACCTATGGCGTCGTGATCGCGGCCGATGGTCGGTCCGTCGACCAACCGGCCACGGCGCGCCGCCGGGCGGAGAAGCAGCCCGCCCAGCTTGTGCCGCCGGCGCCATTGACAAGCGTCGCGACATGAAGGGAAACCGCATCGGCAATTTCTGCTGGCGCCTGGCCCTGCCGGCGGTGCTGATCGCGGCATGGTACTACGCGACCGAGATCAGGCCGATGCTCCATCCGACCCTGCTGCCGTCGCCGCTCGCCGTGCTGCGCATGTTCTGGAAGCTGCTGTGGAACGGCGAGCTGTTCGTGCATATCGGCGCCAGCCTGCTGCGCATCTTCTACGCCAACCTCGCCGCCCTCGCGCTCGGCGTGCCGCTGGGCCTTGCCATGGGGCTGTTCCGCCCGGTCGAGCGGCTGCTTGACGGGCTGCTCAGCATCTTCCGGCCGATCCCGCCTCTGGCCTGGGTGCCGCTGTCGATCCTGTGGCTGGGCATCGGCACGACCTCGGTGGTGTTCATCACGTTCCTGGCCGCCTTCTTCGCGATCGTGATCAACACCATCGCCGGCGCTCGCGCGGTCGACCGGCTGCACATGCGCGCCGCCCTGTCGCTCGGCGCCAGCCGACGGCGCATCATGACGCATGTGGTGCTGCCGACCGTGGCGTCCTACGTCTTCACGGGGCTGCGCATCGCCATCGGCGTGTCGTGGATGAGCATCGTGGCGGCCGAGCTGATCGCCGCGTCCAGCGGCCTCGGCTACATGATCACCTACTACCGCGAGGCGCTGCGCACCGACGCGATCATCGTCGGCATGCTGACCATCGGCGTGATCGGCCTGGCGATGGACCTGGCGACCCGGCGCATCGAGCAGTGGCTGATGCCCTGGCGCACCGGATACCACCTGGCATGACCGCCGCGGGCGCCAAGATCTCCGTGCAGGGCGTGGCGAAGACGTTCCAGTCCGCCGCCGGCGACGCGGTGAGCGCGCTGGGCGAGGTCGACCTCGACATCGCGCCGGGCGAATTCGTGTCGATCGTCGGCCCCAGCGGCTGCGGCAAGTCGACCCTGCTCAACGTCCTGGCCGGATTCGAGGAGCCCTCGCAGGGCGAGGCGCTGATGGATGGCCGGCCGATCCGGGGTCCGGGCCCGGAGCGCGGCGTGGTGTTCCAGGAATATGCGCTGTTCCCGTGGCTGACGGTCGCGGGCAATGTCGCCTTCGGCCCGGCCAGCCGCGGCATCGCCGCCGACGAGGTTGCCGCGCGCGTCCGTCACTACGTGGCGATGGTGAAGCTGGACGGCTCGGAGCGCAAATACCCGCACGAGCTGTCGGGCGGCATGCGCCAGCGCTGCGCGCTGGCGCGCTGCATCGCCAACGACCCCGACGTGCTGCTGATGGACGAGCCGCTGGCCGCGCTCGACGCCCTGACCCGCCTGTCGCTGCAGGACGAGCTGCTGCGGATCTGGAGCGAGGCATCGCGCGAGCGGCCCAAGACCGTGCTCTACATCACCCATGCGATCGACGAGGCGATCTACCTGTCCGACCGGGTCGTGGTGATGAGCGAGCGGCCGGGCCGCATCCGGCGCGTGATCGAGGTGCCCTTCGCGCGCCCCCGCGCGCCGGAAATCCGCACCGATCCGCGGTTCCACGCCCTTACCGACGAGATCTGGCTGTTGTTGCGCAGGGAACCCTGACCAGAACATGGAGGAACAGATGAAGGTCCGATATTTCGCGGCCGCCGCGGTCGCCCTCGTCCTGGCCGTGCCTACGGCCTTCGCCCAGAACAAGCAGGTCAACGTGCGCGTGGGCTGGAATCCGTTCGCCGGCAGCACGCCCATCACCGCGACGATGATCAACGAAAAGCTGTTCGAGCAGGAGGCCAAGAAATACGGCTACGACGTGACGACGGAATGGATCCAGTTCACGGCCGGCGGACCGCCGGCCAATGCCGCGATGGTCTCCGGGCGGCTGGACATCGACGTCGACTTCGGCTCGGCCGCCATGGTGCCGCGCATCAAGCAGAAGGTGCCGATCCTGATCTTCGGCGTCCATGCCAGCCACCTGTCGAACGCCGTCGTCGTGCGGCCGGGCAGCGACGTCAACGACATCGCGAAGCTGGCCGGCAAGACCGTCGGCGTGCCGATCGCCACCTCGGCGCACTACACGCTGGCCAGCATCGCCCAGTACCAGCTCGGCAAGTCGCTGCAGGAGCTGGGCGTGAAGCTGGTCAACATGCCGCCGACCGAGGGCATCAAGATGCCGCCGGGCATCGACGCCGCGGGCGTGTGGGTGCCGTTGCGATTCATGGGCAAGCCGCTGGGCACGGCCGAGCTGCTGATCGATTCCAGCGGCTTCATGGGCGCCGGGCACCGCCTGGGCGTCAAGCGCACGGACGACGTGAAGAACGCCTGGGCCTATCCCGAGGGCTACCTGGCCGACCGACTCTATCTCTGTGCCCGCGACGGCTTCGCCAAGGATCATCCGAACCTGCTGGTCGCGTTCCTGCGCGCGCGCGTCCTGGCGCAGAAGATCGCCAACGACAACAAGGACAAGGCTTTGGCGGTCGCCAACGAGTGGTGGAAGCTCGATCCCGCGGTCGCCGCCCAGGCGCGTGACACCTATCCCGAGAACACCAATATCCGCAACGCGCCCTACGTGCTGGAATACGATGCCCTGGCCATCATCAAGACCTCGGAGTTTTTCACGTCGATCGACACGATCGACGCGCCGGTCACCTGGGCCGAGCTGAAGCCGGTACTGGCGCCGGCCGCCGCGATGCAGAAGGCAGCCTGGGAGGAAGGCGGGGCGAAGCCGACGGTGGCCGAGATGGAAGCCCACTTCAAGGGCTCGAACCCGACCTGGCCGGAGCTGAACATCGCGGCCGGGCGGCCGGTGTGGATGTGGGACGAGACCCCGAACTGGGGCGAACGGCACTACAAGGCCGGACCGTTCACGATGAAGAAGTGACGCTTGCCTATCCGCCCGCCAGGCGCGGCAGCAGGAAAACCTCGCTGCCCGCCGGGATCGGGCGGAACTGGTCGTCGCGGTAGATCTGGCCATCGATCGCGACCGCAACACCGCGGTCGAGCATCGGCTTCAGCTTGGGATGGTCCTGGCCAAGGCGCGTCAGGAGCTGGTGGATGTTGGCCGCCTCCACCTCGACCTCGGCACGCCCCGCTGCCTGCTTGAACGAGCCGGACAGCTTGACCTGGACCATCAGCGGCGCGCCTTCCCCGCCGCCTTGCCGTCGATCGCCTTGAGCACGCGCGGGGGCGACATCGGCAGTTCGGTCAGGCGCACGTCGGCTGCCGCCGAGACGGCGTTGGCGATCGCGGCCAGCGGCGGCACGATCGACGTCTCGCCCACCCCGCGCACGCCGTAGGGATGGCCGGGATTGGGCACCTCGACGATGACCGTGTCGATCATCGGCAGGTCGGACGCCACCGGGATGCGGTAGTCGAGGAAACCAGCGTTCTGCAGCCGTCCGTCCTTGCCGTAGACGTACTCCTCGTTGAGCGCCCAGCCGATGCCCTGCACCGCGCCGCCCTGGAACTGGCCCTCGACATAGCTCGGATGCACCGCCTTGCCGGCGTCCTGGATGACCGTGTAGCGCTTGATCTGCACCCGCCCGGTTTCGGGATCGACCGCGGCGTCGGCCAGGTGGATGGCGAAGCTGACGCCCGCACCGTCGGCGTTGACCTCGAAATGCCCCGCGATCGGCCCGCCGGTGTTGCCCGCCTTCTTGGCGATGTCCGCCAGCGACAGCGGCGCGAAGTCGCCCGCGTTCGGGCTCGACGGCTTGGCATGGCCGTTCTCCCACACCACGGCCTCGGGGCTGATGCCCCAGGTCTTCGCGGCCCTGGCGCACAGCTTGCCGATCGCGTCGCGCGCGGCCTGGATCGTCGCCAGGCCGGTCGAGAAGGTCACGCGGCTGCCCTCGGAGATGTCGTTGTAGCCGAGCGAACTGGTGTCGGCGACGATTGCCCGCACCTTGTCGTAGGGGATGCCCAGCTCCTCGGCGGCGATCATGCACATCGACGCGCGCGAGCCGCCGATGTCCGGCGTCCCGACCGCCAGCGCGACCGTGCCGTCGATGTTGATGTTCAACGACACGCAGGTCTGGCCGCCGAAATTGAACCAGAACCCGGCCGCCACGCCGCGACCCTCGTTGGGGCCCAGCGGCGCGGTGTAGTGCGGGTGGTTGCGCGTCGCCTCCAGGCATTGGCGCAGGCCGATGCGGTTGTATTTCGGCCCGTAGGAGGACTGCGTCCCCTCCTTGGCGGCGTTCTTCAGGCGCAGCTCGATCGGGTCCATGCCGATCTTCCTCGCCAGCTCGTCGAGCACGCTTTCCACCGCGAACGCCACCATCGGCGCGCCCGGCGCGCGATAGGCGGCCTGCTTCGGCCGGTTGGTGACGACGTCCCAGCCCACCGACTTGACGTGCTCCAGGTCGTAGCAGGCGAAGGCGGACATCGCGCCCAGCTCGACCGGGGCGCCGGCGAAGGCGCCGCCCTGCATGCGGATTTCGGCCAGGGCGCCGGTGATCCGCCCGGCCTTGGTCACGCCGATCTTGACGTCCATGCTCGAGCTCGAGGTCGGACCGGAGGCGCGGAACACCTCTTCGCGGGACATCACGATCTTCACCGGCTTTCCGGCCTTGCGCGACAGGGCGAGCGCCACCGGCTCGATGAACACCGTCGTCTTGCCGCCGAAGCCGCCGCCGATCTCCGACGCCGTCACCCGCAGCTTCGACACGTCCATGCCCAACAGCGCCGCGCAGGTATTGCGCACCATGTAGTGGCCCTGCGTGCAGACCCACAATTCGCCCTGCCCGTCCATGCCCATGCTGGCAAGACAGGCATGCGGCTCGATGTAGCCCTGGTGCGTCGCTTCGGTCCGAAAGCTCCGCTCGATGACCACATCGGCCTGCTTGAAGCCCACCTCGGGATCGCCGTGGCCGAACTCGCAGCGCGCGGCGACGTTGGATGGCTTCTTCGGCGCCGGGTCGACATGCGCCGTGATCATGTCGTCGTGCAGCAACGGCGCGCCGGGCTTCATCGCCTCGTCGACGTCGGTCACGTGCGGCAGGATCTCATAGTCGACCTGGATCAGCTTCAGCGCCTTGCGGGCCACCGACGCGCTGGTGGCGGCAACCGCCGCCACGGCATGGCCGTCATAAAGCGCCTTGCCGCGCGCCATGACGTTGCACAGCACGTCGCGCAGGGCGCGCTTGCCCTCCTTGAAGTCCGCGGCGGTGACGATTGCCTTGACGCCGGGAAGCTTGGCGGCCTTGGCGGTGTTGATCGAGCGGATGCGCGCATGCGGATGCGGGCTGCGCAGGATCTTGCCGACCAGCATTCCCGGGGCGTTGGCGTCGGCGCCGAACTTGGCGCGCCCCGTGACCTTGTCGACGCCGTCCGGTCGCAGCGGGCGCGTCCCGACGAGATTGAACTTGTGGGTTGCCGGATCGATGTTGGAGTCAAGCGGCATGGTTCAGCCCTTTCTCAGCTCTGCGGCGGCGGATTGGACCGCGCGCACGATCTTGTCGTAGCCGGTGCACCGGCAAAGGTTGCCGGCCAGCGCGAAGCGGATTTCGGTCTCGCTGGGATCGGGATTGCGGTCTAGCAGCGCCTTGGCCGCGACCAGGAACCCGGGCGTACACACGCCGCACTGCAGCGCGGCGAACTCGAGGAACTTCTCCTGCAGCGGATGCAGCTTGTCGCCCGCCGCCAGCCCCTCGACCGTGCGGATATCGCGCCCCTCGGCTTCGGCGCCCAGCACGAGGCAGGAACACACGACCCGGCCGTCCAGCATCACGCTGCAGGCGCCGCAATCGCCGGTGCTGCAGCCTTCCTTGCTGCCGGTAAGACCGAGGCGGTCGCGCAGCACGTCGAGCAGCGTCTCATCCACCTCGCACAGATAGGCGACCGCGTCGCCGTTGATGGTGGTCGAAACCCGGACCGTGGACATTATTTGCTTCCCCCCGCGCGCTTCAATGCTGTCTCGGCCGCCCGCCGCGCCAGGACGCCTGCGACCTTGATACGGAATTCCTTGGTGCCGCGCTTGTCGTCGATCGGCCGGCACGCGGCCGAGGCGGCGGCCGCCAGGCGCTTCAGCGCCGCGGCATCCACCTTGGTGCCCACAAGCGCCGCGGCGGCCTCGGGCACCAGGATGACGCGCTCGGCGACCGCGCCCAGCGCGACCCGTGCCGCCGTGCAGACGCCCTTGCTGTCCAGCGTCAGGTTGACCCCGGCGCCCACAACGGCGATGTCCATCTCGGTGCGCGGAATGAAGCGCAGATAGGCATCGCCCGATCGCGGCGCCCGCTTCGGCAGGATGATGGCCTCGACGATCTCGCCCTTCTTCAGGGAGGTCTTGCCCGGACCGACGGCGATCGACTCGACCGGCACGGTGCGCTTGCCCCGCGGTCCCGCGACGGCGGCCGAGGCTCCGGCCGCGACCAGGGCGGGTACGCTGTCGGCGGCGGGCGAGGCGTTGCACAGGTTGCCCGCCAGGGTGGCGCGCGACTGGATCTGGGTCGACCCGATCAGGTTGGCCGCCTCGACCACGCCCGGCCAGGCCTTGCGCAGCGCCTTGTTCGCGCCAAGCTCGGCGCCGGAAACGGCAGCCCCGATGCGGAAACCGCCGGACTTTGCCGCAATCGCCCGCATCGCGGGAATGCGCTTCACGTCGACGATGAGGTCCGGCGCGACGCGGTCGGTACGCATCTGGACCAGCAGATCGGTCCCCCCGGCCAGGACGCGGGCCTGGCCCGCCTTTCCGGCCAGCAGCTTGACGGCTGCGTTGATGGTTGTCGGTGCTTCGTATCGCATGATGGTCCTTTCAGAACGGCGCAGGGCCGCGTTCCGGGGGCGGAGATTAGCAGGTCGGTGGAAATCCTGCACCGGGATGGAAACGCAGGGCAATTTGGCGTGAATTGTGCTTGATGCACAATCATCCGTGGTCCGCGCTGATCAGCGCGGCGCCCATCTCGCCGACCATCATAGCCGGGGCGTTGGTATTTCCCGAGGTCACGGTGGGGAAGATCGAGGCGTCGACCACCCGGAGGCCCGCGAGCCCGTGGACCCTGAGGCGCGAATCGACGGTCGCCGTCGCCGGATCGGGCCCCATCCGGCAGGTGCTGACCGGATGAAACACGGAATAGCTGCGCGCGCGGATATCCGCGATCAGCTCGGCATCCGACTCGATGACGGGGCCCGGCTTCAGCTCCTCGTCGATCAGCGCCGCCATCGTGGGGGTGCGCGCCAGGCGGCGCAGGAAGCGTGCGCCGACCAACAACTGCTCGATATCGTGGTTGGTCGACAGGTAGTTCGGCTGGATCGCGGGCGCGGCGTGCGGATCGTCGCAGGTGATCCGGACCTCGCCGCGGCTCGTCGGCCGGCAGGGCGATACGCTGGTGTTGAACCCCGGGAAGGGATCCGGGCTCATCAGCGCCCGGACTCCGGGGGGCGTCCGCTCATAGGTCAGCGGCGAGAAATAAAGCTGGATATCCGGCCGTGGCGAATTGGGGCCCGCGCGGAAGAACCCGCCCCCCTGGTTGACGCTGAGCGCCAGCGGCCCCCGGCGTGACAGCACGTAGCGCAGACCGGCCCTGATCCGGCCGGCCCAGGGGCGCAACTCGTCGTTCAGGCTGGGGCGCCGCGAGCGGTAGATGTGGTCGAGGCAGAGGTGGTCCTGCAGATGCCGGCCCACCGCCGGGCTGTCGTGATGGACCGCGATGCCGAGGGGCTGCAAGACCGCGGCCGGGCCGACCCCCGACAGTTGCAGGAGCTGGGGCGAGTTGATCGCGCCGCCCGACAGGATCACCTCGCGACCCGCGCGGACCTCGGTCGCGACGCCGGCCCGTTCGAAGGCGACCCCGACCGCCCTGCGGCCCTCGAACACGATGCGGGTGGCGAGCGCGCCGGTTTCGATCCGCAGGTTGGCTCGGCGGCGGGCGGGCCACAGATAGGCCCGCGCGGAGGAGTGGCGCAGGCCGTCGCGGGTGTTGATCTGATAGATGCCCACGCCCTCGATGCTCGCCCCGTTGAGATCGGGATTGAAGGCGAGCCCCGCTTCCTGCCCGGCCTTTACATAAAGATGGGTCAGGGGATGCACGGCGGCGGCGATGTCGGTTACATGCAGCGGCCCGCCCGCGCCGTGGTGGGGGCCGTCGCCCAGCGCGTGGTCCTCCATCCGCTTGTACATCGCCAGCACGTGCTTCCAGCCCCAGCCGGGATTGCCCATCGCCTCCCAGTCGTCGAAATCGCCGGGATGGCCGCGCGAATAGACCATGGCGTTGATCGAGCTCGATCCGCCCAAGACCTTGCCGCGCGGGAAGTAGTTCGTCCGGCCGCCGAAGCCGGGAATCGGCTCGCTGCGGTACATCCAGTTGACCCGGCTGTCATAGAACGTCTTGCCATAGCCGATCGGCAGCTGGATCCAGAAGCGGCGGTCCGACGGCCCGGCTTCGAGCAGCAGGACGCTATATCGTCCGCTTTCGCTCAGCCGGTTGGCCAGCACGCAACCGGCCGAGCCGCCGCCGACGATGATGAAGTCGTATCGGGCTTCACGGCCGGGCGGCATGGCGGTCTCGCAGGGAAGCGGCGCACGAGGCGGTCGGGGGCGGCATCGACAGGGGCAATGCTAGGGGAGGATCGGTCGGATGCTCAGGTCCACTCTGGACAATCAGGCAGACCATTGCCCCGGGCTCATGCCCGCGCCCGCCGGCGGACGGGCGCGCCGCGCGCGGCGCATTCCGCCAGGACCTCGGCCAGGGCCGCGACGCCGCTGGTGATCTGCCGCGGCGAGACGCCGCTGAAGCCCAGCACAAGCCCCTCGACATCGACGGGGGTGATGCAGAACCGGCTGATCGGCGCCACGGTGAGCCCCCGGGCCGCCGCCGCGGCCGAGACCTCGGCGCCGACGAGCCCGCCCCGCAAGAGCCCGATCGTATGGAGGCCGGTGCTTGTGGGCTGGATGTCGAGCCAGTCCGAAAGCTGCTGGCGGCCGGCATCGAACAGTATCTGGTACTTCTCGGCATAGAGCTTGCGCATGCGCCTGATATGCGTGGCGAACAGTCCCTCGTCGATGAAGTCCGAGACGATCGCCTGCAGGCTGGTCGGCACGCCGGGCGAGAATGCCTCGAGCGCGGTCTCGAACATCGGCACCAGCGCCGGCGGCGCCAGCAGAAACCCCAGCCGCAGCGACGGGAACAGCGACTTGCTGAACGTGCCGACGTAGATTACGCGACCGGTCGAATCGATGCCCTTGAGGGTCGGCAGCGGACGCCCGACGAAGCAGAACTCGCCGTCCCAATCGTCCTCGACGATCCAGGCCGAGGCGGCCGTGGCGGCCTGCAGCAGCGCGAAGCGCCGCTCCAGGCTCATCTTCGACCCCAGCGGCTGCTGGTGCGAGGGCGTGACGAAGGCGGCGCGGAATGCCGGCGCCAGTTCCAGCCCGCGCGCCACGACCAGGCCGTCGCCGTCGACCGGAACCGGCACCAGTTCGGCCCCGTAGAGGATGAAGCTGTTGCGTGCCCCCATCGCGCCGGGGTTTTCGAACCAGATGCGATCGCCCGGATCGATCAGCGTGGAGGCGACCATTTGGAATGCCTGCTGCGCGCCGGCGACGACGAAGATCTGCTGCCAGTCGCAGGCGATGCCGCGATTGGCGCGCAGATGGGCCGCGATGGCCTGGCGCAGCGGCCGGTAGCCCTGTACCTCGCCATAGCCCAGCACGCCGTAGCGCGGGCTGCGCCAATGCTTGGCGGCGATGCGCGCCCATTGCGCCATCGGAAACGCGTCGAAGGCCGGCATCGCGGTCGTGAACGCGCGCGGCAGGTGCGGCAGGCGATGGACGAAGCGGCTGGTCGCCGCCGACATCAGCCGCGCGACATGCACCTGCTTGACCGTCGTCACGCGCGCATCGCCGACCGGGCCGATCGGCCGCTCCATGCTAAGCGCCTGGCTGACGAAGGTGCCGGCGCCGGTGCGCGACTGCAGCAGCCCCTCGGAGGTCAGCTGCTCGAACGTGTCGATGACGGTGGCGCGAGCGATGCCCAGGTCGTTGGCAAGGGTCCGCGTCGCCGGCAGGCGCTCGCCGGCCTTCAGCGCACCGCCGAGGATCAAGTCGCGCAGCGCCGAGGAAAGCTGTGCGCCGATCGCGCGCGAGGACGTGCGATCGATGGTGATGGATTGCAGCAGCGCCCCGCCCGCGCGCTTGACCATGGGATCCTCGACCCGCCGGTGAAAGTGGTCTGGCCAATTATCGAGAATGGATCATATCGGCCGACCATTTCCATACAAATATTCCATGGCAGATGGTCCCGCCCGCGCGCGCCGCCAACCGGACAAGGAACCGCCCGCCGATGAAGGTCGCCAAACTGGAGACGTTCACCAACCGCTTCGTCGGCTTCGTGCGCGTCACGGCCGACGACGGCAGCATGGGCTGGGGGCAGGTGTCGCCCTACAACGCGGACATCACCTGCCAGGTCTTCCATCGCCAGATAGCGCCCTGGGCGCTTGGCCGGGACGCGCTGGACATCGAGGCGCTGGTTTCGACCATCCCCGAGCGCGAGCACAAGTTTCCCGGCTCCTATCTGATGCGGGCGCTGACCGGCCTGGACACCGGCCTGTGGGACCTCCGCGGCAAGCTGGAAGGCAAGAGCGTCTGCGAATTGCTGGGCGGCCGGCCGCGTCCGTTTCCAGTCTATGCATCGAGCATGAAGCGCGGCGAGATCACGCCCAGGGACGAGGCGGAGCGGTTCGCCCGGCTGCGCGACCGGCACGGCTACGACGCGTTCAAGTTCCGCGTCGGCAAGGAATGCGGCCACGACGCCGACGAATGGCCGGGCCGGACCGAGGAGATCGTGCCGCTGATCCGCAAGACGCTGGGCGACAAGGCCCGGCTGCTGGTCGACGCCAACAGCGCCTATACGGCGCCCAAGGCCATCAGCGTCGGCAGGATGCTGCAGGACAACGGCATCTGCCATTTCGAGGAACCCTGCCCCTACTGGGAATACCATTGGACCAAGCAGGTCGCCGAGGCGCTGGACCTGGACGTGACGGGCGGCGAGCAGGATTGCGACCTGGCGCTGTGGCGCTTCATGATCGACATGCGCGCGGTCGATGTGGTGCAGCCGGACATCTGCTATCTCGGCGGGATCAACCGCACGATGAAGGTGGTGGCGATGGCGCGGGCCGCCGGCTTGCCGGTCACGCCGCATTCTGCCAACCAATCCATGGTGACGGTGTTCACGCTGCATCTGATGGGCGCGATCGCCAACGCCGGGCCCTATGTCGAGTTCTCGATCGAGGGCGCCGACTACTATCCCTGGGACAGCAAGCTCTACGCGCCCGCCCTGGTCGCGCGCGACGGCCGCGTCCAGATTCCCGAGGGACCGGGCTGGGGGGTGGAGGTCGACAAGGCATGGCTGGAAGCCGCGACCTACCAGAAATCCGAGCAGGCGTAGCAGCGCCCCGCTGCTCTACTGCGCCGCCAGCGCCGGCCGCTGGCGCAGTTCCGCCACCTCGCCCTTCAGCCACTCGATGAAGTTGCGCACCTTGGCCTGGGCGCCTGCCGCCTCGGAATAGACCAAGTAGTAGGCCTGGCCGGTGGTGAGCGGCGTGTGGAACAGCGGCACGAGCCTGCCCTGCTCCACATCGTCGTGGATGAACATGGTCTGCGCCATTGCGACGCCCAGCCCGTCCGCCGCGCCTTGGTAGACCAGGCCGGAATACTCCAGCTTCAATCCGCTCTCGGGATCGACCTTCGTCGCTCCGACGAGGTCGAGCCAGGACTTCCAGTCGTCGGGCCGGCGCAGCGCGTGCAGCAGCAGGAACTGCTCCAGGTCGTCCGGCGCGCTTACCGTATGGCCGGCGATCAGTCCGGGGCTGCCGACCGGCACCAGTTCCTCGAAGAACAGCGGCTCGCAGATCAGGTTCGGCCAGTCGCCGTTACCGATCCAGACGGCGATGTCCAGTTCGACATCCGGGTCGTTGGGGCGCGACGAGGTATAGGTGTCGACCTGGAGCTGCAAGTCGGGGAAGCGCTGCTTGAAGCGCGCCAGGCGCGGTACCAGCAGCCGCATCGCAAAGGTCGGCAGCACCCCGATGCGCAGCATGCCGCGGTCGGGGTGGGCGTCGAAATTCGCCAGGGTCGCCGCCTGGAGCTGGTCGAACAGCACCTGCAGCCGGGCCGCGTAGGCGGCCCCCTTCTTGGTCAGGATGACCTGCTGGTGCTTGTGCTCGAACAGCTTGGCGTCGAGGAACTCCTCCAGCTTGGCGACCTGGCGGCTGATGGCGCCGTGCGTGACGGCAAGCTCTTGCGCGGCACGCGAGAGATTCTGGTGCCGCGCCGCCGCCTCGAAGGCGCGCAGCGAATTCAACGGAGGCAGTCTACGACCCGGCATGCGGTGTGCTCGCTCGCGACCTCGACCGGTCCGCCATTGCGGAAGGTCCCGGTAATCTAGGACGGTTCGACCCACATGCAAATCCGATAAGTATTAACTTTTCAATTGGTTAGCACGGCGGGCTGCGATGCGCCAGGCTAGCTTCCGGCCGGCTCCATGACCCGCACCGGTTTGCCGTCCAGGAACGCCAGCGCGTTCTCGACGCTCTGCCGGTAGAACTCCTGGAACGTCTCCGTGGTGCCGTAGCCGAGATGCGGGGTCAGCACGGTGTTCGGGAGGCTCCGCAGCGGATGATCGGCCGGCAGCGGCTCCTGGTCGAAAACGTCCAGCCCGGCGACCAGGCGGCCCGTGCGCAACGCGTCCAGCAGCGCCTTCTCGTCGATCAGCGGTCCGCGCGAGGAGTTGACCAGCACGGCGCCGGGCTTCATCTGCTTCAGGTCGGCGGCGCCGATGATCCCGCGCGTGCGGTCCGACAGGACCAAGTGCAGCGTCACAACATCCGCTTGCGCCAGCAGCACGTCCTTGGACACGAGCGTGGCCTCGGCGGCGCGGGCGGATTCCTCGGTAAGGTTCTGGCTCCACGCGATCACGCGCATGTCGAGCGCCCGGGCGTAGCGCGCCATCAGCCGGCCGATGCGACCGAGCCCGATGATGCCGAGGGTCTTGCCGGCCAGGTCGAAGCCGGCCTCGACGCCCTCTTGGAACCGTCCGGCGCGGATGGATGCATCGCCGGCGGCAATGCGACGGACAGCCGCCAGCATCAGGCCAAGCGTCAATTCGGCCGTGTTCGTGCCCGACCGCCCGCCGCCCGTATAGCATACGGTGATCCCGCGCGACATCATCGCCGCGGTGTCGATCGACGCCGCGCGCGCGCCGGTCAGGCCGAACATCTTCAGCTTTGGCAGGCGCTGCACCAGCGCGGCCGGGAACGCCGTACGCTCGCGCATCACCAGGATAATGTCGAAATCCGCCAGCCGCGCAGCCAAGGCGTCCATTCCCTTGATGGCGGCCGGGAAGAACTCGACCGAGGCGCGCCGCTCCAGCTCACTCCAGTCCGCGCTCGCCCGGGCCAGGTTCTGCCAATCGTCGAGGACCGCTACCTTCGTCATCGCACCTTCCCGCTTCATCGCTTCAATCCATGGACGAACCTGGCCTTCTCGGCGCCCGCGCCGAGAAGGAACGACAGGTCCGCGCCGATCGAGACATAGCGCGCCCCCTGGGCCACGAAATCGGCGACTAGGTCGGGCCGCGAGGCCAGTCCGCCGACGCCGACATGCTTGCCGCGCGACCTGCAGGCTGCGATCGTGCGGGCATAGGCGTCGCGCACGAGCTGGTGGTCGTACTGGCCGTGGATGCCAAGCTCGCCGCACAGGTCGTTGGTGCCGATGAACAGCATGTCGATGCCATCGACCGCGGCAATCGACTCGACATTGTCCAGCGCATCGCGCGTTTCCATCATCGCGATCACCATCGTCGCGTCGTTGGCGGCCTCGTTCGCCTCGGCGACGGGGAAGTTCCGGTACTGATATTGCGGCAGCGGCCCGCCGGCCGAGCGATCGCCCTGCGGCGGGTACTTGGCGCGACGTACCAGCGCCGCCGCCTCCTCGGCCGAATGGATGTGGGGAGCGATGATGCCGAGCGCGCCGCCGTCGAGCGCGCGGCACACATATTCCGCGCCGTGCGCCGGCACCCGCACGAAGGGCGTGACGCCAGCATCCAGCGCCGCCACGCAGATTTGGCTGGTGGTGTCGAGCGAGAAGGTGCTGTGCTCGACATCGACATAGATCGTGTCGAAGCCACAGGTGGCCGCGATGCGCGCGATCTCGACGTTGCGGACCAGCCGCACGGTCATCGACGCGACCACCTCGTCGCGCGCGAGTTTCTCTTTCACGTTGTTGCGCAGGACCTGCTTCAGCGTTGCGGGCATACCCTCGACCTCTTCATGGTTCCTGGATTTCGATGCCGTTGGCTAGCATCGGCGCGCTTGACGCGGCGCGCGCGGGACACGGATACTCGCCGGCCATTGGATGCCACACGGGCATCGCCGCGGGGGTGTCATGATCGAACGCGACGTCATCGTCACGACCAAGCACGGCAACATGCCGGCCTTTGCCGCCTGTCCTGACGCGCCCGGGCGCTTCGCGCCGGTCATCATCTACATGGATGCGCCGGGTGTGCGCGAGGAATTGCGGAACTTCGCCCGGCGGATCGCCAAGCAGGGATATTTCTGCCTGCTGCCCGACATGTACTACCGCAACGGCCTGCTGCGGTTCGACCTGCCGCGTCGAAACGACGCCATGTCGACGGTGATCCGCGCGGCGATGAACACCCTGACCAACACGCTGGTGGCGGACGATACCGGCGGCATGCTGCAGTTCTTCGACGCGCAAGAGAAGGCGAAGCCCGGGCCCGTGGGCTGCGTCGGCTATTGCATGAGCGGCCGCTACGTCATGACGGCGGCCGGCCGCTACCCCCAGCGGATCGCCGCCGCCGCGTCGCTTTATGGCATCGGGCTGGTGACCGACAAGGAGGATTCGCCGCATCTCTTGGCCGACCGCATCAAGGCCGAGATGTACTACGGCTTCGCCGAGGTCGATCCCGACGTGCCGGGCACGGTCATCCCCGCGCTTCGCACGGCGCTGGACCAGGCGGGGGTGCGATATAGCTGCGAGACGCAAAAGGGAACCCATCACGGTTACTGCTTTGCCGAGCGCAAGGACTACGACGCGGTGGCGGCGGAAGACACGTGGGCCAAACTCTTCGCGCTGTGGGAACGCAACTTGAAGTGACCGCGCGCACGGCGCCGGACGCAGTTTCCGCCGGCGCCAAACCCGTACGTCGATTTCATCTCAAGCCGGCGTCGCACGGGCGATCTTGACCAGGTCCGGCGGGAACAGGTCGGGCATCTTCTCGATCACCGGCTGGCAGGCCTGCTGGAACGACGCGACGTCCACCTTCAGGTTCACCTCCATCCCCTTGTCCTTGAGGAAGGTGTAGACCTCCCGCTCGTCCTTTTCGGTGTAGTTGCGCAGATAGACATCGGCCTCCCGCGCCGCCGCCAGAAACGCCTTCTGCTCGTCCGGGGACAGGCTGTCGAAGGCCTTGGGATTCACGACGCTGTAGGCGATCGTCAATACGTGGTCCGTCTTCGACACGTATTTCTGCACCTCGTAGTACTTGTTCGACTTCGCGACCGCGGCCGGCGTGTCCTGGCCGTCTGCCACGCCCTGGCTCAGGGCGAGGTAAAGCTCGCTGAGGTCGATCGCCACGGTCGAGGCGCCCAGGGTCTGCATCAGCGCGATATACGCCTTGGCGTTGGGCACGCGCATCTTCAGGCCCACCATGTCCTTGGCGGAATTGATCGGCTTCTTGTTGTTGGTCATGCAGCGGAAGCCGAGATCGGTCCAGCCGATCAGCTTGAATCCCTTCTCCAGCGAGCGCTTGCGCAGCTCGTCGCCGAACGCGCCCTCGATCGCCCGATGCGCCTGTGCCCGGCTTTGCCACAGGAAGGGCGCGTCGGTGATCGACATCTCGGGCACCCAGTTCATCAGCCCAACGCCGATCGCGCCCATCTCGATCGACCCGATACGCACCGCCTGGGCCGTGTCGCGCTCGTTGCCCATCTGCGCGTTGGGGAAGAGCTGCACCTCGATCTTGCCGCCGGTCTTGTCCTCGATCGATTTCTTGAACTGCTCGGCCCAGATATGCCAGCCATGCGCCGTGGGCGCCGGGTGGGCGAGGCGTAGCTTCTTCGGGGCGCCCTGGGCGATCTGCAGGCCGCGCGCGACGGCGGGGCTGGCCAGCGGTGCCGCGAGCGCGGCGACGCCGGCACCCAGCCGCAGGAATCCGCGGCGCGTGCCGGCGGGATTGCGACGATCCGATATGGTCATTTGCTTCCTCCTGTTCGTTATGACTTGAAGTTGAAGAAGGTCGGCAGCGCCGTCGTGATCGACGGGAAGGCCGCCACCAGCAGCAGGCTGACGAACATCACCGCCAAGTACCACAGCAGCGGTACGCTGGTCCGCTCGACCTTGGCGCCGCAGATCGTGCAGGCGACGTAGAGCGCGATGCCGATCGGCGGCAGGATCGAGCCGATGCCGAACGCCTCCACCATGACGATCCCGTATTGCAGGGGATTGACGCCGAGCTGCATGGCGACCGGCAGCAGCAACGGTCCCAGGATGATGATGGTGACGAAGCTCTCCAGCAGCGCGCCCAGCAGCACGGTCACGACGATCACCGCCGGCAGGAAGGCCGCCTTGCCCAGGGCGCCGATACCGGCCGCGATGGCGCCGGTCATGCCCTCGAGCGTCAAGGCCCACGAGAAAATCGTCGCGGCGCTGACGGTGAAGAAGATCATGCCGTTCAGCAGCGTCGCCTCGGTCAGGATCTGGCCGAGGCTGCGCAAGCCGAGCAGGCGATAGACAAGGCCGAGGCCGAGCCCATAGACCACGGCGAAGGTCGACACCTCGGTCGGCGTGCCGATGCCGGCGACGATGCCGCCGATCAGCACCACCGGCATCAGCAGCGGAAGGATCGCGCGACGCCCCGTGCGCGCGACCTCGGCCAGCGGCGCGCGCGGGCGCGGATGCCAGCCCATGAACCGGGCGCGGACATAGACCAGCAGCGCGAGGAACGCCGCCACCGTGGCGGCCGGCAGGAATCCGCCGATGAAAAGGGCGCCCGTCGACACCGAGGTGACGGAGCCCAGCAGGATGATCGCGATGCTCGGCGGCACCGACTCGCCCATCGCCGCCGAGGCCGCCAGCAACGCCGCGCGTTCGTGCGGCGGGTAGCCATGCTCGCCCAGCCGCTTGTTCATCGGGATGCCGATCGTGGCCATGTCGGCGGCCTTCGACCCGGAGATGCCCGAGGAGATGTAGACACCGACGATCATCACCTGCAGCAGCCCGCCCCGTACGTGCCCGATCATCGAAGCGACGAAATCGACGATCCGCGCCCCGATGTCGCCGCGATCGGTGATGAAGCCGGCCAGGATGAAGAAAGGCAGCGCCAGAAAGATGAACCCGCCCGAGCCGCGCTGGGCGTTCATCACCACCGCCATCATGTCGGCCGAGCCGACCGTGTAGACGCAGGCGATGCCCACGACGCCCAGCACGAACCCGATCGGCACGGCGATCGCGATCTGGACCAGGAACAGCGCCGCCAGCAACGCGAACAAGGGCGCCCCATGGGCCCAGGGGCCTCCGCGCAGCGATACGAAGACCAGCACGACCGCCCCGACCAGCGCGCCGGCGCCGGCAATCAGCGCGATCGGGCGCCGCGACAACGACAGGCCGGCGTGCAGCACGAACAGCGCGCAGCCCAGCGTGATGGGGACGGTCATCCACGCATATCCGATGCCCAGCAGGACGGTCGTTTCTTCCGCATTGATCATCAGCAGCGGAATCGAATAGCCGCCGATCAAGAGCGACGTCAGCACCACGATCCATTCGACCGCCGCCGCGAAGAACGAGCGCGCGGCAGCCGGCGCCTTGTCGACCAGCAGCGTGATGGCGATGAACTGGCCGCGGCCATAGGAGACCGCCCCGCCCAGGAAGGCCACCATGATCAGGAAGACGGAGGAGGTCTCGTCGAAGCCCATCAGCAGCGAACTGCTGAACAGCGAACGCAGCAGCGTGTTGGCGAAGACGATCGCCACCTCGGCCACCAGTGCGGCATTGAGCAGCGCGATGACGATACGGTCGATCACGTGCAGCCAGGGCGGCGGACGATAGGAGTCGACGCTTCCCCCGGCCGTCGGGAGGTCGAGCGCGTCCGTGGCGGAGTCGAGCTGCATCAACCACCCCTGGCGCAGCGATCCGCGCGCTTTCCGACACAGGCGACACGCACGTGCTCATGCATCGAATGTCACCTCGGCCGATCCGAAGCCTTCGAACGCGGCGACCACGGCCTGGCCCGGTTTGGCGAAGCGGAGCCCGGTGAATGTGCCGGTGGTGACGATTGCGCCGGGCGGCAATCCACCCTCGGTGCGGCGATCATTCGCGAAGGCGACGGCCGGCAGAAGCGGATCGCGGGCCGCATGTCCGCCGACCTGACGCACCACCGTCTTGCTGTCGATCGCGAGCGAAGCCGTGAGGGATGTCAGATCGAAGCGCCTCCAATCGGCGCGAACGGTTCCGCGTACGAAGCCGCCGTTGGACACGCAGTCCGCGATCTTGTCGAGCACCGGCGCGCCGGCATAGTTCGTGTAGCGCGAATCGACGATCTCGATCGCCACCAGCGCGGTGACGGCCTCGGCAACATCCTCATAGGTATATTCACGCGTCCCTGCCGGCAGACCCTGGTCGAAGCGAAACGCGATCTCGGCCTCGATGCCCAGCATTGGCATATCCGCGGCGCGCACCCTTGCCGGGCTGGCAAAGACACGCGAGCGCGGAATGGCACCATGAACCAGGCGGCCGTCGACCGGCGCCCCCACCTTCCATGCCCCCACCGCCTCGCCCAGCAGGCTCACCGTCGCCGCCTGGATCGCCAGTGCGTCGACGATCGTCACCGGCCGACACGTCGGCGGCAGCCCACCAAGCCGACTTCCCGTCCGCCGAGCCTGTGCAAGCAGGCTTGCGGCCTGTTCGATTGATCGTTGGTCCATTGAACGCCCTGGCCCCTGGCAGCGTCGCACGGTCGCGGGCAGCGATCGACGGCAGCGATGTTACCGGGTACCGCCGGAAATCACACCACGCGCAGCGCGCTTTGCCGCACCGCACACAGCATTTTTTCTCACACAGAAACCTCACGCCCATTCGGCCGCTTTGGAAAACGCCGCCGTGGCGCAATTCCCGCTTAACGGCAAGGCGATCTTGGACATAAAGTCGCGGCATCCAGTTCCGCCGGCAGAGGGATTGTTCGGCAACCATGGCTTTCGCCCGCAAGCGCCGCATCGATCTGCTGCCCTATGCGATGATCGCGCCCATCGCCGCGCTGCTTCTGGCCATCAGCGTCTATCCGGCCCTCTATGCCTTCTGGCTGGCGATGACCAATGCGTCGCTGCTGCGCCTCGCGCGCGCCCAGTTCATCGGCGCCGGCAACCTTGTGCGGATGATCGACGACCCCGTCTTCCTCGAGGGGCTGTGGCGGACGCTGCGCTGGGACCTTGCCGTCGTCGGCAGCGAACTGGCGATCGCTTTGCCGATCGCGCTGCTGCTCAACGTCGCGTTCCGCGGCCGCGGCATCGTGCGGGCGGCCATGATGGTACCCTACATCACGCCGCCAGCCGTGGTTGCGCTGCTGTTCTGCTACATCGTCGACGGCAATTTCGGCGTGCTGAACGACCTGCTGGTGCGGGCCGGCATCTTCAAGGAATATTTCTCCTGGCTCAGCGATCCCGCCGGCAGCTTCTGGGTGATCGTCTCGGCGATGGTCTGGTACGGCCAGCCCCTGATGGCGCTGATCCTGCTGGCAGTCCGCCAGACGATCCCGGCGGAGCTCTACGAGGCCGCCCGCGTGGACGGCGCCAGCCCGTGGCGCATGTTCTGGCACATCACCCTGCCGCACCTGATGCCGACGATCTGGTTCCTGCTGCTGCTGCGCATGATCTGGATGTCGAACCACATCGACATGATCTTCATCATGACCCAGGGCGGGCCCGGCTTCAGCAACTACACTGAGGCCGTCTACAGCTTCAAGCTGACCACCCAATTCGAGATCGGCTACGCATCGGCCGTCGCGGTGGCGCTGGCCCTCTTCCTGGTGACCGCGTCGGCGCTGTATGTGCGGCACCTCGCGCGATCGGTCCTGTCCTCGTGACCGCGCAGCAGACCAGGCAGGTCCAGCGCGTCCTGATCTACGCCGGCGCGGCCCTGGTACTGCTCTATTCGCTGGGGCCGTTCCTGTGGATATTCATCGCGTCGATCACGCCCGAGATCAAGGCGAACTGGGGACTGCTCAGCGGACGTCGGGCCAGCTATTTTCCCACAGAACCCACGCTGCAGAACTATGCCGACCTGCTGAACAACAGTCCCTTCGCGCTCTATTTCCGCAACAGCCTGATCATCGCCGGCGGCAACATGGTGCTGACCCTGGCGGTGGCGAGCCTCGGCGCCTATGCCTTCGTGCGCTTCCGCTTCTTCGGACGCAGCTCGCTGCTGGTGGGCATGCTTGTGGCGTACACGATTCCCAGCGTCGTGCTGCTGGTGCCGCTGCTCGTGATCTTCCGCAGCTACGGCCTCATCAACACCCATCTGGGCATGATCCTGGCCGAGGCCACGCACAGCGCGCCCTTCGTGCTGCTGCTGATGATCAACTATTTCTCGACCCTGCCGCGTGAGCTCGACGAAGCCGCGCAGGTCGACGGCTGCAGCCGGCTCGGCACGCTGTGGCGGATCATCCTGCCGCTGTCGGTGCCGGGGCTGGTGGCGGGCGGCCTGCTTGCCTTCATCATGACCTGGAACAATTTCCTGTTCGCGTTCCTGTTCACGACTACCAACGCCGTCAAGACTCTGCCGGTGATGATGCGGCTGTTCGCGATGGGAGAGCCCGCAGTGTGGAACGTCAGCGCCGCCGGCGCCGTACTCACCACCCTGCCGGTCGCGCTGATCTTCCTGCTGTTCCAGCGCATGCTGATGAGCGGCCTTGCCGCCGGGGCAGTGAAGGGCTGAGGGCAATTCTGGCTGAGCGAGAAAAGCAACCAACCGGAGGAATCTTCCATGGGCAAGACACTCGACAGGCAAAAGGACTGGTCGCGACGCAGGACGCTGCAGGCGCTGGGCGCGACCGGCGGAACGCTGCTGGCCGGCGCGCCGGCGCTCGCGCAGACCGTCGCCGCGCCGGCGGTGCGCAAGAAGGTCAAGCTGACCTACTGGAACTGGGCCGACAACCCGGTGCACCAGAAGATCTCGCTCGACTCGGTCGACATGTTCAACAAGTCGCAGAACCTGATCGAGGTCGAGGTCGACGCGACCATGGCGGTGATGGAATCGCGCAAGAAACTGGTCGTCGCGCACGCGGCCGGCGCCGCGCCCGACGTCATCATGACGGTGCAATACTGGGTGCAGGACTACTTTGACAACGGCATCCTGCATCCCATCGAGGACTACTTCAAGAAATGGGACGCCGCGCCGGATTTCTTTCCCAACGTGATCGAACAGACCCGCTCGAAGAAGGACCAGCCGATCATGTTCGTGCCGCAGACCAGCATCCCCTATTTTTTGTTCTACCGCGCCGACTGGCTGAAGGAAGCCGGCGTGCAGGTGCCGGATACGTTCGACGATTTCGTCAAGGTGGCGAAGGCGATCACCAAGGCGCCGGACCGGTATGGCATCGCCATGCGCGGCCAGACCTATTCGGCGATCCAGGTGATCCTGCCGATCTGGGCCAGCGCCGGGGTGAAGTTCGCGGACGAGAAGGGAACCGTCGACTTCGATTCGCCGGCGGCGATCGACGTGACCGAGAAGTGGGTCGGCATGTTCACCAAGGACAAGTCGGCCCAGCCCAGTGCGGTCAATGACGGCTATCGCGAGCAATATGCTCTGATGGAAAAGAGCAAGTGCGGCCTTTGGTTCTACGGCCCGCATGCGAGCCCCGCCCTGATAACGGCGCTGGGCGACGCGATCCAGGGCGCGCCCAATCCGCGCGTCGGGCCCAACCGCTACATGCTGGCCAACCCGGAGGGCCCGATGATGACGACCGGCACCAAGGAGAAGGAGGCCGCCTGGGAGTTCATCAAGTTCATCACCTCGGGCGAGGCGCTGTTGCTCTACACCGCCGGCCGCGCCGTTCCGCCGGTCCGCAAGTCGGCCTCGTTGAATCCCTTCTTCCAGAACAACCGCTTCATCAAGATGGGGCTGGACAACGTGTCCACCTGGTGGATGCCACCCTATGAGTTCAACAACTGGGCGAACTTCCAGGACAAGATCCCGCCTTTCTGGCAGGAGGTTCTGCGCGAGAAGATCACCGTCAAGGACTTCCATGCCCAAGGCGCGAAGTTCTTGCGTGGGCAGGCCTAGACTGGACGAGCGGACGGCGGCCGATCGCGCGGCGCATTCACATGGCCGCGCGATCGATCCAATAGGATGTGAATTCCGCCAAACCTTCCGTGAATATGCACTCGCCAAAGAGCTATGTTGAGGTCGGAATGGGTGCCGACCAAAATGCCAAACTCCCGACGTCGGTAGGCGATGGGCCCACGATCCGGGGTCTGTTGGAACAACTGGCGCGGGACCATCCGGCGCATGTCTTTTGCCGCCATCGCGGGCTGTGCCTCACGGCCGGGGATATCGACGCGCGGGCGAACCGGATCGCCAATGGACTGACCGCGCAGGGCCTGCGGCCGGGCGATCGCGTCGGATTGATGCTCGATCACCACCCCGATCACGTCGTCGCGGTGTTCGCCCTGGCGAAGGCCGGCTTGGTGCGCGTGTCGATCAATGCGCATTTCAAAGGCCCTGCGCTCGAGCACATGCTGGGCCATGCCGCGCCGCAGGCGATCATCGCCGACTACAGCCACCAGGCACAACTTCGGCCGGAACTGGCGAAGACGCCGATCACGTGCGTCATTTGGCGCGGCCAGCCAGGGCCTCCCTCGCCCGGTCTCCGCTTCGAGAACCTGCTCGCGCATCCGGACGCCGCACCCCCGACGCACCAGCCGGGTTGGAACGATATCCTGGCGATCAACTACACCTCGGGCACCACGGGGGCACCGAAGGGCGCGCTCAGGACGGACAAGCAGCTGCGTGCCGGGCCCGTTGCCTACCGTCCGCTGGCCGACATGCGTCCGGGCGACGTGTTCCTGAACTGGGAGCCGATCTACCACGCCGGCGGGTTCGCCATCCTGGTGGCGGCGCTGATGGTTCCGGTCACGCTTGAGATGCTCGATCGCTTCAGCGCTTCGCAGTACTGGGACCAGATCCGCGCGGCCGGGGCGACGCAGATCCATTTCATCGGCGGCATCCTGCCGATCCTGTTGAAGCAACCGCCGGGAGCGGCAGATCGAACGCACAGGGTCCGCGTCGCCTGGGGCGGCGGCTGCCCGGTCGACGTCTGGCGGCCGTTCGAGCAGCGATACGGAGTGCGCATCCACGAAGGATACGGAATCTCCGAGATCGCCAACTTCGTCACCATCAACATCGATGGCAAGCTGGGCGCGGTCGGTCGGCCCGTACCCTATTACGACGTGAAGCTGTGCGACGATGCGGGCATGGAGGTTCCAGCCGGCGAAACAGGCGAAATCCTGATCCGCGGCCGCGAGCCCGGGCTGGCATTCAAGGGCTATTTCCGCGATCCCACGGCGTCGGCTGATGCGATGCAGGACGACTGGTTCAAAACCGGTGACCTTGGAAGGTTCGATGCGGAGGGCTATCTCTACTTCATCGGCCGCAAGAAGGATTCCATGCGCCGCCGCGGCGTCAACATCTCGGCCTGGGAGGTCGAGCGGGTGATCGGCGAGCACGAGGCGGTCCTGGAATGCGCGCTGATCGGGGTGCCCAGCGGCTTGGGCGACGACGACCTGAAGCTGTTCGTGCGGCTTCGGCCGGGCATGGCGCTGGAGGCGCTGGCGCTGGTCAAATGGTGCGAGCCGCGCATGCCGTATTTCCACATACCGCGCTATATCGCGTTCCTGGACGAGTTCCCCAAGACCCCGTCCGAACGCATCCGCAAGGGCGAGCTGTCGCGCGCGCTCGATGACTGCTTCGATCTGGAGAAGTCCGGCTACGCGCTCGATCGCAGGAAGGCAGGATAAGTGCCTACCGGCATTCTGATCGACCGTCCCCAGCCTGACGTCTGCGTGGTCACGATCAATCGCCCCGCCAAGCTGAATGCGTGCGACCGCGAGGCGTGGGAAGGGCTTGCAGCGACATTCCGCTCCCTGGCTGGCGATCGCGAGGTTCGCCTGGCGGTGCTGACCGGCGCGGGGGGCAATTTCTGTGCGGGCGACGATATCAACGCGTATGCCGCCGTGCGGACCGATGCGGCGGCATCGGCCGTCTACCGGCAGGCGATCGGCGACGCCCACCAGGCGATCGAGAATGCGCCCTTTCCCGTGATTGCCGCGATCGACGGCGTCTGCGTCGGCGGCGGCTGCTCGATCGCGCTGTGCTGCGACTTCCGCGTCGCCGGCGGCACGGCCCGCGCCGGCATTCCGGCCGCCCGGCTCGGGCTGGCCTATTCGCTGGAGCACTGCCAGCGACTGGTGGCGCTGGTAGGGCTCGCCAACGCGCGGCGCATCCTCTTTACCGGCGAGATCGTCGGCGCCGAGCAGGCCCATGCGATGGGCCTGTTCGATCAGCTGGTCGAGGGCGATAGCTTGCCGGCGGCAAGGGCGCTCGGGGCGTCCCTGTCGACCAATGCACCACTGTCGATCGCCGCGTCGAAGGCGAGCCTCGCCGCCATCGCCCTCGGCCCGACCGAGGCACGCCGGGCAGCGGTCGCGGAAGCGTTCCGCCGGGCGGAAGCCAGCCAGGATGCGGCGGAGGGCGCGCGTGCCTTCGCCGAGAAGCGCAAACCGCGTTTCACCGGTGAATGACCGCCTGGGAAAAGCTGCGCAGCGGCATTCAGGTATCGCCCGGCGATGCGCGATGTTGCCCACCCCCGCCGGCAAACGGGTTTCCGCCTTGACGGCCCGCGCAGCCAAAGCCCAAGCTCTTGGTTGGGCTCAGGAATTCATGCGCCGCCGGCGACAGGGCCGTGTCGCGCGCCGTGGAGGGGTGTGATGATCACATTCGGACGACGCAATTCGATCAACAGGCGGACCGCCATCCGCACCGCTGCGGGCGCGGGCATCGGCGCGGCTGCCTTTGCGACGCCGGCGATCTGGCGCGGCGCCCTGGGCGCCGAACGTCTTGTGGTGGCCGACCCGGGCGGTCCCTACAGCACGGGGTTCCTGGAAGCGTTCCACAAGCCCTTCGCGCAATTGACTGGCGTGGAGGTGGTCAGCGTCGCCCGATCGGCCGCGCCCACAGCGCAGGTCAAGGCGATGACCGAGACCAAGACCTATCAGTGGGATGTTGTCTATCTTGCCTTCGCCGAAGGCGACCTGCTGGGCTCGCTTGGCCTGCTCGATACGATCGACACCGGCGGCGCCGACTATTCCGAGATTCCGGACAGCCTGAAGACCAAGTACTACAGCGCCACCGACGTGTTCGCGACGAACCTCGCGTACAACCGCGACAAGTACAAAGGCAACCCGCCGCGGACCTGGGCCGATTTCTGGAACGTGGAGAAGTTCCCCGGCCGCCGATCGCTGCGCAAGCGGGGCTACGACACGCCGGAAGTCGCCCTGATGGCAGACGGCGTGCCACCCAAGGACGTCTACAAGGTAATGGATTCCCAGGCCGGCTGGGACCGCGTCTTCAAGTCGCTGGACCGGCTGCGCAAGCATGTCAACGTGTGGTGGGACCAGGGCTCGCAGGCCTCGCAGCTTATCAAGTCGGGCGAGGTCGACATGATCGCGTCCTACGCGGTCCGCACCATGGCGGCGATCGATGACGGCGCGCCGTTCGAGATGGCCTGGGACCAGGGATTCTACGACCATGGCGGCGTCGCCATCGTGAAGGGCAATCCCAAGGCCGACTTGGCGCGCAAATACGTCGCCTTCACGGCGAATGCCGAGCGCCAGGCGGCGTTGACCAAGATCCTTAAGGCCGGCCCATCCAATCCCGGCGCCTACAAACACATCGATCCCGCGCTTGCCAAGGTGCTGCCGACCTATCCCGAGAACTTCAAGCACTTGTTCCAGGTCGATACGCCGTTCTGGGCAAAGTGGAAGGCCAAGAGCACGGAAATGATGAACGAGTGGCTGTTGAAGGGATAGACACCGTCGCCGCCGGTGATCGCAATTCCCAAGCCGTCCGAGCAACAGCGCGTCTATCGCCGGCGCCCGGAATGGACGCAGGCGCTGCCGATCCTGCCGGTCATCCTGTTCCTGGCCATCGTTTTCCTGATTCCGGTGCTGCAGTTGCTGCGTCTGAGCTTCCTCGATGCCGACGGCGCCCCGTCGCTGCAGCACTACGCCAAATTGTTCTCGACGCCGCTCTACGTGCGCGTGCTGTCCATCACCTTCAAGGTCGCGCTGTGGACGACGCTGATCTCGCTGGCCGCCAGCTACCCGATTGCCTACCTGCTGGCGACCACGACGGACCGCTACCGCGCGCATCTGCTGCTGTGGATTCTGATGCCGTTCTGGACCAGCTTCCTGGTCCGCACCTTTGCCTGGATCGTGCTGCTGGGACGCAAGGGCGTCATCAACGAGGTGATCCAGGCCGCGGGCCTCAGCGACGCGCCGGCCGAGATCATCTACAACTTCATCGGCGTGATGATCGGCATGTGCCACACGCTGATGCCGATGGCCGTCCTGGCCATGCTGTCGGTCATGCAGAACATCGACACCAACCTGCTGAAGGCGGCATCCACCCTCGGCGCGCGCGGGGGCCAGGCCTTCTGGCGGGTCTATTTCCCCTTGTCGATGCCGGGGGTGGCCGCCGCCGGGCTGCTGGTGTTCATCACGGCCCTGGGATTCTTCATCATCCCCGCTCTGCTCGGCGGACCGCGCGACATGATGATTGCCCAGCTCATCATCTTTCAGGTCGAGGAACTGCTGAACTGGGGCTTCGGCGGCGCGCTGGGCGTGCTTCTGCTCGCGACGGCCATTATCGTCTTCTACCTCTACGATCGAATGCTGGGCATGTCGACCCTGGCGGGATCGACCCCGGCGGCAGATCGCGGCGGCAACGGCGCCCGCTCGCCGCTGGTTCGGTTTTCGACATGGGTTGGGGGTCAAGTGATCGCAGCCCTCGCCTGGGCATCGAGCGCGATGGGTGCTGCCATCGACCGCGTGGTGCCACGGTCCGACCACCGACCGCCCCGGGCCGATTCGCGTATCGTGGTGCGCATCGTTGCCGGATTGCTGATCGCATTCCTGGCGGTGCCGTCTTTCTTCGTGATCCCGGTGTCGTTCACCGAGGGCGAATTCATCGAGTGGCCGCCCCGCGGCTTCACCTGGCGATGGTATGAGCAGGTGATGCAATCGCCGATCTGGCAGGCCGCCATGTTCCGGTCGGTGACGGTGGGGTTGTTGACGGCCGTCCTGTCCATGCTGATCGGCGTGCCCGCCGCATTCGTGCTGGTACGCCGGCGTCTGCCGGCCAGGACCGCGATCATGGCGCTGATCCTGTCGCCGCTGATCGTGCCGAATATCATCATTGCCGTCGCGCTGTTCTATCTCTACGCCCGGCTGGGATTGGTCGGCACGTCGCTCGGCCTGGTCATCGGCCACACCGTCCTGGCGGTGCCGTTCGTGGTCGTGACCGTCATGGCGGTCTTGAGAACCTACGACGAGCGGCTGGACCAGGCGGCATCGAGCCTGGGCGCGAACCGGATCGCGACCCTACGGCTGGTAACGTTTCCGCTGATCAAGGCCGGGATGATCGCCAGCTTCCTCTTTGCCTTCGTGAAATCGTTCGACGAGTTGACGGTCGCCCTGTTCGTGACCGGCGGGCTGGCGACGACGCTGCCGAAGCAGATGTGGGCCGACGCCGCGCTGAAGGTCAACCCCACGCTGACCGCCGTGTCGACCATCATGCTGCTGGTCGTGACGGGCGCGATCCTGCTGGCGGAGCACCTCAGCCGCCGGACGGCGCGGTAGCGGACAGGCATCATGAGCGCGGAATTGCCCATCCTGGAGACGCTGCTCGACCTGCTGGGCGCCGACACCATCGCCGCGACCATGGAGCGCAGGGCCGCTACGGATCCGGCGCATGTCTATTGCTGGTTCGACGGGGAAGCCTATTCCTATGGCGCGGTCAACGGCGCGGCGAACTGCCTGGCCAACGCGCTGCTGGGCAGCGGCCTGAAGCCCGGCGATCGCGTGGCGCTGATGCTGCCGAGCCATCCCGACCATGTCATCGCGCTTGCCGCGCTGATGAAGGCCGGCCTGATCCGCGTGCCGGTGAACGCCCACTACAAGGGCGCGGCCCTGCTGCAGGTCTTCGACCAGTTCACGCCCCACGCCCTGATCGCCGATGCGGCATTTGCCGCGCCGTTGGAACCGGTCCTGCAGGGACCGCACGCGCCGCGCATGGTCTTCTGGCGCGGCGGGACGGGTGAATTCGACCGCATGCGGGACGGCGGCGACGACCGTCCACCGCCGGTCCGGACGGTCCCGGACGACATCCTGGCCTTCACGCCCAGTTCGGGCACGACCGGCGCCTCCAAGGGCGTGCTGAAATCCGACCGCACGCTGCGGGCCGGACCGGTAGGAATCCGGGTGCTGACCGGGCTGAAGCCGGGCGATGTCTTCCTGCTGTGGGAGCCGCTGCACCACGGCGCGGGCGTCGCCGTCGCGATCGCCGCCCTGCTCTGGCCGATCACGCTGGCGATGGTCGAGCGGTTCAGCGCCTCGCGGTTCTGGGACGACGTGCGGCGCTACAGCGTGACGCATATCCACTACCTGGGCGGGGTCTTGCCCCTGCTGCTGAAGCAGCCGCCCGGACCCGAAGACCGCAACCACAAAGTCCGCGTGGCCTGGGGCGGCGGCTGTCCGCCGGATGTCTGGCAGGAATTCGCCCGGCGCTTCGGCGTTGCGATGCGCGAGGGCTACGGCCTGTCCGAGATGATCACCTTCGTGACCGTCAACACGGAAGGCCACGAAGGGTCGATCGGTCGTGCGCTGGCCTTCTTCGACGTCCGGCTGGGCGACGACACGGGCGAGCCCGTTGCGGTCGGACAGACCGGCGAGATCATGGTGCGCGCCCGGACCCGGGGACTGGAGTTCCTGGGCTACTACGAAAACCCCCAGGCATCGCGCGCGACGATGCGCGGGCAATGGTGCTGCACCGGCGACCTGGCGCGCGCGGACGAAGCGGGCCGTCTCTATTTCGCCGGGCGCAAGAAGGACGTGATCCGCCGGCGCGGCGTGAACATCGCCGCCTGGGAGGTCGAACGCGTCATCGCGACCCACGAGGATGTGCAGGAATGCGCGCTGGTTGGCGTGCCGAGCGAACTGGGCGAGGAGGACCTGAAACTCTTCGTCCGTATCGCAACGGGCCGGACGCTCGATCCGCTGGCCCTGGTCAAGTGGTGCGAGCCGCGCCTGCCCTATTTCCAGGTGCCGCGCTACATCGCCTTCGTCGACGAATTTCCCAAGACGCCGACGCAGCGCATCCGCAAGGGCGAGCTGTCGCGGACGGTGGATTGCTGGGACCTGGAGAAATCCGGCCATGTGCTCGACCGCGGGCGCGTGGCCTGAACGCTGAACAGGAGATGCGACATGGATGAGGTCGTCGGTCTTGCCCCCTCGGGATCGCTCGGCAGCGGCTACAACCTCGAGGCGTTCCGCCGCGGGCTGGAGGAGAACCCGGATTTCATCGGCCAGGACGCCGGCTCGACCGACATGGGCCCATACTACAACGGCACCGCGTCGCTCTTTCTTCCCCGCGCCACCTACAAGCACGACCTGTCGATCATGTTGCGGGCAGCGCGCGAACGGAAGATCCCGCTGATCGTCGGTTCGGTCTTCACCAGCGGCGCGCGCAAGCAGCTCGACGAGGGCGTGGCGGTGATCAAGGAGATCGCGGCCGAGGCCGGGCTTTCCTTCCGCATGGCGGTGATCGACGCGGAGCTGGACAAGGCCGACCTCAAGCGCCGCGCGAGCGCCCATCGCGGCCTGGAAAGCCTTGGGCCGGAGCAGGCACTGACTGACGCGGCGATCGACCGAGCCGGGCCGATCTGCGCGCAGATGGGGGTCGAACCGATCATCAAGGCGCTGGACCAGGGTGCCGAGGTGGTGATCGCCGGCCGGGCCTGCGACGACGTGCTGTTCGCCGCGCTGCCGATCATGCGCGGCTTCGATCGCGGGCTGGCGCTGCATATGGGCAAGATCCTGGAATGCGCCGGCATCTCCGCCGTTCCCTGTGACCTGGCCGAGCCGATGGTGGGCCGCGTTAGGCGGGATCATTTCATCGTGCGGCCGGGCAATCCCGAGCACCGCTGCACCCCCATCTCGGTCGCCGCCCATTCGCTGTACGAGCGCGGCGATCCCTGCATCCAGCCCGGTCCAGGCGGCATCAACGACCTGACCGACTCCCGCTTCGAGCAGGAAGATGCGCGCACCGTGCGCGTGGTCGGCAGCAGGTTCATCCCCGACGAGGTGTACAAGGTGAAGCTGGAGGGCGCGGAATTCGTCGGCTACCGCAGCATCGTGATGGTGGGAATCCGCGACGCTGTGATGATCCGCCAGCTGGACTCGGTCCTGGCAGAGGCGCGTCAGCGGGCCTTGCGGCGATTTCCGATGTGGCAGGAGGAAGCCTGCCATCTCGACTATCACGTCTATGGCCGCGATGCGGTGATGCGCGGGCTGGAGCCGAATCCGGGCTTCGTGCCCCAGGAAGTGGGCCTGCTGATCGAGGCGGTCGCCGGACGGCAGGAACTTGCCAACGCGATCGCGATGTTCGTGCGCGGTACGATGCAGCACGCCAGCTATCCCGGCATCATCACGACCGCCGGCAACCTCGCCTATCCCTTCTCGCCGTTCAACGTGCCCGTCGGGCCGGCCTATCGCTTCTCGGTTTATCACCTGCTGCCGCTGGAAGACCCCTGCGAGATATTCCCCATGGAAATGGTCGAGGTACGGAACTGATGTCGACGCGAATCCTCGACCTCGCCCAGGTCATACGCAGCAAGAACGCGGGCCCCTTCGAGCTGACCTTCGATATCATGTTCGAGGATCCGGCAGCCTACGAGCGGGTCAAGAAGAGCGGCGCCATCAATGCCGCGCTCGTGGCCCGGCTCTACAAGATCTCGCACAACCAGGTGGTGGTCTGCCGCCCCTACGATCCGGCTCTCGCCTTCAAGATCACGATCCGCCGGCCCGTCAGCTCAGGCGACCTGGGCGAGTCGGACGTCTACGGCTGCCAGCAACATGTGCCGCTGACGATGATCGAGGTGCCGTCTGCCTAAGCGCGTTGCGCCGAACGGATATCTTGGGTGATCAGAGCAAGCGCGGCGGACACCGTCTTGCCGGAGCAATTGCCGACTTGGGTAGAATTGGCGCGCTTGGCGAAGTGCGTGGAGCGAGCCCGAATGACCGCCGGGCTCTACCCGTCGAGCTGACTTAAGAAGACGTTTCAGGCCGGGATTGTCCAAAACTCCTCATTCCTGCACACGCCGGCGACTGCCACGGCTGCTGCCTCAAGGAGTCGCTCGCCCTTGTCGGCCGTTGCAGTCCGGGGATCGCCGATCACGCCATGGCTGGTGCGCGCCCTGAACGAGCGCCAGCGGTGCACGGCATCGGTTCCGGCGACCTGCGTAAGCTCGGGTTCGGTGGGCCCGACCACGTCAGCCGCGCGCGCCATGTCGACCAGGTCCGGCGCCAATGCCAGGAGCATCGACGTTTCGGCCTCGCAGGCATGACGCACGGTCGTCTGTCGATCGAGTGCCGCGGCAAAGCTCTCCTTTGCCAACATCCAATAGGATGCCGTCGCGAGCGGAACCTGCAGTTCGACCGCGAGCTCGTTGACCACCACGTTGAGGGCCATGATGTTCCCCCCATGGCCGTTCAGCAGCAGGATCCGGCGGAAGCCGTGGCGCACAAGCGACCGGCAGAGGCAACGCAGCAGACCAAAGAATGTCTCGAAGTCGAGCGACAGCGTGCCTCCCAAACTCATGTGATGTTCGGCCAATCCGCTCCAGACGGTGGGCGCCACGATCACCGGCACCTCCGTTGCGATCTTGCGCGCGGCGCGCCGCGATACTTCGCCGGCCAGCAGCGCGTCGACCTGGGTGGGCAGGTGGGGGCCGTGCTGTTCGATCAAGCCGACCGGTACAATCACCACGGCATTGCGCGCGGCGAGCGCCGAGATCTCGGCAGCCTTCAACCGCCCCCACTCTACTTCCGTCATCGCACCCTCCGGTTGCCGCCCTCGCGCTCCAGCAGCCGCTCCAGGAAGGCTCGCGTGCGCGCCTCCGCTGGCTCACTGAAGATGCGGTCGGGTGGCGCGCGTTCAACGATGGCGCCGCGATCCATGAACACGACATTGTCCGCCACGTCGCGCGCGAAGCCCATTTCGTGCGTTACCACCAGCATGGTCATGCCCTGCTCGGCCAATTCGCGCATGGTCTTCAGCACCTCCCCTACCAGCTCGGGGTCGAGTGCCGATGTGACTTCGTCGAACAGCATGATGCGAGGACGCATCGCGAGAGCGCGGGCGATCGCGGCACGCTGCTGCTGGCCCCCGGAGAGGCGCGCGGGATGGACGCCGCGTTTGTCCTCGAGCCCGACGCGACGCAGTAGTTCGACTGCCAGTGCCTCGGCCTCGTCCTTGCCCATGCCTCGCACGCGGCGCGGTGCAAGCGTGATGTTGTCCATCACGGTGAGGTGCGGGAACAGATTGAAGCTCTGGAACACCATGCCCACTTCATGGCGCAGACGGCCGGCGGCCGCGGCATCGGGCGGCGGTCCAGCCTCTTCCGTGCCCTTGGATACCACCACGTCCTCGACCAGGATACGGCCTTTCTGGATCGGCTCGAGACCCGCCAGGCAGCGCAGCAAGGTGCTCTTGCCGGAGCCTGACGGGCCGATCACGACCATCACCTGGCCGGCACCTACATTCAGGCTGACCCGATCGAGCACGGTCTCCGCGCCGTAGCGCTTGACCACGCTGTCGATTACGACCAGCGGTTGGGCTTGAGGCGCGGACATCGATCAGGTTCGACTGACGGCGAAGCGCCGTTCAAGCGCCTGGAACGCCAGTGCGATCGGATAGGTGAGAACGAAATACGCGATCGCGACGATCGTCAGCGTCTCGACCGGCCGGAATGTCTCGAGGGAAATCAACTGGCCGACGCGCAGCAGCTCAGGCGTACCGATGGCGGTGGCGAGTGCCGTGCCCTTGACCAGGTAGATCACGGTGGTGCCGGTGGGCGGCAGAACGTTGCGCAGGGCCTGCGGCAATATCACGAAGCGCAGCGTGTCGCCCAGGTTGAGCCCCAGCACGCGCGCGGCCTGCCACTGCGTGCGGTCGATACCGGCGATGCCGGCGCGGAAAATCTCGGCGAAGAAGGCGGCAATGTTGAGTCCAAGCGCGACAGCGGCCGACCAGAATGCGTTCAAGTCGCCGCCGACCAGCGCCGGAAGGCCGTAGTAGAGCCAGATGATCTGCACGAGCGGCGGCGTGGTGCGGAAGAATTCAATGAAGGCATAGGCGGGCCAGTTCAGCCATGGAATGCCGGAATAGCGCGCGAGCGCCAGCGCAAGTCCGAGCACGAGGCCCAGGCTCACGCTGACGGCACTCAGCTTTATCGTGACCAGAATGCCGTCGACCAGATCGGGCCAATACCCGATGATCTGGCCGAACTGCAGATCGCCCACGGCAGGCCGATCGTCGCGCTACGGTTGCCGGATCAGTCCGCTGCCTTGATCTGGTCGGCTGTCATGAACTGCTTTACCAGGGCGGCGAGCTGGCCGGAGTCGCGCAGTTTCTTCGTGAAGTCGTTGACATAGGCGGCCATCTTCGCGTCGCCCTTCATATGGGCATAGCCGACCTTGCAGGCGCGCACGTCGAGCGGCTGGTTGTGGCCGGGAAAGACCTTGATCTTGTCTCCGAAGGCGGCCAGGGCGACGGTCGTCTGGATTGGCGTGTCGAGAACCACGGCGTCGGCGCGCCCGGCCACGACCTCCTGGATCAGGTCAGCCGACGTCGACTGGCCGAATGCCTTGAGGGTCGCCTTGGGGGCCACTTCCTTGGCGACCGATTCCGACCAGGAGCCGCCGGGCACGGCGAACACGACTTCCGGCCGGTTGAACGCTTCCAGCGTAGTCAGGCCCTTGGTGTTGTTGGCCGCCGTCGTCAACGTCGCGCCGATGGTGATGTAGCTCTCGCTGAAGTCCACGACCTCCTTGCGCTTGTCGGTGATGCAGAGCGCCGGAACGATGTCCCACTTCTTGGTCTCGACGCCGGCGACGGCAGTGGCCCATTCGGAATTCACGACATTGAGCTTGACGCCCAGGTCGGCCGCCATGCGTTTCATCACCTCGACGTCCATGCCGACATAGTCGCCGTTCGGCCGACGCGAGATCAGCGGCCGGTACAGCACGCCGGCGACGCGCAATTCGCCGCGCTGCTTGATCTCGTCCAACACGCTTTGTGCCGACGATGGCGTCGCCATCGAGCACAGGACGAATCCGGCGGCTGCCGCTCCTAGAAACATAAACCTATGCATCGCTGCTCTCCCCTGTTGTGCGGGCTCCCCGGCCCGCGGTTCGCGGCGGCGCGTTTCCCCTGGCGGGGCGCCGCCTAGTCGCTGCGGAACGCCAGGCTGCTCTGCCGCTCCAGCGCGGCGGCCAGCAGCACCAGCGGCCAGGTCAGCACGAAGTAGATGAAGGCTACCAAGGTTAGCACCTCGATCGGCCGGAAGGTTTCCGATGCAAGAATCCAGCCGCGGTTCATGATCTCGGGCATGGCAATCACGGCGGCCAGCGAGGACTGCTTCAAGAGGCTGACCAGCGTGTTGCAGGACGGCGCCAGGATGAGGCGCAGAGTCTGCGGCAACACGACCCACCACAGGCGCTGCCACCGGGCCAGGCCCAGCACCTGGCCGGCGTCCCACTGGCCGCGCGGTACCGCCAGCATCCCGCCGCGGAAAATTTCGGCCATCTGGGCGCTGGTCGAGCAGGCGAGCGCGCCTGCGACCACCGTGAACGCGTCGAGCTTGATGTCGGCCAGCACGGGCAGCGCATAGTAGGCCCAGACGATATGCATCAGCGGCGGCGTGGTGCGGAAGAACTCGATCCACGCGAGCGCGAACTGCGAGACGGCCGGCACCCGGGCGATTCGTGCCACGGCGATCGGCAGGGCCGCGACTGTACCGGCGGCGAACGCGACCAAGGTGAGCCCTATCGTTAGCGGCACGCCGAGCAGCAGGACCGGGAAGTCGCCGATGACCGCGTCGAAGCGCAGCATGGCGCGCCGCCCCCGACCGCCTAGCGGCGCCGGCGCCTGGCGCGCCGGGCCGCAAGGGCCGAAGCAACACGGCCGCGGGCATCGATCTCGCGCAGCGCGATCGGGCCGATCTCGAAATGCCGCTGGATGGCGCGATCGGCGGCCTGCATGTCGCGACTCGCCACCGCGTCCAGGATCGTTTGATGGGCCTCCCAGGTCTGGTGGCAGGTTTCCCGGCTGAAATGGTGGGAAGCGCCTTCGCTGCGGAGGTCCAGCAGCGGCGCCAGCAAATCCTCCAGCACCGCGTTCTGTCCGGCCCGCGCGAGCGCCAGATGGAATTCACGGTTGAGCGCCTGGCTCACCCGATAGTCCGTGGGCAGCGGGTCGGCGCGCGCGATGATGGCACGCAGCACCGCCAGGTTGGCCCGGGTCGCGCGCTCCACGGCAAGTCGGATGGTCTGGCCTTCCAGCAGCCGACGCGCTTCCCACAGATCGCGGATGCCGATGCGCTGCATTGCCAGGTGGAACATGGTCGGGTCATAGATCAGGGGCATCCATCGGAACGGCCGGATCACCGTGCCACTGCCGTGGGTTGCCTCGACCACGTTCAATGCCGCCAAGCGCTGCACCGCCTCGCGGATCACCGCCAGGCCGACGCCCATCGATTGCGCCAGGTTGCGCTGGGACGGCAGTCGGTGGCCCGGCGCCAGCTCGCCCGTGGCGATCCGGCGGAGGATCGTCTGGGCAACCTGGTCGGGCAGGGTCTGCACGATGGGGCTTGGCCACGCGTCGGTCATTGATTCCCGTCCGATCGGTGCTAAAGTCTTAAAGAGTTCGGAACACTTGGTCAATCCGCTCTTGCCGCAAGCAAGGGCGCGTGCGTCGGGGAGGAGCCATGAAGATCACTGCGGTCCGCACGGTGCCGGTATGGGGCCGGCGTCGGCGGCCTTTCGGCATGGTCACGCGCACGGCGCTGGGCGCCGCCGCGATCTCGGACTACACCATCGTATTCGTCGACACCGACGAGGGCATCACCGGCCTGGGCGAGGTCTGCAGCGTCTTCAAGCGCCGCGGTGCCCTGCTGCGCGCGGATGTCGACCTGGCCCTGGCGCCAGCGGTGGTCGGCGAGGATCCGTCCCGCATCGCATTCCTGGTCCAGAAGATGGACCTGGCGCTGGACGGCGTGGAGGAAGCCAAGGCCGGCATCGAGATGGCGCTCTGGGACATCGTCGGCAAGAAGCTGGGCACGCCGGTCTACAACCTGCTGGGTGGCAAGGTGCGGGAACGCATTCCGCTCAGCTATTCGATCCCCTTCGGCACGCCCGAGCAGATGGCGGGTTTCGCCGCCGAGCGGGTGAAAGCCGGACACCGGACCATCAAGGTCAAGGTCGGCAGCGAGGATGGGCCGCGCGACGTAGCCGCGGTAAAGGCGATCCGTGCGGCAATCGGCGCGGGCGTCAAGCTGCGCGTCGACGGCAACATGGGTTGGCCGACCGCCAAGCACGCCATCCGGATGATCCGGCAAATGGAACCGTGTGACATCGAACTGGTGGAACAGCCGCTGCCGGCCCATGACCTCGATGGTATGGCGGAAGTCAGACGCAACATCGGCGTGCCGCTGATGGCGGACGAGAGCATCCGCAATCCGCGCAGCGCGATGGACGTCATCCGCCGCGGTGCGGCCGATATCGCCAATGTCTACGTCACCGAGGCTGGCGGGCTGCTCAACGCCATGCGCGTCTTCGCGATGTGCGAGGCGGCGGGCATGCCCTGCATGATCGGAAGCATGCCCGAGTTCGGAATCGGCACGGCGGCGCAGATCCATCTAGGGATCGCGATGACCAATCTGGGCCCGGACAGCGACACGTGCGGCGTCTTGTATCACGAGGAAGACCTGCTGAAGGTGCCGCTGCGGATCGAGAACGGTTTCGCCTATCCGCCGGCCGGGCCCGGCCTGGGCATCGAGATCGACCCCCAGGTCTTCGACCGCTGGCGCAAGGGCCCGCCCGCCGACGCTGCCGCTTGACCGAAGGGAGAGCGACGATGTCTGCCCCCGACCAATGCGACCTGATTATCCGCAACGCTTGCGTGCTGACAATGGACGCCAAGCGGTCGATCCACGCCCCCGGCGCGATCGCGATCAAGGGCCACGCGATCGTCGCGGCCGGCCCGGAAGCGACGGTGGCCGCCGCATGGACCAGCCCGCGCACCGTCGATGCCGACGGCGCTGTCGCGCATCCCGGCTTCGTCGACGCGCATCTTCACGTCAACGCCCAGACCTGCCGCGGCTATTTCCGCGGCGACGCCAGCAAGGGCGGCGGCGCGGGGCCCAGCTATGCCGACTGGAAGGCCATGCTGAGCGGCGACGACGAACAGGCCGCGGCCGCGCTTGCCTCGGTCGAGATGCTGCGCCACGGCATCACGACCTTCGTGGAGCCCGGCAGCGCTTTCGAGCCGGACGCGGTGGCGGCGGCGACCCAGGCCGTCGGCGTGCGCTGCACCCTGGCCGATCCCTATCTCTGGGACGACACGGAGATGATGAGGACGATCCCCGGTCTCATGAGCCCGAGCTTGGCCAAGCGCGTGCCGCCCGACCGCGCCCGCTGCCTGAAGCTGCTGGGAGGCCAGCTCTACCGCAATCGCGACAAGGATGGCATCACCCACGGACACATTGCGCTCTATGGCGAGGGCACGGCCTCGGACGAGTTGCTGCGTGCGGGCAAGGCGCTGGCCGACCGAGACGGCGTGGTGCTGAACAGCCACATCGGTTACGACCTCGACCTGGCAGCGGCGATGGAACAGCGCTGGGGCAAGCCGCGCTTCGTGCACTTGGCCGAACTGGGCGTGCTGGGGCGCAACGTGACCTTCGTGCACATGAACTTGATCCGCGACAGCGAGATCGATCCGATCCTGTCGACCGGCGTCAACAGCGTGTGGTGCCCCTTTGCCTATGCCTCGCGCAGCACGGTGCTGCGCCAGCCGACGCGCCTGCCCGAGATGAAGCGAATGGGGGCAACGGTCGCGCTGGGCACGGATTCGGCGCGCCAGAGCTCGGCCGGCGATGCCGGCTTTCTCGCCTTCGTCATGTCGGCCGAGGTGGGGCAGACGCTCGCGGCCGAGGAAGTCATGGAGATGCTGACCCTGGGCGGCGCCAGGGCCGCCGGCATGGACGCGACGATCGGCAGTATCGAGAAGGGCAAGCGCGCGGATATCGTCGTCCGCTCGTCACGCCTGGCCGAGCTTGGTCCGAATATCGACCCGGTGCACCAGTTGATCGCCGCCGGCCACGGCGCGACCGCCGACACGGTGCTCGTCAACGGTCGGATCGTGATGCGCGGCGGACGCCCCACGCAGGTGGACGAACAGGCCGTCATCGCCGCGGCCCATGCCTCGGCCAAAGGAGTTGCCCGACGCCTGGGTATCAAGCCGCCGGGGATGTGGCCATTGGCGATGTGATGGTCGAATTGCCCGGGACGCCTATTCCTCGCCTAGGCGTCGAGCCACAGTTCGTTGCACTCGATATACTGCGTCGGATGCATCTGAAAACCCTTCATCTTCTTGTCGCAAAAGGTAAAGACCCTGCGGAACAGGGGCTGTACGATTGGACCTTCGGTCTGCAGAATCTCTTCCAGGCGCTTGACGTGCTGGCGCCGCTTCTCCACGTCGGCGGTCGATTCCGCCAGATCCAGCACTTTGTCGAACTCTACATTGGAAAAACCTGACTCGTTCCACGCAACGCCGGTGCGATAGGCGAGTGCCAGGCACATCACGCCAAGCGGCCGGTGAGACCAGTCGCCGCAAGCAAACGGCGCGGTGTTCCAGACCTTGTTCCATTCCGGCGACGGCAGAACCTCGAGCTTGACTTTCACGCCGACCTCTTCCCACTGCCCGATCATGACAAGGGCTACATCCTTGGTCCAATTGTTGGACACGGTCAGCGGCATCGGTACTTCCAGGCCATTCGGATAGCCGGCATCCGCAAGAAGCTGCTTTGCCTTGGCCTTGTCTTGCTTGAACGGGGGCAGCGGCGCGTATTCGGGGTGCACCGGCGCCACATGGTGATGTTCAGCCCTCGAGCCGATCTCTCCGAAGGTGATCTCGGCCACTTTGTCATTGTCGGTGGCGTAACGCAGCGCTTGCAGCACGCGTTTATCGTCGAATGGTTTCACAGGATAGGCACGGGCATGCACTGTCGCTCCCGTGCCGACGGAATAGAACACCAAATCGGGCAGGCGCTTCAGGACCAGCAGCTGGCTCGGCCCCGTCGCGACGATGCTGTGCACCTGCTTCGATGCCATGGCCGCAACCTCAGCCGAAGGATCATCACCGAGGTCGACGAAGATAACCTCGTCCAGATATGGCCCGTTGCCCCAATAGTCCTTTCGAGGTTTGAACACGGCGCGCTTGGTGATGTCATATTCGACCAGGTCGAAGGGGCCGGTGCCGTTCATGCCGATAGCGACCTTGCCGTCTTCCTGCGGGTCTGCGATGAGAAATGGATAGTGGAATAGATGCTCCGGCACGGCGAGCTGGGGAAGCTTCAGATTCAGCCGCACGGTCAGATCGTCGATCTTCTCGATTGCGTTCGCATCCCAGAGCCGCGTTTGTGTCTTGGGCTTGCCGTTGGCGTCCATTTCGCCGGTCGGCGCTTCCGTCGTCATGTAGCCTTTCATCAGCCCGAGGACGGAGGAGCCGGTTTTCGGATCCAGCACGCTCTTGATGTTCCAGATCACCTGATCCGCATTGAGCGTACCGCCCTTTCGCCACTTCACGTTTTTCCGAATCTTCAATGTCCAGGTCTTGAGATCGTCGCTCGGCTGCCAGCTCTCAAGCAACATCGGACGGGTGATATTGTCCGGCCCGGTATTGCATAGATACTCGCCCACCTGTCGCGCCAGATTGCTCGCCGGAACGTTCCCGATGCGATGGAGGTGCTGAATTTCGCGTACACGCGCGCAGAGGCGCAGCGACCCGCCCTTGCGTGGCGCGGCCTGCGCCAGCGCCCCGGGTGCAATCGCGCCTTGGTCGATCTTGCCGGCGAAGGCATATGCCGCGGAAGCGCTCGTCCCAAGAAGGGTCGCCGTGCGCAGAAATTCTCGCCGGCTGCATCCGCGATCGGCATACAGGGACTTCAGTTTAGGGATATATGGATGTTCGCGTTCATCAGACATGAAATTCCCTCCCAATCATGACAACCCGCTTCGGCCCTCTTCGTACCGAATCCCTCCAAGTCAGAGTAAAGCATCTTCCTGCGAGATACGCCAAATCGCACTAAGGGCGAATGATCGTAGGCGACAGGCGACGTCTGCCCATCGGCAAGAATCGCGCGCCGGCGGCGGCGGAGCGCGGCAGATTCGACATATCGACCGCATTGCGCTAACCGAGTCGTTCCCGCGTTCGCGAGAGAACATGCCATGATGAATAGTGAGATGACACCTACCCGAACCGAAGTCTCGGGCACGCGTGGCATCGTGACCGGTGGCCATCCCGCGGAAGTTGCCGCCGGTATCCGAATGATCGAGGCCGGGGGCAACGCGGTCGACGCGGTGGTAGCTGCCGCCTTCACTGGCTTTGTTGTCGAACCGACATCCTGCGGGCTTGGAGGCTACGGCCACTTGGCCGTTTTCCTTGGACGCGAGAGACGCTTCGTAACATTCGACCACTATGTCCGCGCCCCGGGGGCCGCGCGCCCAGACATGTTCGCGATTGATCACGCAAAGCCGATGAAATACTACGGCTTCCCTTACACCGTGGGCATGAAAGCGGAGCAAGGGCCGTTGGCGCCCGCAGTGCCGGGTGCCGTTGCCGGCCTCTGCGACGCGCATAGCCAGCTCGGCCGCCTGCCGCTTGCCGCGGTGTTGGAGCCGGCAATTGCTGAAGCCAAGGCAGGCATCGCGGTCACCTGGCAGATGCAGCTCGTGATCAGTGAGCGCCTCGCGGCAATTCAAGCGCTGCCGGAAACCGCCGCCTGGCTTCTTCGTGACAACATGCCACCAAAGGCCGAAGGCCAGCTCGGCGGCGGCGATCGACTGGACGCCACCGATCTTGCGCGCACTCTCAGCCGCATTGCTGCGGAAGGTGCCCGCGGTTTTTACGCTGGGCCAACCGCTGCGGCGATTGAACTTGCCTGTGTCAACATGGGTGGCATCCTGACTGCTGCAGATCTCGAAGCCTATCGGACGCGCATTCTGGAGGAGAAACCAGGTCGCTATCGCGGCCTCACCTACAGCACCGCTTTTGATCAGGTAACGTATGAAGCACTGAATATCTTAGGGACCTTCGATCTCGCGCGCCTAGGCCGCGACAGCGTCGCCTTCCGGCATCTCGTCGCCGAGGCGGTTGCGTGCGGCTTCGTCGACAGTATGGCCCACTACGGCGACCCCGATTTCGAGAAGAGTCCGGTGGACGGCCTCGCCAGCGCTGCGTTCGGCCAGGCCCGGGCGGGGCAACTTCGGCTCGACCGAGCCTTGCCGCGACCGATCCTTGCCGCCGATCCCTGGCCCCATGACAATGCGGCCGAGCGACCGAAGCATCTCCCTGGAGCGCCGGCGATGGCCAAGCTCGCCGGCACCAGCCAGATGGCGGCGGCCGACGACGAGGGCAACGTCGTCGCGCTCATCACTAGCCTCACCAGCGGTTTCGGGTCGCTGATGTTGGTGCCCGGCACTGGCATTATCCTTAACAATTCGATGCAGAACTTCGATCCGCGGCCGGACCAGCCCAATTGCATACGTCCGGGAAAGATGCCGATCTTCGCCGCGCCTGCCTTGGTCGCCGAACGCGACGGACGCGCCGTCTTCGCCGGTTGCGGCTCCGGCGGCTACCGGATCACGACTGGCGTGTTGCACGCGTTCCTGCACACGACCGATTTCGGCATGTCGCCACAAGCGGCGGTCGACGCGCCCAGGGTCCATTGCCAAGGGCAGGAAACGTTCGTCGACGCGCGGATCCCGCACGATGTGCGCGAGGGACTCGCCGCCCTCGGCCACAAGATCGTTGTCCAGGGTGAGTCGCCTGGCCTCAACGCGTTCGGGCGAGTAAACGCCATTACTGTCGAGTCCGACGGCACGATGCGCGCGGGTACCGGCCCGGCCTGGAGCACGGCGGCTGCAGCATGTTGATGCGTCCTGGCTCGGTTACTCTCAGCCGCACGCCAATTGCCGGCAGCAACGGGGCCGTCGCTTGCGGTCATTCCGAAGCAGCCGAGGTCGGTTTGGACGCGATTCGCCGTGGCGGCAACGCGGTCGATGCCGCCATCGCCGGCGCTTTCGCCTCGTTTGTGGTCGAGCCGCAGATGTGCGGCATCGGCGGTCATGGTCGCATGTCGATCTACGCTGCCGATCGTGGGCAGGCGATCGGAATCGACCACTTCATCCGCGCGCCCGATGCGGCGACGCCCGCGATCTACACCGATGCGTTAAAGCGCTGGCGCAAGGCCGGTCGCGGCGGCATCGAAGGCACCATCAATACGACCGGACACCTCTCCGTCGGCGTCCCGGGTGCCATTGCGGGATTGTGGGAAGCACATCGCCATTTTGCCCGGCTGCCTTGGCATACGCTGGTCGGGCCGGCGATTGAATTGGCCCGCGTTGGCATCGCTGTCGATCCTCGCTTGGCCGCATCCATCGCCGGCCGTGCCGACGAAATCCTCCAGTTCGCTGAGGCGGCCAAGCTTCTGCTGCCGGACCGCTTGCCCCCGCGCCCGTCCAATGCCGGGGGTGCCGTGCACCGGTTTGACTTCCACGACATGGCGAGAACCCTGCAGGCAATCGCCGAGTCAGGTGCCGCTGCTTTCTATGAAGGCGCGCTCGCTGCCGCAATCGATCGGGAGATGCGCCACGCCGGCGGCCTGCTCACCGCTACCGACCTCGCCGGCTATCGTCCGGATACATTCGTGCAGCCCTGGCACGAGTATCGAGGCTATTCCTATGTCGCCTGCGGCGATCTGATCCTGGTAGAGTGCCTGAATATCCTGGAGCACTTCGATCTAGCCGCCCTCGATCCTCACGGAGTGGACGCGTGGCACCTGATCGCCGAAGCGCTCGCCCAGGCCTTCGTCGACAATTTTGCTCACGCCGGCGATCCCCGTAGCCGAGAGTGGCCGTTGGAAGGTCTAGCAAGCAAGGGTTTTGCCGCCCAGCGAGCGGCACGCATCTTGGCGAATCGGGCGCAGCCCCAGTACGAGCCCGGCGATCCTTGGCCGTATCAGGGACTGACGCCTTCGGTACCGCCGCCGCCCTTCGACGGCACCACGCAAATTTGTGCGGCCGATGCAGAAGGAAACTTCGTGAGCCTTATCACGAGCCTCGGCAGCGCCTTTGGCTCGCTCGTCCTGGTGCCCGGCACCGGCGTATTTCTCGGCAACGCGATGCAGTGGTTCGATCCGCAAGCGGGTCGCGCGAACTCGGTTGGTCCGGGACGGATGCCGCTCTATGCTGCGCCCGTGCCGATCTTCCGCAGGGGCGACCGTGCGATAGGCGCCGCGGGGGGATCGGGCGGTTACCGGATTCAGACAGCGGTGCTGTTCGCAGTCCTGAACCACCTCGAATATCAGATGCATCCGCAACAGGCGATTGACGCCCCGCGCATCCATACTGAAGGCCGGGACCTAGAAATTGATAGTCGAGTTGCATCGAGTTTGATCGATCGGATGAGAGGCCTCGGGCATCGAGTGCGCCTCGTCGATGCCCCGAGCCTGCCGACCGCCTTCGGCCGCCCGTCGGCGGTTTGGCGTGCGATTGACGGCAGCCTGGTCCCCGCTAGCGACGCACGCGCTGGCGGTGTTGCTGCGTTCTGACCTAAGCGCGGACGCGATCCGCAGATTTGGAAACACGTCAACCGGCCGCATGCCAACGTCGGCGACTCTATGCCCGCAGGCGCTGCCCTTCCGGATCGAACAGGGGGCCCGGCAGTAGGGTTGCGCGATGAGGCCGGCCCAGGATCGCGATCTCGAACGTCGCGCCCGGCACCGCGTGCTGTGTCTTGATGAAGCCGAGCGCCAGCGAAGACTGCACGAAATGCCCATAGGCACCGGAACTGACGCGGCCGACGGGCGTGCCGTCCAGGGCGAAGATTGGTTCCCCGCCCACCGCGTCGGCCCCATTCACCGCGACCTGCAGCATGACCAGTTTCTCGCGCGGCGGCCGATCCTTCAGGGTGACATAGGCGTCGCGCCCGAGGAATTCCGGCTTGTCGAGCTTAATCAGGCGGTCGAAGCCTACCTCCTGGGGCCAATACTCGGGCGAGTATTCGCGGCCCCAGCTTCCGTACCCCTTCTCGACCCGCAACGAGAGCAAGGCCCGGCTGCCCACCGGCCGAACCCCGAGATCGGCGCCCGCCGCGAATAACGCGTCATAAAGGGCAAGCTGGTTCTTCTCCTCGACATAGAGTTCCCAGCCCAGATCGCCGGTGAACGACACGCGCAGGGCCACGGCCTCTACCCCGGCGACCGTCAGCCGCCGCGACTGCATGAACGGGAACGCTTCGTTGGACAGGTCCTCGTTCGTCAGACGCTGCAGCAGGTCGCGCGCGCGCGGGCCCGCCACGTTGAAGCCGGCCCAGGCCTCGCTGAGCGAACGCATGGTGACGCCCGCTGGCTTCGGCACCGCATTGAAATAGCGGGCGTGATAGCGCTCGGCCATGCCGGAGCCGAACAGCAGGTAATGGTCGTCCGCCACCTTCGTGACCGTGAAGTCGCCGGCGATGCCCCCGCGCTTGCCGAGCAGCGGGGTCAGGCAGGACCGGCCGACCTTGGTCGGCACGCGGTTGGCGACGATCCGGTCCAGCCACTCGCCCGCCCGCGCACCGCGCGCCTCGTACTTGGCGAAGTTCGATATGTCGATGATCCCCACGCCGGACCGCAGCGCCTTGCATTCCGCGCCCACCGGCGCGAACCAGTTCTGGCGCTCGAACCCATAGGTCTCGGACGGCTCCGTTCCGGCCGGCCCGTACCACAGCGGATGCTCCCAGCCATAGCTAAGTCCGAACACGGCACCTTTGGCCTTCTGGCGTTCGTAAGCCGGCCGCGTCCGCACGGGCCGTCCGGCCTCACGCTCCTCATAGGGGAAGTGGATCTTGAAGCGATGGGCATAGCAGTCCAGAGCGCGCGCCTTGGTGAAGGGCTTGGTCGCCCAGCTTCCGTACCGCGCCAAGTCCCACGGGAACAGGTCGAATTCGGGCTCGCCCTCGACGATCCATTGCGCGACGAGCATGCCCAGGCCGCCCGACTGGCTGAAGCCCGGGATGATGCCGTTACAGCAGAAGTAGTTGCGCAGCTCGGGCACGGGCCCGAACAGCGCCGCGGAGTCCGGCGACCAGATCATCGGCCCGTTGATCACGCGCTTGATCCCTGCCTTTGCCAGGACCGGAATGCGCTTGAAGGCGCGCTCGACGTTCTCGGAGATGCGCTCCAGGTCGTCCGGCAGCAGCTCTTGGCCGAAATCCAGCGGCGTTCCTTCTTCGGCCCAGAACCGCCCGTCGCGCTCGTAGGCCCCTACCAGCAGCCCCAGGCCCTCCTGGCGCAGGTAGTATTCGCCGTCGCGATCGGCCACCGACGGCAGGCGCCGGCCCGCCGCCGCGATCTCGGGGATCGTCTCGGTGACGAAATACTGGTGCTCCATCGTCATCAGCGGCAATTCGATTCCCGCCAGCCTCGCCACCTCGCGTCCCCAAAGGCCGGCGGCATTGACGACAACGTCGGCATGAACGGTGCCCTTCGTCGTCACCACGTCCCAGGTGCCGTCGGGCCGCGGGTTGGTCTCGATCACCGGCGTGAAGCGGTGGATCTCGGCGCCCCGTTGGCGCGCGCCCTGGGCATAGGCGTGCGTGACGCCGGAAGGATCGACATTGCCGCCGTCAGGCTCGAACATGATGCAGCGCACACCCGCGAAATCGACCAGTGGGTGCAGCTTCTGCGCCTCGCCAACCGAAAGCTCGTGGAAGTCCACCTTGAAGTACCGCGCCTTGGCCGCCTGGATGCGGAGCTGATGCTCGCGGTCCTTGGTCTGCGCAAGATAGAGCGAGCCGGGCTGGAAAATGCCGCAGCCCTGTCCCGTCTCGGACTCCAGCTCCTTGTAGAGCCGCATCGTGTAGTACTGCAGCTTCGACACGTTGTTGTTGTCGTGCAGCCCGTGGATGCCGGCCGCGGCGTGCCAGGTCGAACCCGAGGTAAGCTCGCTGCGTTCGAACAGGACCGAGTCCTTCCAGCCGAGTTTGGCCAGATGATAGAGGATGCTGCATCCGATCAAGCCGCCGCCGATTACGACGGCCTGGGCATGACTCTTCATCGAATGGCCCCGTTCATGGTTCGCCCGAACCGATCTGTTCGCGTCGCCGCGCGATGTACGCGTCGAGCTCTTCGCGGATCGCCGGATCCATCGGCGGCTCCTCATACTCGCGCAGAGCGCGTTTCCATACCTCGGTCGCGCGCTGGGTCGCGTCCTTGCCGCCGGCGTCGAGCCAATTCTCGTAGTTGCGCCAGTCGGACAGGAGCGGGCTGTAGAAGGCGTGCTCGTAGCGCGCGAGGGTGTGCGGATCGCCGAAGAAGTGGCCCCCTGTAGGCACGCGCGCGATCGCATCGAAGCCCAGCGTCTCCTCGGTGAACTCATCGGGGCGCAGGAATTCCATCATGTGCTGGAGCATTTCCACGTCCAGCACCAGCTTCTCGTAGGACGCCGTCAGGCCACCTTCGAGCCAGCCGGCCGCGTGATAGACGAGGTTCGCGCCGCCGAGGATGGCGCCCCACAGCGACATCTGCGTCTCGTACACGGACTGCGCATCGGCCGCGTTCGACGCGTTACCGTTGGTGGTCCGGTACGGCAGCTTGTAGCGCCGCGCGAGCTGGCCCGAGATGATATTGGCCTTCGCATTCTCGGGCGTCCCGAAGGCCGGCGCACCAGACTTCATGTCGACGTTCGAGGTGAAGGCGCCGTAGACCACCGGAGCGCCGGGGCTCACCGCCTGGATCAAGGTGACGCCAAACAGCGCCTCGGCGTTCTGCTGCGCCAGCGCGGCGGGCAGCGTGACGGGCGTCATCGCGCCCATCAGCGTGAAGGGCGTGACCGAGATCGGCTGGCGCATCTCGGCCATGGCCATCAGGCCCTCGGCCATCGCGTCGTCGAAGCGTCGCGGGCTGTTGACCGAGATGATGGTGGTCACGCCCGGCGACGCCGCCAGCTCCTCCATCGAGATGCCGCGGCTGATCGCCATCATGCGGGCGCCGTCCGTCGCGCGTCCGCGGCCGATCGAGGTGCAGTGGAACGTCCGGTCGGAATAGGTGAGGTTGGCGTTGTAGGTGTCGAGATGGCGCGAATTGGCCGGCAGCTCGACCGGCGCCACCACCTGGTTGCCGATCATATGGATGGCATTGAAGTACTGCGTCAGGCGGATGAAGTCCTGGTAGTCCTTGAGATTGCCCGAGCGCCGGCCACGCTCGCAGTCATGCACGTTGGGCGGGCCGGCGACGAGAGTGAAGACCACGTCGTTGCCGCCGAAATGCACGGCATGCGCGGGATTGCGCGGCGTCAGCGTGAAGCGGCTGGGGCAGGTCTTGAGCGCTTCGGCCACCATCCCGCGATCGATGCGCACGTTCATCGTCGCGCGATCGACCTTGGCGCCGGCCCTGGCGAGAAGATCGCAGGCGCGGGGCGACATGCACTCGATGCCCAGCTCCTCGAGTATGCGCAGCGACGTGTCGTGAATCGCCTGGATCTGGTCGGCCGAATAGATTTCGTACTTCGGATAGGGATTGACCACGCACCGCCAGGGGAGCTGCGGCAGGTGGTCCGGCTTGGCGCTGCGCTGCGTCTCCGTGCGCCTGCGCCGGCGTTCACGAACCTCGGTCATCGGACCCCGTTCCCTCCGCGCCACGTTCGCGGCCCTTGTTTCATGCTAGTCCCGGCCGGCGGCGCATGCCAGAATTTTGGGTCGTGCATCCCACGCCGCTGTCGCTATTCGGCCATTGAGCGGCGCTTTTGCCGGTCGTGCCGCGATCAGAGCAGCTTCTTGTCGAACGGATAGGTGTTCAGCGAAATGCATCCGTCCTTGGTGACCAGCACCTGGTCCTCCAGCTTGACGCCGTATGTCTCGCCGTCCTTGCCGGCATAGCATTCGAGATTGAAGATCATGTTCTCGCGGATCTCGCGGGGCAGGAAGCTGACGGGTCCCTTTCGCGTATCGTCGGGGTAGGGAATGCCCGGCCCTTCGTCCTCCAGCCCGGCCTGGTGGCACATCGTGTTGTAGCGGCCGGTGATATAGGACTTGGGCAGCTTGGGCGCCTTGCGCGCGAAATCCTCGAAGCTCATGCCCGGCTTCATCAGCTCGCGCATGCCGTTCACGCAATCATAGGCGATGCGATACGCCTCCTTCTGTCCCGGCGTGCCCTCGTCCCCACACAGGAACGTGCGCGACACGTCGAGCACGTAGCCTTCGTACCCGTTGGCGTCGGTATCGAACCCCACCAGATCGCCGGGCTGGACGACCTTGTCATGCGCCTCGGACATCCACGGGTTCGTGTTCGGACCGGAAGCGACCAGTCGCGTGAACATGAATTCGCCGTGGTGCCGGAACAGCATGTTGTTGGCGACGGCCAACAGCTCGTATTCGCGGATGCCCGGTCGGATCGCGGCCTCGAACTCGGCCAGCACGGCATCGGCGATCGCCCCGTTGAGGATCATCAGCTCGATCTCCTCCGGCGTCTTGATCTCGCGCGCGTCGACGGTGGCGGGGCTGGGGTCGGTGACGCGGATGCCCTCGTCCTGCAACGCCATGAAGCCGTAGCCGTCGAGCTTGTCCACGGCAAGCGGCGCGCCCTTGCAGCCCAGGTCGGCCATCACCTGCTTGACCGAGCGTGCCCATTTCCGGGCCCGCTCGCGGCCTTCCACGCCGGCATACTGCCAGGTGATCGCCGGCCGGACGTCCGCCACCAGCTTTTTGGTGACGTGGATCGAGGTAAGATACTCGAACACGATCGGCGCCCCTTCCGCCGCGACCAGGCAATAGCGCGCCAAGGTCGTCGCGGTCCACACGCCCATGATGTCCGTTCCGGTGGCGTAGCGGATGTTTGCCGGGTTGAAGAACAGGCAGATCGGTATGTCGTGCCGCTTCATCATCGTCTGCAGCCGCGCCAACCGGTTGCGGCGCAGGGCCGGCAGGTCGATCTCGGTGATGTTCGGCACGCGAAGCCGCTGGTAATGCGGATTGTGCGTGCGCGGATGATCGCCCCCGACCACGATAGATTTCCTGGTTGCCATTGTTCCTCCAACTCCTATTGACCTCTGAACACGGGTTTCCGTCTCTCGGCGAAGGCCTTGCGGCCCTCAGCATAGTCCACGCTGTCGAAGCAGGCCTGCGCCACGTGCTCGCAACGCGCGACGTCGACCGGTCCCGCCGGCTTCGTGATCTCGTCGCAAATGGCCTTGGTTGCCTGGATAGCAAGCGGCGCGTTTTCGCCTATCCTGCGGCAAAGCTCATCGACCGTCTCCTGCAGCGCCTCGTCTGGAACCACGGCGGTCGCCAGGCCGATCCGAAATGCCTCGGCGGCGTCGAAGTCGTGCGCCGTGAAGAACATCGCCTTGGCGTTGGCGACGCCGACGGCATCGACGATCGGCTTCAGGTCGGCAAGGCGATAGGCCAGGCCTAACTTGGCCGCAGGCATGGAGAACCGCGCCGACGCGGCGGCGATCCGCATGTCGCAGCACAACGCAATGCTGATGCCGCCACCGATGCAGTGGCCCTGGATCGCGGCCAGCATTGGCTTGCGGACGCGGCGCAACGCGGCCAAGGCGGCATCCGCGACATCGCCATAGTGCTTGATCGCGGCGCTGCCGTCGCGCAGGGCATCGAACTCCGATACGTCCGAACCCGAGACGAATGCACGCTCGTCGGCGCCGCGCAGCACGATGGCGCGAATCGAGGGATCGCCATCCAATCGCGCGGCAATATCCGGGATCGACTGCCACATGGCCAGGGTCAGCGCGTTACGGCGCTCGGGGTGATCGAAGCACACGACAGCCGTCGGGCCGCCGATCTGCACGTCTATGCTACCGGGCATGGCGCCACTGGCCCGTCATATCACGTTGCCGGCCATGAGCCGGCGGATTTCGGCCGCATTATAGCCCAGCTCGCCCAGGATCGCCGCGGTATGCTCCCCGCGCTCGGGCGTGCTGTTGCGCATCGTGAACGGCGTCCGGCTCAGCGCGAATCCGGGCCCGACCAGGTTGATCGGGCCGAGTGCGGGATGCGTGACGGGGGCCGCCATGCCGAGGTGCTGGACCTGCGGATCGGCAAAAACCTGGTCGATGGAATAGACGGGCCCGGCCGGAACGCCAGCCTCGTTCAGCAGCGGCACCCACTCCGCGCTGGTCTTCTGCCGCGTGCGCTCGTTGATGATCGCGTTCAGAGCGTCGCGGTTCTTGGAGCGCAACGCTTCCGAGGCGAACTCGGGTCGGCGTCCCAGGTCGCTCGTTCCGAGGGTCTCGGCGAACCGCTGGAAGATGCGGCCACCCGAGCCGCCGATGTTGATATGGCCGTCCTTGGTCGGGTAGAGGCCGGTCGGAATGCTCGTGGGGTGGAAGTTCCCCGCCTGGCCGGGCACCTGGCGGTCGATGAGCCAGCGCGCGGCCTGCAGGTCGAGCATCGCGATCTGCGCCTGCAGCAGCGAGGCCTGCACCCACTGCCCGACGCCCGACGACTGGCGCTCGACGAGCGCGACCAGGATGCCGATCGCGCAGAACAGGCCGGCGGTCAGGTCCGCGATCGGAATGCCGACGCGCATCGGCCCCTGGCCTGGCTGGCCGGTGATCGACATCAGCCCGCCCATTCCCTGCGCCACCTGGTCGACGCCGGGGCGCGCGCGGTACGGGCCGCTCTGTCCGAAGCCCGAGATGCTGGCATAGACGAGCCGGGGATTGACGGCGCGCAGGCCGTCGTAGTCGATGCCGAGCTTGTGCTTGACGTCCGGGCGGAAGTTCTCGACCAGCACGTCGGCGGTCGCCACCAGGCGGCGCAGGATCGCCAGCCCTTCGGCATCCTTCAGGTTCAGCGTCATCGCCCGCTTGTTGCGGTGCAGGTTCTGGAAGTCGGAGGCGTGACGCGGACCGCCGATCGGCTCGGAATCCTCGATCGCCGCGGGTGCCTCGACCTGGATGACGTCGGCGCCCCAATCGGCAAGCTGGCGGACGGCCGTCGGGCCCGCGCGTACCCGCGTCAGGTCCAGCACCTTGATCCGCGACAGCGCGGGCGCCGCGGCGTGCGCCTGAACGTCCGTCGATGTCGCGGGCGTTGTCATCCGGTCGTTCCCTAGACCGCCGCCGGCCTGCCACGCCGGAACACCGGTTCCATGCGCTCCAGTTCGGGCAGGGGTATGTGACAGGCGATACGGTGAAGCCCGTCGCCGGTGCGATGCTCGGGCGGTTTGACGTTGACACAGATATCGCCGAGCTTGCGGTGGCAACGCGTATGGAACGGGCAGCCCTTGGGCGGGTTGGTCGCGCTGGGGATCTCGCCCTCGAGCACGATGCGCGTGCGGGCGATCGTCGGATCGGCGACCGGCACGGCGGAGAGCAGCGCCTCGGTGTAGGGATGGTAGGGCGGCGCGAACACCTGATCGGCGGTGCCGCTCTCCATAACCTGGCCCAGGTACATCACCACCACGCGGTCGGCGATGTACCGCACCAGCCCAAGATCGTGGCTGATCATGACCAGGGTGGTGCCATGCTCGCGCTGGATGTCGATCAGCAGCTCGGTGATCGCGGCGCGGACCGAGACGTCGAGCGCCGATACCGGCTCGTCGGCCACGACGACGCTGGGGCTGCCGGCGAAAGCCCGCGCGATGGCCACGCGCTGCTTCTGGCCGCCGGAGAGCTGGCGCGGAAGGCGCTGGCGGAACGCCGCGGGCAGCCGCGTCATCTCGAGGAGTTGCCGCACGCGGCCGCGAACGCGGGCGGCATCGCGCTCCACCCCGAACTTCCGCACCACCCGCCCGACCTGGGTTCCCACGCTGTAGCTGGGATTGAGGGTCTCGTCCGGGTTCTGGAACACCATCTGCAGGCTGCGCAGCAGGCGCGCGTCGCGCTTCGCGACCGGAAGCGCGCCCAGATCGACGCCCTGATAGACGATCTGGCCGCCCGTAGCAGACTCCAGGCCCATCAGCACCTTGGCGAAGGTGGTCTTGCCGCAGCCGCTTTCGCCCACGATCGCCAGGGTCTGCTTGCGCCGGACGCGGAAATTCAGGTTCTGGTTGGCCTTCACCCAGCGGCGTTCGCCGCCCATCACGGCGCGCCATCCCTCGCCCGGCACCGGGTAGTGCTTTTCCAATTCGTTCGCGGTCAGCAGCATTTCCTCAGTCGATTCGCGTTCGAACGCGGCCGGCGGCAGCGGCTTTTCACGCAGGTCGAGTTCGCGCCACCGCACGCAGCGCACGAGCCCGTCCGCGCGGTCCTGCGTGGGCTCGAGCGGAATCGGCGCACGGTCGCAGGTCCCCGGGACGGCATGCTCGCAGCGCGTGCTGAAGCCGCAGCCCGGCGGCCGATCCTGCGGCAAGTGAACCGTGCCACGGATCGGCGCCAGCGGCCGCTGGTACTTGTCGGCATCCGGCACGGGGATGCAGCGCAGAAGCGCCGCCGTGTAGGGATGGCGCGGACGGCCGAACACATCGGCAATCGGCCCCTGCTCCACGATCTCGCCGGCATACATCACCGCGACCCGGTCGCAGACCTGCGCGATCAAGCCCAGGTTGTGCGAGATGTAGACCAGCGCCGTGCCGTAGCGCTGCCGTAACCCCGCAATCAGGTCGATGACCCCCGCCTCGACCGTGACGTCCAGGCTGGTCGTCGGCTCGTCGAGCAGCAGCACGGCCGGCCGCGCCAGCAACCCCATCGCGATGACCACGCGCTGGAGTTGCCCGCCGGAGAGCTGATGGGGATAGGAAGCCGCCACGCGGTCAACATCCGGCAACTTGACGTCGGCCAGAACCTCGGCAGTCCGCTTGCGTGCCTCGTGCTCCGCCATCATGCCGTGATGGGTCAGGACCTCAACCAACTGCCGGCCAATCGTCATCGACGGATTGAGCGCGGACATCGGCTCCTGGAAGACCATCGCGATGCCGGCGCCGCGGATCGCGCGCAGTTCCTCGGCGTCCAGGCCTCCCATGTCCCGCCCGCCGAAGCGGACCGTACCGTTCACGATGCGGCCGCTGCCGCTCATGTGACGCATGATCGCGAGCGCGATGGTGGACTTGCCGCAGCCGGATTCGCCGACCAGACCCAGGCTCTCGCCGCGCTTCAACGCCAGCGACACGCCGGTGACCGCCGGCACCTCGCCCGCGCGCGCGAAATAGGACACGGCTAGGCCATCCAGCTCCAGGATCGGCTTGGCATCCGCGGCGGTCGCAGGTGCAACTGGGTTCATGCCGTCAATCCCGGGCACTGATCTCGCGCAACCCGTCCGCCAGCAGGTTGAGGCCGAGCACGAGGGACGAGACGGCAAGGCAAGGCGAAACGACCATGTAGGGGAAGATCAGCGCGAACTGGCGGGTCTCGTTGATCATGCTCCCCCAGTCCGGGTTGGGCGGCGGCAGGCCCAGGCCGAGGAAGCCCAGCGTGCCGATCGTCACGACGACGTATCCCAGGCGCAGGCACGCATCGACGATGATCGGCCCGCGGCAATTCGGCAGGATTTCGACCAGCATCACGTAGAGGGCGGATTCGCCGCGCAACTGCGCGGCCGCGATGTAGGCGCGGCCGCTCAGGTCCAGCACCAGGCCGCGCACGATGCGCATGATGCCCGGCCCGCTGGCAAGCGTGACGGCGAGGATGATGTTGAAACCCGAGGCGCCGAACTTCGAAATGATGACGATGTAGAGCACGAGCGCCGGAAACGCGAGGACGAGATCGCCAAGACGCGACAGCGCCTCGTCGATCCAGCCCCGGCGGTAACCCGCGAGGAGTCCCGCCATGATGCCGACCGCGTAGGCCGACAGCGTCGCCAAGGGCGCATATATGAGGACGGTCCGCGCCCCGTAGATCAGCCGGGAAAGAATGTCGCGCCCCAGATGGTCGGTCCCGAGCCAGAAGCGCCCGCCATTGGGCGCGACCGAAAGCAGCGGCTGCATGGGCCTGATGTTGGCGGTCGGCGAGAAGGGTGCCAGCAACGGGGCGAATACGGCCACCACGATCCAGAACAGAACGATCGCGACACCGAGCATCGCCAACCGGCTTTCGCGCAACAAGCCGATCGCGCGCACCAGGCGAGCCAGGCCGCGCGACCTGGATTCCTCGTCGCCGGCCGCGATGGTCTGTTCCTGGGGCGCGGCGGTCATTTGAACCGGATCCGCGGGTTGAGGAACATGTAGCCGATGTCCGCCGCGAGCTGGGTGCAGACCGCGATCACGACGGTCGTCATCGTGCATGCCTCGAGCAGATGCAGGTCCTTCGCCAGCGATGCCTCGAGGACCAGCGAGCCGAAGCCCTTAAAGGCGAAAAAGAACTCGACCACGATGACGCCGCTGACCAGCCAGTTCACGTGCAGCATGATGACGGTAAACGGCGCGATCAGCGCATTGCGCAGGGCGTGGCTGAGAATGACTCGGCGATAGGGCAGTCCCTTGAGCAGCGCCGTGCGGACATACGGCGTCATCATCACCTCAGCCATCGACGCCCGCGTCATGCGCGCGACATAGCCAAAGTCGTACAGCACCAGCACCGCGACCGGCATGATCAGTTCGCGGTAAGAGAACCCGTCCATCATGCTGCTGGTGCCCGGCAGCAGGGCAAGCGAGAACACCAGGATCGCAGACAGCAGGACCGTGCTGGCGAAGGGCGGGACCGAGGCGGTCAGCACGCAGATGAAGCTGATGACACGGTCGAGCCAGGAGCCTTCCTTCATGCCCGCCAGCGCGCCGAGCGATAGGGAGAGCGGAATCAACGCGGCGAAGAAGAAGGCGGCAAGGATCGCCGTATTTCCGAGCCTGGTCGCCAGGATCTGGGCCACCGGCACGTTGAACAGGCGCGAATGCCCAAGGTCACCGACGGCGAACCGGCTGAGCCAGGCGAGGTAGCGCTCATGCGGGGGCCGGTTGAAGCCGTTCTGCTCGAGCCAGATCTGACGCTGCTCCTGCGTGGAATAGGGGCCGAGCTCGTTGACGACGACGGCTTCGGGCGAAAGCTCGAACAGCAGGAACAACGCGACCGACGCCAACAGCATCGTTACGACGAGATAGAACAGGCGTCGGACGATTAATCTTCCCATGGGGAGGCCGCGACAAGCGGCGAGACGCGCCGCCTAGCAGCGCGCCCCGCCGAGCCGGACTGATCAGGTCTTGACCGCGAGCTGCTCGGGGAAGATGTACTGGGTCGGGTGCATCTTGAACCCCAGCACCTTCTTGTCGTAGGCGGTATTGACCACGCGCCATAATGGCTGGACGATGGTCCCGTCCTCCTGGAGGATCTCCTCCAGCCGCTTTGTCACCTCGCGGCGTTTGTCGACATCGAGGATGCCTTCCGCCTTGCTGAGCAGTTCATCGAACTCCTTGTTCGAATACCCCGACTCGTTCCAGGGTACACCGGTGCGATAGGCGAGGCCCAGGGTCATGACGCCCAGCGGACGGTGAGCCCAGGACGTGAAGCCGAACGGCATTTTCGTCCAGTTGTCCCAGTAGTTCTGGGCCGGCATGGTGTTGATCTTGACGCGGATGCCCGCCTCCTTCCACTGCTCGACCATCACCTGCACCGCCGCGACTTCCCACGCTGGCTGCACCTTGGCGCCGATCTCGGCGTCGATGCCGTTCGGGAAGCCGGCGTCGGCCAGCAACTGCTTGGCCTTGGCCACGTCGCGCTTCATCGGCGGCAGCTTGGCGTACTCTGGATGAATGGGTGCTACATGGTGGTGTTCACCCACCGTGGCGCTGCCGCGGAATACGGTATCGACGACCGCCTGCGCGTCGGTTGCCAGGCGCATCGCCAACCGCACGCGCTTGTCGCCGAACGGCTTCGTGTCCGGCCGGACCCGCGCAACACCGGTTTGCGACGTTGTCGCCGGATAGATGGCGACGTGCGGCAATGCCTTGATCGCGTCGATCTGGTTGATGTCGACCTCATACAGCCCGTCGATCTGCTTCGACGCCAGCGCGGCGATCCAGGCGCTGTTGTCGTTGCCCAGGTCGATATACTCGATTGAGTCGAGATACGGCCCGGTGCCCCAGTAGTCCTTGCGCGCCTTGAAAACCGCGCGGCGGCCGACCTCGTGCGACTCCAGCACGAAGGCGCCCGTGCCGCTGAAACCTGGCTTGAACGCGCCGTTCTCCTCGGGATCGAGCATGAAGAACGGGTAGTGAAAGAAGTGCTCGGGAACAGCCAGCTGGGCGGTTTGGCAGTTCAACCGGAAAGTGTTGTCGTCGACCTTCTCGATCGCCCTGGAGTCCCAGAGCTTGGTGGACTTCTTGGGATTGCCCTTGTCGTCCTTCTCGCCGGTCTCGAACTCGGTCAGCATATAGCCCTTCATCAGGCCCAGGACGGACGAGCCGGTCTTGGGATCGAGCACGCGCCGGATGTTCCAGATCGCATGGTCGGCGACGAACTTCTTGCCGTTGCGCCACGTGACGTTCTTGCGCAGGTGCAGCGTCCAGGTCTTGAGGTCTTCGCTCGCCTCCCACTTCTCCAGCAGATAGGGCTTGGTCACGTTGTCGTGGCCGGTATAGCTCAGATACTCGGCGACGGGCCGGATGATGTTGCTGGCCTCGGTCCAGCTCACGGCCTGCGGTTCCTTGATCTCGTGCACACGCATGCCGATGCGCAAGGTGCCACCTTTGGGGAGCGCCGCCTGGGCAGCCGCCGGCGCCACCATGCCGCCGCCCGCGACCTTGCCGGCGAACGCATAGGCTGCCGTCGCGGACATGCCGAGCAGCGTCGCCGTCCGCAGGAAGTCGCGGCGGTCGATCTTCCGGTCGTTCAACTGCTGCTTCAGTTTCGGAATGTATGGATGCTCATGATTGTCGGTCATCGCCAGCTCCCTGTTTCTCCGTCATCGGTCGTTCAAGGTTCTGCGGTCGATGTTCCGCTCGGATAGCGGAAGAGTCCAGGCCATTCGACCCCTTTTTCGGCTCACTGCGCAGCCAGGCGTTGCCGCTGCATCTGCGTGATGATGCCGTAGTGCTCCGGTCGCCGGTTCTGCTCGAACCCGAAGAAGCTCTTGTAGTACGGCGCAAGGTCCAGGTCGCATCGGTATGCGATCAATTCGTCGCCCAGTCCCTGGGTCACTGCGACCACGTCGCTCGATGGCGCGACGATGCAGCTATGGCCCATCATGTCCACGCCCTCCTCGCGTCCCGCCTTCGATGAGGCCACGATCCATAGCCCGTTCTGGTAGGCGGCCGCCTGCATACAAACAAGGTGATGCTGCACGCGGAACACGTTCTGATCGGGCCAGTCCGGCAGTTGCGACGGCGAATTGAAACCCAGGACGATCAGCTCCGCGCCCTTCAGCGCCATGACGCGATAGGTCTCGGGCCAGCGGCGGTCGTTGCATATCGCCATGCCCACCGTGGTCCCGAACGCCTGCCAGACCGGAAAGCCAAGGTCGCCGTCCTCGAAGTAGTATGGCTCCATGTGCTGATAAGGCAGTTTCGGGTCGTAGACGCGATTGCCCGGCACATGCACCTTGCGATACTTGCCGATGATGCGTCCCTTCTGATCGACCAGCACGGCGCTGTTGAATCGCCGCGTGCGCCCGCCCTCCTCGAACATCTCGCAATAGCCGAGGTAGAAGCCGACGCCCAGCCGCGCCGCCGCCTCGAACAATGGCTGCGTCCGGTCGTTGGGCATGGCGCGCTCGAAGAACTCGTCCGTCTCGGCCTTGTTCGCCATGTACCAGCGCGGGAAGAACGTGGTCAGCGCCATCTCGGGAAACACGACCAGTTCGCAGCCCGCCTTCTTGCCCTGCTCCAGCAGCGCGATCAGGCGCTTGACGACGCTTTCGCGAGGCTCGTCGCGCAGGACGGGACCGAGCTGGGCCGCGGCGACGGTGAGATAGCGTGGCATGGTCAACTCGCTGCTTTCATGGGGTTGAGCGGGGCTTCCGCCCTGGAAAGGCGTAGCGGGGACAGATCGCGTTCCTCTAGCCCCTGCCCCGCGAGGTCTGAAGGCAAGGGCGCGCCGTCGATCAACGCTGCGGTTGCGCGCGATAACGCCGGCGCGGTCTTGATGCCGTAGCCGCCCTGGCCGGCCAGCCAGAAGAACCCTGGCACCTTTCCGTCGTAGCCGCAGACCGGCGAGCCGTCAGCGACGAAGCTGCGCAGCCCGGCCCATTTCCGCGCGATGTGACGCACCTCGATCGTCGTCGCACGCATCAACCGGTCCACGCCCATCGCCACATCGATGTCCTCGGGTTGCGCGTCGGTCGGTTCGCTCGGCGTCTCGTCCGCCGGCGAGACGAATAGGCGGCCCGCGTCGGGCTTGAAGTAGAACTCGCCGCCCACGTCGTTCACCAAGGGCCACGACCGCGCGTCGACGTCCGCCGGCAGGTCCACCGTGAAGGCGGTGCGCCGCTTCGGCACCAGGCCGATCGGTCGCACGCCGGCCATCCCGGCCACGACGTCGCACCACGCGCCGGCGGCGTTGACGACGATCGGCGCGGCAAACCGGCCGGCGCGGGTTGTGGCGTGCCACATCTTGCCGTCACGCTCGAGCCGGGTGACTTCCGCGTCGGTCCGCACCGCCGCCCCGCACGCCTTCGCCTGGCGCAGAAACCCTTGATGGACCGAATGAACGTCCACATCCCGCGCGCCGGGTTCCAGGATCGCCGCACCCGCGTATTCCGCGCGCAGGGCAGGCACCATCGCGCGCAGCTCGTCCCTGCTCATGTGGCGCATGTCGGGAACGAACTCGCATGCCCGGCGCCATTCTTGCTCCAGATCGGCCCGCTGATCCTCGCGCGCGATAGTCAGGATGCCGCGCGGGGCCAATAGCGGATGCTCGGCGAAACCGCGGGGCGGGTCCTCGTAGAACGCGCGGCTGCATTTGACGAGCCGGCGGATGGTGCGCGTACCGTAGTTCTGGGTGAAGCTGGCGGCCGACCGTCCCGTCGCGTGATAGCCGCAATCGGATTCGCGCTCGAGCAGCGCGAGCTTGCGGCGCGGCACCAAGGCGGCCGCGGCCGAGGCCCCGGCAATGCCGCCGCCGATGACCAGGATGTCGCAGGTTTCGGTCGTGGCCAGCGACACCGGCGTTCTCCTAGGCCGTCACGCGCTGCACATGGGCGGCCAGGATCCGCGTGGCCGCCGCGAAATCCGCCATGTCCATCGCCTCGTCGGGATTGTGGCTGCCGTTGGCATTGCGCACGAACAGCATCGCCGTGGGGATGCCCAGGTTGGCGAAGACGGATGCGTCGTGCCCCGCTCCGCTGGCCAGCTCCATCGCCGCTATCCCCTCTTCCGACGCGATGTCACCCAGCGAGGCCCGCATCGTGGGGTCGAGCAGCGCCGGCGCGCTGTAGAGCGGCTCGTGCAGGTCGAAGCGCACGGCGAACTTGCGGCCGACCCGCTCCGCAAGTTCCAGCGCGCGAAGGCGCATCGCCTCCATCGTGGAATCGGCGATGCTGCGGAAATCGAGCACGAAGCGCGTCTCGCCGGATACCTTGCTGGGGCCGTGCATGGCCGCGTCCGTGTAGAACTCGCCCGTGGTGAACACGAGGTCCTGGCCTTCCTTCTCGACCCGCAGCCAGTCCTGTTGCAGCGCGTGGATCAGGTCGACCGTGGCGGCCACCGCGTCGTGGCGATGCAGCCGCGGCAGGGCGCCCGAGTGGCCGTACTCACCCACGCACTGCGCGTTGCGGAAGCGCATGCAGCCGCGAATGCCCGTCACCAGCCCCACCGGGATGCCCGCGCCGATCAGCACCGGCCCCTGCTCGATATGCAGTTCCAGGAACTGCCGGATACGATCGGGCTGCAGATATGCCGCACCGCGACGGACCGGCCCGGGATCGATTCCCAGCTCGATCATGTGCTCGGCCATGGTGCGCTTCGTGTCGATGCGCCGGACGTCGAGCACCGCGGGTTCGAGCTGGCCGAACGCCGCGAAGGTGCCGACATACGAAGTGTCGAACCATTGCCCTTCCTCGGCCCGGATGCCCATCACCTTGACATCCGTCGACGGGACAACGCCGGCCTGCCGCATGCCGGCCAGGACCGCGATACCGGCGACGACACCGGCCGCGCCATCGTAGTTGCCGCCCTGCAGGACCGAGTCGAGATGCGATCCGATCATCACGCAGGGTGCCGCGCTGTCCGCACCCGGCAGGGTGACATAGGTATTTCCCGCCGCGTCCGCGTCGACGTCCAGGCCCAGGGAGCGGCCGGTCTCGCGGATCAGCGTGTGCGCCGCCTCTTCGCCCCGGCCATAGGTGTCGCGCACGATGCCGCGTCCCTGACGCGTCTGGGTATCGAGCGCTCCGAAAAGCCGCTCGGCGAGCATCATGTCCGGCGCGGCAAAATCCCTCATCGCGGCAGCGGCCCGCCGGTAGGCGACAGCCCATTGCGCGAAGGCATTCCGCGTCCAAGTATGGCCGCTACCCTCTCCCCCATAGAAAATATGCTAGCATTCGCGCGCGTCCGAATCTGTCGAAAAGCGGCATCCACTTGCAATGACCGACCACTATCCGCGGGACCTCATCGGCTACGGCGGCAACCCGCCCGCGGCCGACTGGCCGAACCGGGCCCGCGTGGCCGTGAATTTCGTTCTCAACTACGAGGAAGGTGCCGAGCGCTGCATCCTGCACGGCGACCGAACCTCGGAAACCGCGCTTTCCGAGCTGTTCAATCCCGTCGCCCTCGTGGGCGAACGCGACCTGAACGTGGAGTCGAACTACGAATACGGGAGTCGCGTTGGCTTCTGGCGCCTCCTGCGGATATTCGCCGATCGCCACGTCCCGTTCACGGTCTATGCCGTGGGCATGGCGCTGGACCGCAATCCGACCGTCGGCCCGGCGCTGGCCAAGCTTGGTTGCGACTTCGTCAGCCATCACCACCGTTGGATCGACTACCACAACATGGAGGAGGCGGAGGAGCGCGCGCAGGTGCTTGCGTCGATTGCCGCGATCGAGCGCGCGGCGGGCGCGCGGCCGATCGGCCTTTACTGCGGCCGCCCCAGCGCCAATACGCGCCGCCTGGCGATCGAGGCCGGGTTCCTCTACGACAGCGACGCCTACAACGACGACCTGCCCTATTGGACAACCGTAGCGGGGCGTTCGCACCTGATCATCCCGCACACCCTGCACACCAACGACTCGCGCTACACGCGCGGCCAGGACTGGTCCGTCCCCGGCGACATGTTCACCTGCCTGAAGGCCGACTTCGACGCGTTGTATGAAGAAGGCGAGCGGACGCCATCGATGGTCACCTTCGCGTTCCACAACCGCCCCGCCGGGCGGCCGGGCCGGGCCACGGAGGTCGCGCGGCTGGTCGACTACGTGCTGGGGCACGAGCGGGTCTGGGTCTGCCGCCGCGACGACATCTATCGCCACTGGGTGGCCCGGCACCCTGCGCCGCCGACCCGATGACGATGCCCGCACCCGGGCCGACCCGCCCGATGCCGCGCGCAGGCCTGGAGGAACTGCCGCCCTACAGCCTCGGCGAAAGCACCGTGCCGGGCGTCAACCGCATCATCGCCCTGGCGTCGAACGAGTGCGCGACGGCGCCCAGCCCGCACGCGATCGAGGCCTACCGCGAGGCCGAGGCGCGGCTGCGGCGCTATCCCGACGGCGGCGTTCCGTCCCTGCGCCGGGCCATCGCGGCACATCATGGGCTGGCGCCCGAGCGCATCGTCTGCGGCAACGGGTCGGAGCAGCTGATCGACCTGATCGCCCGCTCCTATGCCGGCCCCGGCGACGAAGTCGTCCATGCCCAGTACGGATACTGGCTGTTTCGCCAGGCGAGCCTGATCGCCGGCGCGACCCCCGTGGCGGTGCCAGAACCGGACATGCGGGTCGAAGTCGATGCGATCCTGGCCACGGTCACGCCGCGCACAAGGATCGTATTCCTGGCGAACCCCAACAATCCGACGGGCGAAAGCATCGCCGCGGCGGAAATCCGCCGGCTGCATGCCGGGCTGCGCCGCGACATCCTGCTGGTGCTGGACGCGGCCTATGCCGATTACGTCACGGAACCGGGCTATGAGCCCGGGCTTGCACTAGCGGCCCACGCCGAGAACGTCGTCGCGCTGTTCACCTTTTCAAAGGTGCACGGGTTGGCGGCGCTGCGCGTGGGCTGGGCCTACGGCCCGGCCGACGTGGTGTCGCTGCTCGATCGCGTACGCTCCTCGACCAATGTCAGCGGCCCGGCCGAGGCCGCCGCTTGCGCCGCCCTGCAGGACACGGCGCACGTCGCGCAAGTATGTCGGGAAAACGCCAAGGAGCGCGAGCGTTTCATCGCCGGCGCCCGCGCACTGGGCCTGGCGCCGCGGCCCAGCCAGGGAAATTTCGTCCTGATTGCGTTCCCACAAGGAGAACGCCAAGCCGCCCTGGCGCACGCCGACCTGAAGTTGCGCGGCATTCTCCTGCGGCCCATGAATGCCTATGGCCTGGGCCACTGCCTGCGGACGACCATCGGGACGCCCGATGAAATGAACCTGGTGCTCGAGGCGTTGCAGCGCTTCCTGCGAAAGCCGGTCACGCCGGCCGGGTAATCGCAATGGATGGGTCGCGCCGCAGGACCCGTCCCGGCCGCTCGCCGGTGTACATGCCCTGCTCCCACACGACCCGTCCGTTCACCACCACCGTCTCGATGCCGGCAGCGGGCTGGATCGGCTTGATGAAGGTGCCGCGGTCCGCGACGCTGAGGGGATCGAAGACGACGATGTCGGCATAGGCGCCGGGGCGCAGCACTCCGCGATCGGCGAAGCCGAACCAGGCCGCCGGCAGGCTGGTCATGCGCCTGACCGCCTCTTCCAGCGGCATCAACCCGACCTCGCGCGCGTAGTGACCCAGCATGCGCGGGAAGGCGCCCCAAAGCCGCGGATGCGGATGCACGTCGTGCGGAAGCCCGTCCGAGCCGATCATCGTGTGCGGATAGGCGAGGATGCGGCGCACGTCGTCCTCGTCGAGCTGGAAATAGATGGCGCCGGCGGGCAGCAGGCGTTCCGCCGCCTCGCGGTTCGTCAGCCCCCATTCGCGCGCGATGTCCTCCAGTTCGCGCCCGACCAGCTCGGGATGCGCCAGCGACCAGGTCACCATGATCCGCACGCCCGGCTTGGCGCGATCGGGATCGAGGGTCTTGGAGCTGGCGTTGTAGGGGTATGCGTCGAGGCCGATCGGCTGGCTGCGGCGCGCGCGATCGATCGTCGCCAGGGTCCGCTGGCTCTTGCCGAAATTGGGCGCGCCCGACACCTGGTGGTGCGACACCACCAACGGCACGTCGGCTTCGCGTGCGATCGCGATGGTCTCGTCCAGCGCCTCCTCGACGGATTCAAAGTAGTTTCGCGTGTGCGAGCAGTAGAGGCCTCCGTATGGCCTGAGCGCCGAGGCCAGGGCGACAACCTCTTCCGTGGAGGAATGCGCGGCGCCCGGATAGTCCAGGCCGGTGCTGAACCCGATCGCGCCGGCCTCCATCGCGCGTTCCACCTCCAGGCGCATCACCGCGGTCTCCGCGGCGGTCGCCGGCCGGTCGAGAAAGTCCATCGCACGATGGCGCAGCGTGATATGGCCGACCAGCAGGCCGCAATTGAGCGCGGGCGGCTGATCGCCCAGCGTCGCGACCAGATCGCCGAACCGGTCGAAGCGGAACCAGCCCGGATCGGGACCGAGCAGGTCGAGCGGCGGCGGCGGGCGGCCCTCGATCACCAGGGGGGCCAGGCTGACACCGCAGTTTCCCGCCACCAGGCTCGTGACCCCCTGGCTGATCTTGGGAGTCATGTCCGGCATCGACAATAGAGCGCGATCATCGTGGGTGTGCGCGTCGATGAAGCCCGGTGCGACGATGCAGCCCCTCGCATCTATTTCGCGCACCGCCGCCTGCCCTTCCATCGCTCCGATTGCCGCGATGCGATCACCGGCGATGCCCAGATCGCCGCGGAACCGCCGAGCGCCCGTGCCATCGATCACGTCGGCATTGCGGATAATCAAGCTGAGGAACGGCATACGGAATCTCCGGTGGCTCATTGCTTGGGTGCCGCTCATTAGGCACCTATCGGACGCACCAATTCAAGGCGCCAGGCCGGTCGCCGACCTGCGGCTCGCGTCTATCGCCGTTCGTCGTCAGCAGTGGATGCGTTGCGAGGGTTGATCGCTGACATCAATATTCGCTGTTGTCTCTAGTCGTGGAACGCCGCGTGGGCCGCTGGGTTCAGGCGGCCGCGGGGCATACTGTTCAGGCGGTCGGTGAAGTTGAAGATGGAACTGCATTTGACGGGTGCCCGCAGGCGCCTTGCCAATGCTGGAAGACGTGGACGTGGCAGTCGATGATCATGGCGCTTGCTGGCGTTCGGGTCGGACGGCGGAGCGAGCCGATCCAGTCGGAGAGCAAATCCCGCCTGGCACGGCGCGCTGAAGGTTGAGATCAGGGGCGAGGTATTCTGCGCCTGGCCCTGAACAGCAAAACGCCGGCGCTGGGGCCGGGCGTTTGCTGGATGATCCGGCGGCGTAAGTTAAGCTGGTTGCGGGGACACGCCACCGACGAAGCTTTTCAACTGGCCCCGTGCTAGTTTGACAGCCTGCTCGCGGCGCTCTCGTCATCGGCGCCGGCGAGGACGGGGTCTTGGTGATGGACCGGTTCAGCGTGTCGTACGCATAGCCGATGGTGCCGCCCGCGCGCGTGGTCCGGGTCAGCACGTTGTCGTTGGCGCTATAGTTGCTCGACTCCGATGTCGTGCCAGCTGTGCCCGCTGGATAGGTGGTCTGCGACAGGGAGCGAACCGGTCGAGGCCGGGCGCCACGGGCTGCGCGACCAATTGCCGCTGGTCGGCAAGGTCGTAGGCGTAGCTAATCTGATTGCCGTTGGCATCGGTCGTCGATCGCACCTTTCCGCTCGGCGTATACGCCGTCTGCGTAACCTGGGACACCGCGCCGTTGTCCCGGCTGACCGTCGTCAGGCGTCCATCCACGCGAGGAACTGCTGAGCGGCGAAATATTCTACATGTTGCGCGAGGCGCAAATCGTGATCGAAAGCTGGCGGCCGCAATTCAACGCTATCCGACCCCACGGGTCGCTCGGCGATCGCGCGCTGGCACCCGCATCGCCGTCAAAGCCACCGATCAACTAACACCCCGCCCGGACCACCGCATGGAGCTGGCCAGCAGCGCGGACCTGGCGCATCAATTAGGCAATATGTCCATGGAAGTTTGGAGTGCACCCCGTGCATGAGACAGTGAATTAGGGGACAGTTGTTGAGAGCCCATGGCCGTCCGGCCGTCCGGCCATGGGCTCGTGGATCATTTCGAACTCCTCGGGTGGCCGGTAGCCCAAGG
>JADLEG010000146.1 GCA_020846275.1 Alphaproteobacteria bacterium
GAGCTGGGCGGTCAATACACGCTCGGGCCGGGCATCCGCGTGTTCTCGGTCATCAACTACGCGAAGTACGACGGCAACGACACGGCGACCGAGGAATCCACCGGCGTCGCCTGGTCAACAGGCTTCCGTCTCAGCTTCTAGTCTCCTCCGCAGAGACGACGCTCAAGGGCGGGCCCAAAAGGCCCGCCCTTCGTGTTTCGCGCGGGGCGCATCGCGTCACCACTGTTGATCAGGCGGGCCTCCGCCCGGTAGAACGCTCCTGGCGCGAACAACGGAATTCCGAACGCCATGGGCGGGATCATCTGGCTGGCTTCCTATCCGAAGTCCGGGAACACCTGGATGCGGGCGTTCCTGCACAACCTCTTGACCAATGCCAAGAAGCCGGTCGAGCCGAACTTCCTCGACACGTTCACGCTCGGCAACAAGGCGGCGGGCTGGTACCAGCCCTATGCCGGCGGCAAGCCGCTGGATCAACTGACGACCGAGGACCTGTCGAAGTACCGGCGGCAGGTCCATCGCGACTTCACGCGCAGCTCGACGGACTCGGTGTTCGTGAAGACGCATTGCTACCTGGGTGCCGACGATTTCGGCGTGCCGCTGATCACGATGGAATACACGGCCGGCGCCATCTACATCGTGCGCAACCCGCTCGACGTGTGCCTGTCGATGACGCACCATTTCGGCTGCTCGGTCGACGAGGCGATCGACTACCTGGAGTTCGTGCGCAACAGCATGGGCGGCGGCGACGGGGAATCGATCATGGAGCCCGTGTCCACCTGGTCGATCCATGTCGAGAGCTGGACCGGCCAGCCCAATCCGCGCCTGATCGCCGTGCGCTACGAGGACATGCTGGACCAGCCGCTGGTCGCCTTCGGCAATGTCTGCCGCTTCCTGGGCTTGCAGCCGCCGCACGAGCGCATGGAGCGCGCGATCAAGTTCTCCTCGTTCGAGATGCTGCGCAAGCTCGAGGAGCAGAAAGGGTTCAAGGAGCGCAGCGAGAATGCCCAGCGCTTCTTCCGCGAGGGCCGCAAGGAGCAGTGGCGCGGGAAGCTGGACGAGGCGCAGATCGGCCGCGTAGTCGCGGCCCATCGCGCCCAGATGGCGCGCTTCGACTACATCCCGGCGGGATATTGAGGCGACGATGGCCGCGGCGCCCGATACCGTCGCAGGCCGGCTCGGCGCCGTGCGCGCCAAAGTCGCGGACGCCGCCCGCGCGGCCGGCCGGAGCGCCGACGCGGTGACGCTGGTCGCCGTCTCGAAGACCCATCCGGCCGAAACGATCGAGCAGGCCATCGCGGCCGGCCAGCTCGTCTTCGGCGAGAACCGCGTGCAGGAGGCCGCCGGCAAGTTCCCCGCGCTGCGCGCGCGCCACGCGGGCATCGAATTGCGGCTGATCGGGCACCTGCAGTCCAACAAGGCCGCCGAGGCGGTGGCGCTGTTCGACGTGATCGAGACCATCGGCAGCGCCAAGCTGGCGCGCGCCGTCGCGCGGGAAATGCAGCGCCAGGGCCGGCATCCGCGCTGCCTGATCCAGGTGAACACGGGGTCCGAGCCGCAGAAGTCCGGCGTCGCGCCGGCCGAGGTCGAAGCCCTGCTGCGCCTGTGCCGCGACGAACTCGGCATCGCCGTCGACGGGCTGATGTGCATCCCGCCGGTCGAGGAAGAGCCTGACGCGCATTTCCGGATGCTGGCCTTGTCGGCCGCGCGGCTTGGCCTCGGCGTGCTCAGCATGGGCATGAGCGCCGACTATCCCCAGGCGATCAGGGCCGGCGCCACGCATGTGCGCGTCGGCACCGCGATCTTCGGGACGCGCTAGTGCCCCGAACCCGAAGTTCGTACGGCGTGCGTCGCAAGCACGGACGAACTTCGCAATCGGGACACTAGCCCTGCCGGGGCGCCGCGTGCACGCGCACGCGGGATGTCGGGTCGCACGTCGCCAGGATGCGGCGCAGGTCCTCGACGCGGAACACGATGCAGCCCTCCGTTGCGCCCCAATCGGGCCGCGCGACATGCACGAAGATGGCGCTGCCTTTGCCGGCGACCGGCGGATCGTCGTTGTGGCCGATCACCAGCACCAAGTCGTAGAGCCGATCCGGACGCCACAGCCGCTCATGGCCGGCGGGGCAGGGCAGGGGCACCGGGCGATTATAGGCCGGGTCGGCCGGATCGTCGCACCAGCCGTCGTGTTCGCCGATCGGCATCGCCTCGAGCCGCGTCGCCGGAATCTTCTCGCGGTCGGGGCGATAGAGCACGCGGCGAAAGGCGAAATCGCCCAGGGGCGTGGCGTTGTCGCCCTCGCGCTTGTCGCCGCGGATGCCGGCGCGGCCGATGGCGCAGGGAAGCATCGCGCCGTTCCAGCGCGCCTCGCCGTGATGCGGCACGCCGTCGCTCCGCGGCCAGACATCCAGATCCATGCGGCGGTTATAGCGCCGCGCGGCCGGTCATTGAACCGGGATTACTGCAGCGCGGGTGCGGCGGGAAGCCGGGGCAGGACGCCCGCCGCGTCGGCCGAGGCCGTGGTCGTGGGCGGCGTCGCGTTGCTGGCGCGCACCGTCGCCGGCCAGGCGTCGCGGTTCCAGCGCGCCTCCTGCGCCATCAGCCGCGGCGGCATCGGTGCGCTCAGCATCCGCTTGCGCTCGGCCGAGGCGGCGAAGCGCGCCATGGTCTCGTCGGTCAGACCGGGCCGCGTTCCCGCGCGCGTGGCCTGGCGCATCTCGTCCACAAGCGGGCTGCGCAGGGGCTGCGGCAGGTTCTGGTCGGCGGAGACGGGCTTGGCCGGCGACGCGGCCGCGGGGTTCGGCTGAATGGGCATGTAGGCGACGATGCGCTCGGCCGAAGCCGGAGCCTCGAACCGCGCCGTGGCGGGATGGATCTTCGCCGGGTCGATGACCAGCATCGGCGGGGCGGCGGCGCTGGCAGCGGATTCGGCAGGCGCGGCCGGCAGGCTCGGCAGGGCGCTGACTTGCTCCGCCTGCGGCAAGGCCGACTGCGAGACCTGCGGCGGCGGAACCGCGACCGGTCCGTTGCCCGGCAGACCGGGCAGGCCCGGGATCACGTTGGCCGGATTGGGCCGCGGCGGCGCATCCTGTGCGGGGCCGCGCACGACGGGCACTTCGGGCTGCGCCTGCTGGGGCGCGAACGAGCTGGCCACGGGCACGGCGGACCGCGCGGCCGCGACCGCGTTGGCCTCCTGCATCGCCAGCATCTGGCGCATGCCGGCGACGTCGCGGCGGTCGCCGCTGAAATCGTCCATCGCCTCGACGAAGCTCTTGAAGCTGCGCTTGGCGGCGGCGGTTTGCTGGTTGTTCTGCGCCGCGGGCGGCTGCAGCACGGCCGTCTGGACGGCGGCCGGGTTGGCGTAGGGGGTGGTACTATGCGTGGCCATCGGGGACGCTCCTGTCGCCGCCTCCCCTCGCAAGGCGCGGGCCAGGGCCAACTTGTTGAAATCGCCTATTTTCGGGACCGGCCGCACGGGGGCGACCGGCAAAACCTGCCGCCAGGCCGCGGCAAAATCATCAGCCGGCATCGCGCCCGGCCGCGCTAGAACAGGTGGCCGCTGCGGGTGGCCTTGGTCCACAGGTAGCGCTGATTGTGGTCGTTGGCCGGGAAGGCATGGGCGACGCGCTCGACCACGGCGATGCCGTGGCGCGCCAGGGCTTCCATCTTGCGCGGGTTGTTGGTCATCAGCCGGACCTCCGCGAAGCCGAGCTGCTTCAGCATCTCGGCCGCCTCGCGATAGTCCCGCTCGTCGTCGCGGAATCCCAACTGCTCGTTGGCCTCGATCGTGTCGAAGCCGCGGTCCTGCAGCCCGTAGGCGCGCAGCTTGTTGACCAGGCCGATGCCGCGTCCCTCCTGGGCCAGGTAGATCAGCACGCCGCCGCCGGCGGCGACGATCTCCTTGATCGCGCCGCGAAGCTGGTCGCCGCAATCGCAGCGCAGGCTGCCCAAGAGGTCTCCGGTGAAGCATTGCGAATGCAGCCGCGCCAGCACCGGCTTGTCGGGCGGCGGATCGCCCAGCACGATCGCCAAATGCTCGTTCGCCCCGTCCGACGGGCGGAAGGCGACGACGCGCGCGTCGGCGCCCAGCTCGATCGGCACGCGCGCCTCGGCCACGGCGGCAAGCCCGGCGGCGCTCAGGTCGCGGTACTGCCACATGGCGGCGGCCGGCACGCGCAGCACGTCCTCGCCGCCGCCCTCGGCCGGGCCGGCCGGCGCCACCAGCGCCGCCGGCAACAGCCCGGCAAGCCGCGCCAGCTCCACGGCGGCGGCCGCCTCCTCGGAGGCGCGGCGCGCCACGGGCGGCGGCTTGGGGGCCGGGCCCGAGGTCGGATCGGCCAGGGACCGCACGGTCTCCGCCGTCACGCCGGCGGGCAGTTCCAGCAGCACCGTGGCGTCGGCGCCGCTCCAGGCGATGCCGATCGAACGCGCTCGGTGCACCGTCACGGCAAGCGCGGGCGTCTGCGGGGTCAGCCGCGCCAGGGCCGCCAGGGTGTCGTCCCCGACGGACTCCGCGCCGATCGCCGCCAAGACGCCCGTGGCGCCGGTCACCAGCACCGGATCGCCCCGCCGCAATTCCGCGATGGCGCGGTCGACCGCCACCAGCCGCGCGCGGGCAAGGCGTTGCGATTGCTCGGTCGCGACCAGGCGCGGGGTGGCTCCGGTGCTCATGGCGGCAATACTACCCGCCTGTTGGGTTGCGCGTAAGCCAAAGCCGAGGCAGGGTTCCTCTCCCGATCAAGCAGGGCCGAGGCCGATGGCGATCTACCGGGACTATGACCGCGCGGCGCTGGACGCGCAGTACAACAATCGCCTGCGCGTGCCGGACTTCGCGACCTATTTCGCCCGCTGGAAGGCCGGCAGCGACAGCGCCCGCGACCGGCTGCTGGCGGAAGGCGCCCGGCTCGACGTGGCCTATGGGTCGAGCCCGCTGGAACGGCTCGACATCTTCCCGGCGAAGGCGTCGGAGGGCCTGAAGCCGCCGGTGCTGGCGTTCATCCATGGCGGCTATTGGCGCGCCCTGGACAAGGCCGACTTCACCTTCACCGCCCCGCCGTATGTCGATGCCGGCATCACGTACGTGACGATCAATTATGGCCTTGTTCCAATGGTTTCCGTCGACGAAATCCTGCGGCAGTCAAGGGCTGCGCTGGCCTGGCTCTACCGCAACCCCCAGGCCCATGGCGGCGATATCCACCGCCTGTACGTGTCTGGCCATTCGGCCGGGGGGCAGCTGGCGCCGCTGATGATGACCCATGACTGGAAGGCCCAGGGTCTGCCGCGCGATCTGGTCAAGGGGGCGGTCGCGATCAGCGGCTTGTTCGACCTCGAGCCGATCCGGCTGTCCTATTTGGACGAGGGCATGAACCTGGACGCGGCTGCGGTCCGGCGCTTGAGCCCGATCAACCTGGTGCCGCCGGCATCCAAGCGCCAGGCGCCGCTCGTACTATGCGTGGGCGGCGCCGAAAGCCCCGAGTTCCTGCGCCAACAGGAAGCCTATGCCGAGGCCTGGGCGCGAAGCCAGGCGCCGGCCACGGTGGTGGAGGCGCCCGGGGCGAACCATTTCTCGGTCATGGACGTTATGGCCGACCCGGCTTCGGCGCTGTTCCGCGCGGTCCGCGAACTGGTTCAAGGTTCCGGCGCGCGCCCATAACCCCAATCGGCCGGGGAATTTTCGCTTTCCGGCCGCCATGCTAAGGTCGCATCCCATGTCCCAAGGCAAGAAGATCCTGGTCGTCGACGACGACGACCTGCTGCGCCAGTCCCTGACGGAGCAGCTTCGGCTGCACGAGGATTTCGTGATCACCGAGGCGAACTCGGCGGCCGTCGGCCTCGAAAAGTCCCAGGCCGATCATTTCGACGCCGTGCTGCTGGATGTCGGCCTGCCGGACATGGACGGGCGCGAGGTCTGCCGCCTGCTGCGACGCAACGGCGTCAAGGCGCCGATCATCATGCTGACCGCGGCGGCCGGCGATTCCGACACGATCCTCGGGCTCGACGCCGGCGCCAACGACTACATCACCAAGCCGTTCAAGCTCGGCGTGCTGCTGGCCCGGCTGCGGGCGCAACTGCGCCAGCACGAGCAGAGCGACGACGCGGTCTTCGCCATCGGCCCCTACAGCTTCCGTCCCAGCGCGAAGATGCTGTTCGACGATCAGGCCCGCAAGAAGATCCGCCTGACCGAGAAGGAGACGGCGATCATCAAGTTCCTCTACCGCGCGGGCGAGAAGGTGGTGGGGCGCGATACGCTGCTCAACGAGGTCTGGGGCTACAACGCCGGCGTCACCACCCACACGCTGGAAACCCATGTCTACCGGCTGCGCCAGAAGATCGAGCGCGATCCCGCCAATGCCCGGATTCTGGTGACCGAGCCTGGCGGGTATCGCCTGATCACCTGAGCCCGCCGTGGCGGGCGGCGACGACTTCCTGGTGCGCTTCTGGGGCGTGCGCGGCAGCATCGCGTGCCCGGGACCGGGCACGGTGCGCTACGGCGGCAACACCTCGTGCCTCGAGGTGCGCTGCGGGCCGCATCTGATGATCTTCGATGCCGGCACGGGCATCCGGGCGCTCGGCCTGTCGCTGGCGGGGAAGGGGCCGCTCGACGCCGACCTCTTCCTTACCCACACGCATTTCGACCACGTCAACGGCCTGCCGTTCTTCGTGCCCGCCTTCATCAAGGGCAACAAGCTGCGCCTGTGGGCCGGGCACCTGATCCCGCAATACACGCTCAAATACGTGCTGTCCGAGATGATGATGGCGCCGCTGTTCCCGGTCCCGCTCGAGGTGTTCCAGGCCAAGCTCACCTACAACGACTTCACCGCCGGCCATACCTTCGAGCCGAAAGCCGGCATCACCGTGCGCACGGCGCCGCTGAACCACCCGAACAACGCGACCGGCTATCGCATCGAATGCGGCGGCAAGGCCATCTGCTACATCACCGACACCGAGCACCTGCCGGGCAAGCTCGACCAGAACATCCTGGGGCTGGTGAAGGGCGCCGACATCATGATCTACGACGCTACCTACACCGACCAGGAATACGCGAAGTACCAGGGCTGGGGCCATTCGACCTGGCAGGAAGGCGCCAAGCTCGCCGATGCCGCGGGGGTCAAGACCTACGTGATCTTCCACCACGATCCCGGCCATGACGACGATTTCATGGACGGCGTCGCGGCCGATGCCGAGAGGGCGCGGCCGGGCACGGTGGTGGCGCGCGAGGGAATGACGCTCAGGCCATGACCGCTGCGGTCGCGAACGCCTCGGCATGAGGGAGGACGAGCGGCGGCGCCGGCTGGGCCTGGCGACCGTGCTGGGCCTGAAGCCGCGCGGGTTCTTCCTGCCCCATCGCCATGCCGATGCGCTGGCGCCGACGCAGGCGCCCTATGCCGCCGTCGCCGCCGCCTTCGACGCCGCGCGCGCGGCGTTCGACGACGTGTTCGACCGGATCGACCGCTTCGCCCCGGAGCTGCAGGCGATCGGCGCCGACGCGCCCGCGCCGGCGCCGCGCTGGAACCAGGACTGGTTCCCCCGGCTCGACGCGGCGTGCGCCTACGCGCTGGTGCGGGCGCGCCGGCCGCGGACCATCGTCGAGATCGGCTCGGGCCATTCCACGCGCTTCCTGGCCCGCGCCATCGCCGATGACGACCTGACGACGCGGCTCGTCGCAATCGATCCCGCGCCGCGCGCTGCGCTCGCGGGCCTGGCGGTGGAATGGCGGCGCGCGCTGGTGCAGGAAACGCCGACCGGCCTGTTCGCGGACTTGCGCGCGGGCGACCTGCTGTTCATCGATTCCAGCCATGTGCTGATGCCCGGCACGGACGTCGATCATCTTTTGAACCGCGTGCTGCCGATCCTGCCGGCCGGGGTGCTGGTCCATCTGCACGACATCTTCCTGCCGGACGATTATCCGCCGGCATGGGCCTGGCGCGGCTACAACGAGCAGCTCGCGCTGCCCGCGCTGATCCTGGGCGGCGCCTATCGGCCGCTCTTCGCCAGCCGCTACGCGGTCACGCGGATGCAGGAACGGCTGGAGCGCGGCGTCGTGGCGCACCTGCCAATTCCCGATGGCGCGTTCGAATCGAGCCTGTGGCTGGAGAAGCGCTGAGCGCTACTTGTACGGATCGGCCGCGTCGCGCAGGCCGTCGCCGAAGAAGTTGAACGACAGCACCATGATCACGACCGGCAGCACCGGCAGCATCAGCCAGGGGTAGAGCACCACGACGTTGATGTTCTGCGCCTCGTTGAGCAGCACGCCCCAGCTCGTGATCGGGGGCCGGAGGCCGAGGCCGAGGAAGCTCAGCGCCGTCTCGCCCAGGATCATGCTGGGAATGCGCAAGGTGGCCGAGGCGATCAGGTGGCTCATGAAGCTGGGCAGCAGATGGCGGCCGATGATGCGCTTGGGCGACGCGCCCATGAGCTGCGCGGCGGTGCAGAAATCCTCCTCGCGCAGGCTCAGCAACTTGGATCGCACCGCGCGCGCCAGGCCGGTCCAGTCCAGCAGGCCCAGGATGATGGTGATCCCGAAATAGATCAGGATCGGGCTCCAGTTCACGGGCAGCGCGGCAGACAGCGCGAGCCACAGCGGCAGTTCGGGCAGCGAGCGCAGCACCTCGATCACGCGCTGCACGATGATGTCGACCCAGCCGCCGTAATACCCGGCAAAGCCGCCGATGATGATGCCCAGCAGGAAGCTGATGGAAACGCCGATCAGGCCGACGGTCAGCGAAATGCGCGTGCCGATCACGATGCGCGAGAACATGTCGCGCCCTAGCCGGTCGGTGCCGAACAGGAACATCGTGCCATTCTCGGCCGGGCAGACCAGGTGGAGGCTGCCGGAGACCAGGCCCATGTACTCGTAGGGGTCGCCGCGGCAGAAGAAGCGGAGTTTCTGGATCTCGGCCGCCGGCGGCGCCTGCAGGCCCGGCGGCACGGTCTTGCCGTCGCGCGGCGTGTAGATCCGCGCCAGGTTGTCCATGTCCAGCGAGTAGTGGAAACCGTAGACGAAGGGCCCCACGAAGCTGCCGTCGTGGAACAGGTGCACGCGCTGGGGCGGGGCGTAGATGTAGTCGGTGAAGCGCGAGTGCAGGTTGTAGGGCGCGAGGATCTCGCTGAACAGGATCGAGGCGTACATCACCAGCAGGATGGCGCCGGATATCACGGCCAGGCGGTGGCGCTTCAGCTTCCACCACATCATCTTCCACTGCGAGGCGAGGTAGTAGCGCTCCTGCTCGGCCGTCATCCGCTCGACCGAATAGGGGTCGAACGGCGCGGTCGAGACGTAGTGCGGCAGCTTGTCGCGCCCGCCGGCCGCGGAACCGGTGGTCGCGGTCACTTGGTAGCACCCCCGTGCAGGCGGATGCGCGGGTCGAGCGCGGCCAGGGCGAGGTCGGAGATGAACATGCCCACGACGGTCAAGAGCGCCAGGAACATCAGGAACGAGCCGGCGAGATACATGTCCTGGGACCGCAGCGCCGACAGCAGCATCGGCCCGGTCGTGGGCAACGACATTACCACCGACACGATGACCGATCCGGAGACGAGCTCGGGCAGCAGGTCGCCGATGTCCGAGATGAACGGGTTCAGCGACATGCGCAGCGGGTATTTCAACAGCAGCTTGATCGGCGGCAGGCCCTTGGCGCGGCCGGTCACGACATACTGCTTCTGCAGCTCGTCCAGAAGATTGGCGCGCAGCCGGCGGATCATGCCGGCGGTTCCGGCGGTGCCGATCACCAGCACCGGGACCATCAAGTGCTGCAGCACCGACACCAGCTTGGCCGCCGACCAGGGCTGGTCGACGAACTCCGGCTCCATCAGCCCGCCGATCGAGATGCCGAAATAGCGGTTGAACAGATAGAGCAGCACCAGGGCCAGGAGGAAGTTCGGCGTGGCAAGGCCTAGGAAGCCCAGGAAGGTGAGGCCATAGTCGCCCCAGCTGTACTGGCGCGTCGCGGAATAGACGCCGATCGGGAAGGCGACGATGTAGGTGAACAGCACGGTCGCCAGGGTGACGATGAAGGTCAGCAGCAACCGGTCGCCGACGATCTGCGACACGGGCAGGCTGTATTCGAACGAGAAGCCCATATCGCCCTTGAGCAGCCCGCCCAGCCAATAGAGGTATTGCACGATCATCGGCTGATCGAGCCCGTACTGCTCGCGGATCTGCTGGATCTTCTCGGGGTCGATATTCTCGCCCTGGCTTTCCAGCTCGGAGATGTAGGTCTCGAGATAGTCGCCCGGCGGCAATTGGATGATGATGAACGTCAGCGCGCTGATCGCCAACAGCGTCGGGATCATGATCAGCAGGCGATGAACCAGGTAGCCGAGCATTCAGGGAACTCTATAGCACTTCCACAGACGTCATGCCCGGGCATGACGAAACAGAGACAAATCCGCCCCGCCTCACTGCGTCGCCGCCTTCAAGCCGGCCGTGGCCGTCTTGGCCGGCCCGTTCTGCCCGTCGAACCATACCCCGTCCAGGCGATAGAAGCCGAAATGCGCGCCGGGCTCCCAGTTGTACATGCCCTTTTCCGGCAGGTTTCGTAGCCGGTTCGAAACCACGACCGGCTGTAGCACGCCGGCGATCACGCCGATCGTATAGACCTGCTCGGCGCCGATCGCCAGGATGCTGTGCCAGATCTTCTCGCGCGCCGCGCGGTCCGGCGCCAGGCGCCACTCCTCGTGCAGCCGCAGCAGCTTGCGCGCCGCCTCCAGGTCGGGCGGCTCGCCGGCCTTGCCCTTGGTCTCGTTGAACTGGCCCCATTTCGGCCACTGGTACTGCTGCTGGCCGACCGGCGTCACCTCGTCCGGCGTCATGTCGGGGGTGGGGATGCCGTTGTCGAGTCCTGTGGACACCACCATCACCGCGTCGCCCGAGAAGATGCGGTTGCGGAACACCTCGCGCTGCGACGGCTTGGTGAACAGCTTGATGCCGGCCTGGGCCCAGCTGTCGCGGATCAGCTCCAGCACGTCGACCTGCTCGGTCGATTCGCCCGCGGTCTCGACGATCACCTCCAGCACCTTGCCGTTCGGCAGCAGGCGGAAGCCGCGCTCGTCGCGCTTGCTGAGGCCGATCTCGTCGAGCAGCCGGTTGGCTTCCTTGAGGTCGAACTTGGTCCAGGCCTCGGCATATTCCTTGCGGTAGAGCGGGCTTTCCGGCAGCACGGTGTTCTGCGCTTCCTGCGCCAGCCCGTAGTAGATCACCTGGTTGATCTCGTGGCGGTTGATCGCCAGCGACAGCGCGCGGCGATAGCGCACGTCGCGGTTCAGCTCGCGCCAGACCGGATCCTTGGCGTTGAGGTTGGGATAGAGCGCGACCTGCGAGCCGATGCCCGTGCGCCACAGCCGCGTCTCGAATCCGTACTGCTTCTGCGCGCTGCGCAGGAAGGTGTAGTTGTCGAAGCGCAGGTTGCGCGCCTGCAGGTCGACCTCGCCCGAGCCGGTCTTGGCCGGGATGATCTTGCCGTCGGCGATGTTCATCATCACGCGGTCGATATAGGGTAGCTGCCGTCCCTCCGGATCGACGCGGTGGTAGTAGGGATTGCGCACGAACACGAAGCGGTCGGACGGCGCGCGCGTGGTGTTGATCCAGGGATCGAGCTGCGGCAGGTCCGGATTGTCGTTGCGGTACTGGTTGTCCAGCAGGTTGTGCAGCGCCGCCCAGTTGCGCTGGCCATGCTCGCGCGCCGCCTTCTGCAGCTTGTCGGCGTCGGCGTATTTCTCGTGGAACTGCTTCAGGTAGTGCGCCGGCCGGTAGATGTAGAGGGGATAGGTGGCGGCAAGGTAGGGCAGGAAGGTCGGGTTGGGCTGCGACCAGCTGTAGCGCACGGTCAGCGCGTCCAGGACCTCGAACTTCGCCTTCTCCGTGCCCACCAGCAGGTGCGACGGCACGCCGGTCGGGGTCAGCCTGGCGTTGTTGGCGACGTCGTCCCAGAAGTAGCGGAAATCCTCGGCCGTGAAGGGATGGCCGTCGGACCATTTGTGGCCCTTGCGGATATGCAGCGTGAAGACGCGGTCCTGCTCGACATCCACCTTCTCCAGGATGTCCGGCACGATCTCGTACTTGTCGTTGTAGCCGACCAGGCGCGCATAGCCGTAGACGACCATCATGCGCACGTCGCGCGCGCCGGCCATCAGCATGCGCAGCTCGCCGCCATACTTGCCCGGCTTGCGCCAGGGCTGGTCCATGCGCTCGACCAGCGGCGTCGCCGGCAGGCGATCGGCGACCGGCGGCAATTTGCCCTGCTTGACCTGCTCGGCCAGGCTCGGCGCGTCGCTGTAGGTCTGCGCGCCGGCCGGGACGGCGCCGGCAAGCAGCGCCAGGTGGAACCCGGCAAGCGCGGCCAGGAAGCGGTTCGTCGCGATCATCCTCACGCCACCTTCCGTTTTTCCGGCAGGCCGTGCGCGCGCACGTAGTGCCCGTCGCCCATGTCGATGAGCTGGGGACGCCGCGTGGTGCCGTCGTCGGTGAAGGGCTCGGGCCACAGCGCGGGCTCGGACGCCTTGCCTTCCATCAACGCCGACAGGTCAAGCCGGCGGGTCGGGTCGGGATCGGGCACGGCGGCCAGCAGCGCCTGGGTGTAGGGATGGGTCGGGTTCCTGAACAGCTCGGCGCGCTCCGCCATCTCGACCAGCCGGCCGCGGCACATCACGGCGATGCGGTCGGCGATGTAGTCCACCACCGCCAGGTTGTGCGAGATGAACAGGTAGGTGAGCCCCAGTTCCTTCTGCAGGTCCTTCAGCAGGTTCAGGATCTGCGCCTGGATCGACACGTCCAGCGCCGAGACCGGCTCGTCGCAGATCAAGAGATCGGGCCTGAGCGCCAGCGCGCGGGCGATGCCGATGCGCTGGCGCTGGCCGCCGGAGAAGCTGTGCGGGTAGCGCTTAAGGTGCCGGACGTCGAGACCCACCAGCCGCATCAGCTCCTTGACCGTCTCGGCGCGCGAGGCGGCGTCGCCCACGTCGTGGATCACCAACGGCTCGCTGATGATGTCGAACACCGGCATGCGCGGGTTCAGCGATCCGAACGGGTCCTGGAAGATGAACTGGATGCGCTTGCGGTAGGGAACCAGCTCGCGGTCGCTCAAGGCCAGCCAGTCGATCATCCGGCCGCGGTCGTTGAAGGTGATGGTGCCCTCGTCGGGCGTCAGCGCGCGCATGATCATCTTGCTGACGGTGGTCTTGCCGCAGCCGCTTTCGCCGACCAGGCCCAGGCATTCGCCGCGATGGATGTCGAAGCTGACGCCGTCCACGGCCGTCACCTTGGCGGTCGCCTGGCCCCCGGCGAACAAGCCCGCGCGCCTTATGGTGAAGCGCTTGGTCAGGTCGCGCACCGCCACCAGCGGCCCCGCCTTGTCGCCGTCCGCGGGCCAGGACTCCTTCTTCTCCAGCATCTCGCTCTTGCCGGTGTTGATCTCGCGGATCGGCACCAGCCGCTCGCCGGGCTTCATGTTGAAGCGCGGCACCGCGCGCAGCAGCGCCTTCAGGTAGGGATGGCGCGCGTCGGCGAAGATGTCCTCCAGCGTGCCGCTCTCCATCACCTGGCCCTGGTACATGACCACGATCTCCTCGGCCATGTTGGCGACCACGCCCAGGTCGTGGGTGATCAGCAGCAGGGCCATGCCCAGTTCCTGCTGCAGGTCGCTCATCAGCTTCAGGATCATCGCCTGGATGGTGACGTCGAGCGCGGTGGTGGGCTCGTCGGCGATCAGGAGCGCCGGGCGGCAGACCAGCGCCATGGCGATCATCACGCGCTGGCGCAGGCCGCCCGAGAGCTCGAAGGGAAAAGTGCGCAGCGCGCGCGCCGGATCGGGAAACCCCACCAGGCGGAGCATGTCCTTGGTCAGCTCCAACGCCTCGGCCTTGCCGGCCTTGCGATGCAGCAGCAGCGCCTCGCTGACCTGGTCGCCCACGGTGTGCAGCGGCGACAGCGAGGTCATCGGCTCCTGGAAGATGATCGAGATGCGCCCGCCGCGGATGGCGCGATAGGCCGCGCTATCCGGCGGGATCTTGGCCAGGTCGACGACGTGGCCCGGCGTGCGCGGATCGGCGAACAGGATCTCGCCGCCGGCGATCCGCCCGCTGCGCGGCAGGATGCCCATGATCGCCTGGCTGACGACCGACTTGCCCGAGCCGGATTCGCCCACCACCGCCACGGTGCGGCCCTGCGGTACGCGGAACGAAACGCCGCGCACGGCCTGGATGAGGCCCTCGTTGGCTTGGAAGTTGACGACCAGATCGCGGACCGAAAGCAAATCCTGCTCAGCCGTCATGCGTGCCCCGGCCCATTGGCTACCTGCGCGCCCGTCCCCCCGGCCGATGCGTCATGCACCTCGATGCCCAGCGCGGCCAGGTTGCCGATCGTCGCCGGGGTCAAGGGAAGCTGGCGACGCACCGCCACCCGCGCGGCGGCGGCGGTGATGTCGCGAAAACCGTCGATCGTCGAATCCAGGCGCACGCTGCGGCTGCGACCCTTCATGCTCAACTGCATCCAGCCGCGGGTCCGGTCCCGGCGCGTCGAATAATAGGCAAGGGCCAACCTCTCCAAATCCTCCCAGGCAATCGTCGCGCCCACGGGTCCGATCGCGGTTATGCCCGCCTCGTCCACCCGCACCACGGTCATCTGCCGCAATGCGGTGCGCGCGCCGAACGCCAGAAACAGCGCGGCCAGCCCACCTAGAAGCCATATCATGACAGGACTGGCCGGCACGAACAACAGCGGACCCAAGGTCGCGAGCAGCCCGGCGCCGGCCCGCGCGTAGTCGCCGGCCAGCTCGCGCAGGGGATAGCGATGCGCGCTCATGCGCCGGCGTCGAAGACGCGCGCGGGATCGAGCCAGCGCGCCGCCTTGTGCCGGCGCGTGGCGCTCATGAACGCGGCCGCGAATTCCCAGGCGGCATCGTCCATGACCAGGTGATGGGTCAAGAGGCCGGTCGGTTCCTCCGCGTCGGCGTCGCCCCGCCGCCGCGCCGCGAGATGCGCGATCGCCGCGCCCAGGGCCGCCTCGGCGCCGACGAAGGCGTCGCCGCCCGCGCGCAGCGACGCCCAGTCGATCGGGTCGACATGGGTGTTGGCGTGCACGATTCCCTGGACGTCGCGCCGGGCGGCGCGCGGCCTGGCGGCGCTCAGCCCCGTGATGCCGATCGATCCGAGCCCGGCTGCGACCAGGGCGTCGATCCGGTTCCAGGGCGGCACCAGCACGTCCAAGGCCTGGCCGGCCGACAGGTTGGACAGGGTCCCGCGCCCCTCGGCCAGCTCGGCAAGGACGACAGCAGGCGGTCGTGTATCGCCCAGCTCGGACTTCTTCGCGCCCGGCGGCGCATGGTTCGTATGCGCGTAGCCGTGCTGCAGGATCGCCACCCCTGGATGGCCTAAAATTGCCGTGAAAATGGATGGTTGCGCCGTGGCTGGAATGACCGCAAGCCCGGGGCGTATGTCCTGGGTGTCCGCCAGATCGAGCAGGCGTACGAACGCAGGCGTGGGCGCCACGGCGTCATCGTCGCGCCACCAGAACGTCGCCCGGCGGCCCGCGCGGGACCAGGCGTCCAGTTCCGCGGCGAGTTCCTGCCAAGGATCGCGGACCGGCAGGGCGCCGGGCCGGCGATATCCGGGGAACGGTTGCGTAAGACCCATTATGGTTCGCGTGCCAGGGGCGGAATCGCGGCCAATTTGGCTTTTTCCGCGACGGCAAGCAACAACAGCTTGGCCGATTTGCGGGCGCCGTCGAGGTCGACCGCGAAGCCGGCGGGCGTCGGTTCGGCGGCGTCGATGGCGGCGGCCAGGCTGGCGGTCGACAGGGCTTCCGGCGTCACGAATCGGCAGAGCCCGCGTTCCGCCAGGGCCTTGCACCGCAAGGTCTGCTCGACCTCGCCGGCATCCGCAAACGGCACGAACACGGCGGGGACGCGCGCGGCCAGCACCTCGATCGCCGTGTTGTAGCCGGCCTGGGATACCGAGCAGAGCGCTTGAGGCAGAAGCGCGGTGAAATCCTGCCGTGCCCGCTCGATCGTAACCCCCGCCGGGGCCTCGGCCATGAGCGCGCGGAAGCGCTCCTCGGCCAGGTTGTGCCCGACCAGGAAGCGCCACGGCCGGCCGCGCCAACGTGTCACGGGCCGGGCCGCCAGGGCCGCGCGCAGCAACGGCTCGCCCACCGCGCCGCCGCCGCTCGAGACGATCACCTCCGGTGCGCGGCCGGGATCGGCCTTGCCCGGCGGGTCGACCAGATAGCCGGTGTAGCGCAGCTTGCCGCGAATGCGGTCGATCGCCGAAAAACTGAGGTCGAGCGGGATCAGCGCCGGATCGCCGTGCACCAACACCAGGTCGATGTCGCGGGCGACGGTCTCGACGATGCCCTCGATACGCTCCGGCGCCGGCGGATGCAGGATGTCGCGCAGCGAGCAGGCCACCACCGGTCGGTCGCGGCGCGCGCGCGCGGCGTCGAGCAGCGGCAGCAGTTCGAAGCGCAGCAGGCGCCGGCCGAACGGAAACAGCTCGATCGCCAGGATCGACGGATCGAGGCGCTGGAACAGGGCCAGCAACGCGTCGCGCCGGCGCGCGCGCCAGGCGTCGTCGACCGGATCGCCGCGCTCGTCGACCAGCGTCTTGAAGGTCGCGTCCTGGGCGCGCACCGGCGGAAGCTGCACGAAATCGATGCCGCGCAGGGCGAGGTTGGGAACCGGCATGCCGCCGCTGGCGACGATCGTCTCGACTCCCGCATCGGCCAGTCCTCGCGCCAACGTAATCGCGCGGCGCAGGTGTCCGACGCCAAGCAGGTGCTGAACATGCACCAGCGCGCGCGTCGCCCGGCTCACGACTCCGCGCCCGCCAGGGCGATATTCAATCGTGCGATGCGCGGCGTGCCATCGGAAGCGAGCGTGAAGGCCTGGGCGCAGCCGTCCTTCAGCTTGTGCGGCGCTGGCCCGGTCATGTCCCAGCCCACCGATTCCGCATAGACCGCGCGGATGATGCCCTTGTGCGCGACGGCGACGGTCGCCTGACCCAGAGCCGCGCGCTCCGCCAGGAACGGCTTCAGGCGCGACTGTACGTCGCGCGGGCTTTCGCCGCCCGGCGCCTGGAAGTCGAGGCCGCGCGCCTCCCACGCCTTCATCAGATCGCCCAGTTCGGCGCGCAGCGCGTCGAGATGCATGCCGCTCCACGCGCCCCAATCCATCTCGGCCAGGCGGTGGTCGCTGGGCGGATCGATCGCGCCCAGGAGCCGCGCGGTTTCGACCGCCCGCACCAGGGGGCTGGTGATCCAGCGGTAGTGCCTGAACGCGTCGGGCAGGCGCCAGCCACGCACCTCCGCGCGCCCCGCCTCGGACAGCGGGATATCCTCGCGCCCCTGCACGCGCCCGATCTCGTTCCATTCCGTGGGTCCGTGGCGGACCAGGACCAGAGTCGTCATGCGGCGTCTCGCCGGGCGAGCAGGCGCAGGACGCCGTCGAGCGACCGGGCGGCCGTCGCGATGTCGTGCCCCTCGCGCGTGCGCGCCAGTGCGGCGGCCCGCATCGTCGCGCGACGCGCCGGGTCGTCCAGCAGCCCGGCAATGGCGCGGGCCAGGGCCGGCGCGTCCGCGCTGCCGACCAGCAGCCCGGTCTCGCGCTCCGCCACCACGTCGCCGACGCCGACGCCGCGCCCCGCCACGACCGGCAGTCCCGCCGCCTGTGCCTCCAGGATCGCCATGCCGTAAGCCTCGCGCACCGCCGGCCAGACATAAAGATCGCAGGCGGCGTAGATGCCCGGCATCGCCGCCGCCGCGCGCTCGCCAAGATACAGCACTCGGTCGCCGATGGGCGCAAGCGCGCGTTCGACCTCGGCGCGCACCACGCCGTCGCCCACCACCACCAGGCGCCACTTGCGCCGCTTCAGGCGCGCCAGCGCGCGGCCCAGCACGCGATAGGAATCGAGCTTGTCGCCCGGCCGCATCATGCCCACGGCGAGCAGCCAGGGCTCGTCGGCCGGCAGTCGCTTGGCGAGCGCGCGGCGATGCCGCTCGCGGTTCTTGGCTGCGCGGGCGAAGGGCAGGACATCGACGAACGGCGCCAGCAGGCGGAACAGCGCGCCGCGCTTCAGGGCCGGCCGCACGAATTCCGGGTCGACCGCGTTCAGGCACAGCGCCGCGTCGGCGCCGGCGATCGCCTTGAAGGCAGCGGCATACCCGCTCTCCCAGCGTCCGCCGCGTTTGCGCGGCGCGATCGACGGCTCGATCACGACATAGGGTATGCCGAGCGCGGCGCTGACCACCGGGCCCAGATGGTCGGGCGCCTTGTGATAGACGTGATAGGTCACCCAGGCGCGCGGCCGGCCCGGCGCGTTGCGCGCACGCCACTTGCGCACCAGCGCCGCTGATATGCGCGCGCCCTTCGCCGCGATCGCCGCCTGGACCTGCGCGTCGCCCGCGCGGTCATAGGCGCGCAAGCGGCTGGCCGGCACGACGTCGTGCCCCGCCTGCTTCAGCGCGCGCAGCAGCAGCCGCGCCATCCGCCGGTCGCCCGAGGGATGCGGATGGGTCGGCGGCTTCAGGGGCGCGTAGAAGGCGACGCGCATGGCGCCTCCGGCAAGCCGAAGCGCTGGGCGATGTCCGCGATGTTGCGCCGGAACGAGAAAGCCTCGACCACGCGCTTCCGGCCCGCTCCGCCCATCGCCGCGCGCCGCGCCGGGTCGCGCGACAGGGCCGCGATCGCCCGCGCCAGGGCCGGCGGGTCGTTCGGCGGGCACAACAGGCCGGTCGTGCCGTCCAGGATGAACTCGCCGATCGCGCCTGCCGTGGTGGCGACGCAGGCCAGGGCCTGGCTCTGCGCCTCCATCAGCACGTTGGGCAATCCGTCGCGGTCGCCGTCGCGATCGACCTTGCTTGCCAGCACGAAGAGGTCGCCCGCGCGATAGGCCTCGATCACGCGCTCCTGCGGCTGCGCGCCGCGCCAGTCGATCTTTTCCCCGATCCCCAGCGCGGCCGCATGCTGCTTCAGGGCCGGCGCCTCCGCCCCGCCGCCGACATGCACGAAGCGCCAGTGAAGGTCGGCTGGCAGCAGGGCCAGCGCGGCCAGAAGGTCGTCGTAGCCCTTCTTGGGCACGGCGCGGCCGACGGATACCAGGATGACGGGGTCATCCGGCCGGCGGCCGTCGCGGCCGCCGACGCGCGGCGGCGGTTCGGGAAAGCGCCGGTCGTCCAGCCCGTGATAGACCAGCGCCAGCCTCTCCCGGTCAGGGGCGAGCGCGCCGAGATGCTCGAAGCCCAGCTTCGTGCAGGTGACGAGCCAGTCGAGGTCGGCCAGCTTCTCGCGCTTCTCCCAGTCCGGCGTGATCCAGAGGTCGCGCGCGTGCGCCGAGCAGCTCCAGGGCAGGCCGCGCATGACGGCGGCGTAGCGCGCGACGGATGCCGGGGTGTGCAGGAAATGGGCGTGGAGCCGCCCGATGTCGTCCGGCAGCTCGGCCGCGACGACGCAGGCCTGGCCGAAGCGCCTGACGCGGTTCGGCGTGCGGTCGCGCCGGAAATCGGCCAGGAATTTTCCCTTCGCCGCCGCGTAGCCGGACAGGCGCCGGGCGCGCCGCCAGCCGCGCAGCACGCGCAAGGGCTCGCGGTACAGGTATTCGGGCAGGTAGAGGACCGGCGCCTTGATCGCGCCGTGCACGGGGTGGCGGTGCTTGTCGGTCGGCCGGCGCAGCGACACCAGCACCATGTCGAGGCCGCGCGCCTCGAGCGCCGCGATCTCCTGCGCGATGAAGGTCTCGGACAGGCGCGGATAGCCCTTCAGCACCACCGCGACGCAGGGCCGGATCGACGGGGATGCGGTCAAGCGCCGATGCGGCGATCAGCCGCCGCGCGCGGCCAGGCGCGGTTGCACGACGCGGCGCTGCAGCGCCTGGGCGACGAGCCGGTTGACGTTCTCCAGCCCGTCGAGCAGGCCCGGCACGACTACCGAGGACGGCAGGCTCTGCTGCGGCAGGTGGCGCAGCGCGGTCGCCATCACGCGGGCGTCGCGCACGCCGTCGTTGATCAGCATCCTGACCAGGCCCATCTCCTGGGCGCGGTTGGCGCGGATGAACTGCTCCAGGCGCGGGGCGGTGCGCGGCACGATGATGGCCCGCTTGTCGAACGACAGGATCTCGCAGAACGTGTTGTAGCCGCCCATCGCCACCACGCCGACCGCGTTCGCCATCAGCTCTTCCAGCCGGGCGTCGAACGTCGTCATGTGCACGTTGCCCAGGCGCTGGGCGCGGCGCAGGAACTCGGCCTGCTGCTCGGACGGCATGAAGGGGCCCAGCACGATCATCGCCGGATGCGGCATGCGCGGATCGTCCTCGTAGGCGCGCAGCACCCAGTCCACCAGCTCCTCGCCGTCGCCGCCGCCGCCGGGCGTCACCAGCAGGTAGGGCTGGTCGAGCTGGTCCAGGTCGCGGTTGCGCGGCAGCGGCGCCTGCGGAACCGTGCGCGGCAGGTAGCCGGTATAGGTCAGCTTGCGCTTGACCGACTTCGGCAGGTCGATGCCCTCGAGCGGATCCCAGAGCTGCGGCAGGCCGTAGACCCAGATCTGGTCGTAGAGGTCGCGCAGCGCCGGCAGCGCGTTCTTGCGCTCCCATTCCGGGACGAGCTGCGCCGGCTCGTCCATCACGTCGCGCAGGCCCAGCACCAGCGGCGTGCCGCGCTTCTTCAGCATGGTCAGCGTGTCCTTGACCTCGCCGCGCAGGCCCAAGGGCTCCTTGTCGACGATGAACAGGTCGGGATCGAAGATGTCGGCGGTATGCCTGATGATCGACGCGCGCATCGCCAGCGTCTCGTCGATGTCGATATGCAGGTTCAGCGAGGTGTACTCGCCGTTGCGCAGCTTGATCACGCCGGGAATGCGCACGAAATCGACGCGGGCGCGGAAGTCGAAGCTGCCGATGATCGGCGATCCCGAGAGGATCAGGACCGACAGGTCCTTGTTGCCGTCCACCAGCGAATGCGCCAGCGCGCGGACCCGGCGCAGGTGCCCCAGGCCGAACGTATCGTGGCAATAAAAGAGAACCCGCGCGCCGTTCCTGCCGGTCTTCATTGGGTCAAGCCCCATTGTCCCAGACGTGAGTTTATTGGATTGAAGCACTCCCCCGGACGGCCGGACTATGGCACATCTGCCGAAATGCCGGAAACGTCGAATTCCGGCCCGCCACGAAAACTCGCGAATTGCGCGATGAAATCGCAGGTAATTCCAACCTGTTGGCAAGAGCTGCGGCAGGCGAATCGCCGCAAACGGTAAATGTCCAATGTTTACCGGTTTGTAAACCTGTTCTAATGTATTGACGAGTAGCAAGGAAATGACGGAAACAAGCGCCGCCGGGCCCCGTCCCAGGAGCGGATCTGCTTCATGAGCCTGCACGAGGAAGTCGACGCGCTGCGCCGCGTCCCCCTGTTCGCCAAGATCGAGCCGTCGAAGCTGAAGCTGCTGGCGTTCACCAGCGAGAAACTCGAGTATCAGCGCGGCCAGGATCTCTGCAAGCAGGGCGACGCCGGCGATGCCATGTTCATCATCATGGCCGGCGAGGCCGACGTGATCGTCAATACGCCCAACGGCGAGCACACCGTGGCGCGGCTGGGCAAGAACAGCTTCGTCGGCGAGATCGCCATTCTGTGCGACGTGCCGCGCACCGCGACGGTCCGGGCCAGCAGCACGGCGACCGTGCTGCGCATCTCCAAGGAGCTGTTCTTCCGGCTGGTCGGCGAGTTCCCGCAGATCGCGGTCGAGATCATGCGCGAGCTGGCGCATCGCCTCGACGACACCACCAAGGCGCTCGCCAAGGCGAAAGCCGCCTGAACACCGCCCGATGAGCCGCCTCGACAGCGCGATCCGGCGCCTCCAGGCGCAGCGCGCCTGTCTCGATCGCGCCGCCTCCCTGATCGTCGGCGTGCCCGGCCCCGTCGTCGAGCTTGGCCTGGGCAACGGACGGACCTACGACCATCTGCGCCACCTGCTGCCCGGCCGCGCGATCTTCGCGTTCGACCGCCAGCTCGACGCGCATCCCGACTGCATCCCCGATGCCGCCCACCTCGTGCTGGGGGATTTCGCCGATACGCTGCCCACGGCGCTCCAGCGCATCGGCGCCCGGGCGGCCCTGATCCATGCCGACACCGGCACCGGCGAGGCCGCGCGCAACGCGCGGCTTGCCGCCTGGCTCGCGCCGCATCTCGCGCGCCTGGCCGCGCCCGGGGGCGTCATCCTCAGCGACCAGGAACTGACGGGCTTGGCGGACGAAGCGCTGCCGCTGCCCCAAGGCGTGGCGGCGGGACGGTATTTCCTGTATCGCAAGGGCGATGAGCGGGACTGACGCCGACCTTGCCTTCGCCGAAGCCACGCGACTGCACCGCGCCGGGCGCGCCGATGACGCGTTCCGCATGGCGGCGCGCGCGGTCGCTCTCGATCCCGGCCATGCCGACGCGGCGATCGAGTGTGCGCGCATGCTGGCGGGGGCACGCCGCGGCCGCGAGGCCGAAGCCGTCCTGCGCCGCGCGCTGGAGCGCAATCCAAGGCATTTCGCGCTCGCCAGCACCCTCGGCGTGATGCTTGCCGCCGACGGGCGCGCGGCGGATGCGGTCGAGCCGCTGCGCCAGGCCGCCGCGCTGCGCCCCGACCTGGCGGTCGGCGCCTACAATCTTGCCAATGCGCTGAAAGCCGCCGGGCGGCTGGCGGAGGCAGAGGGTGCCTATCGCGCGGCCCTTGCGCGCGATCCCGGCTTCGCCGCGGCGCAGACAAATCTGGGCAACACGCTGGCGCTGCTCGGGCGGGTCGACGAGGCCGGCGCGGCGCACGAGTGCGCCACGATCCTGCGCCGCGGCCCGGCGGCGAGGATCGCGAACGGCGATCCTCTGTTCCGCATGACGAGCGAAGGCAAGCTGCGCCACGATATCGAGCAGCTCGAGCACCTGATCGCGCGCGGCGAGGACCTGGCGTCGACGCGCGAGCGCTACCGTGCCGCGCTTGCCGACCTGCCCGCGCCCGCCCCCGGCACGCACGTGGTCGAGCTCCCCGCGCGCCACCGCGCTTCCCTGGCATCCACCTATAACCGGCTGTGGCACCGCATCGAGGCGCCGGCCCTTGCGGGCGGCGCGATCAACCCCGCGCTCGACCGCCAGGCGATCGAGGCAAGCTACGCGCGCAACGCGCCGGGCATCGCCCATGTCGACGGGCTGCTGCGGCCCGAGGCGCTGGAATCTTTGCGCCGCTTCTGCCTGGAATCGACCATCTGGTACCAGTTCACCTACGCCAACGGATACCTGGGCGCGTTCTGGGAGCAGGGGTTCTGGTGCCCGCTCCTGGCGCAGATCGCCGAGGAATTGCGCCTGGCGCTACCCGGCATCTTCGGGCCGCACCGCCTGCGCAAGCTGTGGGCGTTCAAGTACGACAGCCGCCTCTCCGGCATCCCGATGCACGCCGACTTCGCCGCGGTCAACGTGAACTTCTGGATCACGCCCGACGCGGCCAATCTCGATCCCGAACGCGGCGGCCTGGTGGTATGGGACAAGGAGGCGCCGGCGGACTGGGACTTCCAGGCGTACAACACGGACCTGCCGGCGATGCGCCGCTTCCTCGCCGACAGCAAGGCAAAGCCCGTGCGCATCCCGCATCGCCAGAACCGCGCGGCGATCTTCAACTCCGACCCGTTCCACGAGACCGACACGATCCGCTTCGCCGATGGCTACGCCAACCGGCGGATCAACATCACGCTGCTCTACGGCGCGCGCGACGCGGGATAGGCGGCCAGCAGCCCCGCCGTCTCGGCCATCGCCTCGACGTCGTTGAACATCGGCACCCCGGCCGCCTCCATCGTCGCGAACAATTCGTCCCGACCCGGAAGGGTTCCCATCATCGCCTGCATCAGCGGCCGCTTTGCGTCGCGCGCCAGCTCGGCCAGGGCCGCCACCACCGGCACCGGATCGACCATGAACGGCACGACGTGGATCGTCAACACGGCGTCGAAGGCGTCCTTGCCCTCCCGCATCGCGGCCTCGAATGCCAGGCCGAAGCGGTCTTCGCGCGCATCGGCCAAAAGGTCGATCGGGTTGGCCACCGTCGCTTCCGCCGGCAGGCGCCTTCGCAGGCGCTCGGCCATCGCCGGGGGCAATGCAGGCAACGCCAGCCCCTCGATCGCGCACTGGTCGGCGCACAGCACGCCCGGCCCGCCGGAGTTCGACAGCACCAGCACGCGCTTGCCGATGCCCCGCGGATAGCGCGCGAAGCCCCGCGCCGCCAGCAGCAGGCGGCGCAGGCTGGTCGCGCGCACCATGCCGCAATCCCGCGCGAAGCGCTCGGCCGCGCGCTCGTCCAGGGCGGTCGAGCCGGTGTGCGCCCGCGCCGCGGCGCCGCCCGGCGGGGTGCGTCCGCCGATCAGCGCGATCACGGGTTTCTTCGCCGCCGCGTGCCGCGCGACCTCGCGGAACGCTTGCATGTCGCCCGGCGATTCGATGTAGAGCAGCACGGCGGCGATGCCGTCGTCCTCGGCCAGGTAGGCCAGGTGGTCGGCGATGCCGATCTGCGTGGCGTTGCCCACCGACACGATCGTGCCGATCGGAATCGCCATCGCGTTGGCCTTGGCGATGATCTCCTCGGCCAGCGCGCCGGACTGCGAGAGCAGCGCGATCGACCGGCCCTGGCTGTCCGGGCCCGGCGGCAGGTCGCGCAGGAAGGTCGCGGCCATGCCCACCGGCGCACCACGCGCGGTCAGGTGGATGATGCCGGCGCAATTGGGCCCGGCGATGGTCAGCCCGCCTTCGGCCGCGAGTGCCCGCAAATCAGCGTCGCGCTTGCTGCCTTCCTCGCCGGCCTCGGCGAAGCCGCCGGGCAGGATCAGCAGGTGGCGATGGCCGGTGGCGATCGCCTCGCGCACCGCGTCCAGGATGGTGTCGGGGCGGATGACGATCACGCAGAGATCGGCCGGCTTGTCGAGCGCGCGCAGCGACGTGCGGACCTTCAGGTTGCGGATCGTGCCGCCCTTGGGATTGACCGGCAGGATCTCGCCCACGAAGCCGGACTTCTCCAAGAGGTGCAGCACCGCCCCGCCCGACGAGGTCGGCCGCTCGCCCGCGCCCACCACCGCGACCGAGCGCGGCGCGTAGAACGGCCGCAGGTCGCGCCTCAATCGCCGACCTCGACGGTCACGGGCACGTGGTCGCTGCCGCTTTCCCAGTCCCGCGCGTCGCGATGCACGCTGGCCGAGCGCAGCCCCGACTTCAGCGACGGCGTGACCCACACATGGTCCAGCCGCCGCCCGCGGTCGCCGACCTTCCAGTCGCGGTTGCGGTAGCTCCACCAGGTGTAGAGCTTCTCCTCGGGCGGGATGAAGTGGCGCACCGCGTCGACCCAGTCGAGCGAGCGCTGCATGTGCCCGAATTTCTCGACTTCGACCGGCGTGTGGCTGACGACGTCGAGCAGCTGCTTGTGCGACCACACGTCGGTCTCGAGCGGCGCGATGTTGAAGTCGCCCACGGCGACGAGCTTCTGGCGCCGGGTGCGCGCCTCCTTGAACC
>JADLEG010000147.1 GCA_020846275.1 Alphaproteobacteria bacterium
CCAATTCCTGAACGGGCTGGCCTCGGCGTCGTCGCTGTTCCTGGTGGCGTCGGGCCTGTCGATCATCTTCGGCGTGACGCGGGTGGTGAACTTCGCGCATGGCTCGTTCTACATGCTGGGCGCCTATATCGCCTGGAGCCTGGTCGAGCGCCTGCCTTACGGCTTCGAGGGGTTCTGGGCAGGCATCGTGCTGGCCGCGCTCGCGGTCGGGCTGATCGGCGTGCTGGCGGAGGTGCTGCTGCTGCGCCGTATCTACCAGGCGCCGGAGCTGTTCCAGCTCCTGGCAACCTTCGGCGTGGTGCTGGTGATTCAGGACGTCGCGCTTTACGCCTGGGGCGCCGCCGACCTGCTGGGGCCGCGCGCGCCGGGCTTGAAGGGCGCCGTGGAGATCCTGGGCCAGCGCTTCCCGCTCTACGAGCTGTTCCTGATCGCGGTCGGGCCGGTGGTGCTGGCGGCGCTGTGGCTGCTGTTCCACCGCACGCGCTGGGGCACGCTGGTGCGCGCGGCGACGCAGGACCGCGAGATGGTGGCGGCGCTCGGCGTCGACCAGGCGCGGCTGTTCACCTCGGTCTTCTTCCTTGGCGCGCTGCTGGCGGGCCTGGCCGGCGCGCTGCAGCTCCCGCGCGAATCGGTCAACCTGCAGATGGACCTGCAGGTGATCGCCGAGGCCTTCGTCGTCGTGGTCGTCGGCGGCATGGGCAGCGTGACGGGGGCCTTCCTGGCCGCGCTGCTGATCGCCGAGCTCAAGGTGTTCGGCCTCTGGATCCTGCCCGAGAGCACGCTGGTGCTGGTGTTCGTGGTGATGGCGGTGGTGCTGGTGATCCGGCCCTACGGGCTGCTCGGCAAGCCGCCGGCCCAGGCACGCGCCGCGACCGGCGGGCAGGAGCCGGTGATCCGCGCCGCGCCGGCGGCGCTGCGCCTGCTGGGCGCTGGGGCGCTGGCGCTTTCCGTCATCCTGCCGCCGTTGCTCGGGGATTACGCGGTCAGCGTACTGACGGAAATCGCGCTGTTCGTGCTGTTCGCGGCCAGCCTACATTTCATCATGGGTCCGGCGGGCATGGCGTCGTTCGGCCATGCCGCCTATTTCGGCCTGGGCGCCTATGGCGCGGCGCTGGCCGCGCAGTACCTGGCCGCGCCGATGGCGGTGGGGCTAGTGCTGTCGCCGCTGATGGCGGGCATCGCCGGCGTGGTCTGCGGCTTCTTCTGCGTGCGGCTCTCGGGCGTGTACCTGGCGATGCTCACGCTGGCCTTCGCGCAGATCTGCTGGTCGGTCACGTTCCAGTGGGTCGCGGTAACGGGCGGCGACAACGGCGTGCTGGGCGTCTGGCCGCCGGACTGGGCGCGCGGCAAGCTTGCCTTCTACTACCTGGCGCTGGTTCTGTGCCTGGCCGGCACGCTGCTGCTGCGCCGGGTGATCCACGCGCCGCTCGGCTACGCGCTGCGCGCCGGACGCGATTCGCCGCTGCGCGCCGAAGCCGTGGGCATCGACGTGATGCGCCTGCAATGGGCGGGCTTCACGATCGCCGCGGCCGCGGCGGGGCTGGCCGGCGGGCTCTTCGCCTACATGAAGGGCAGCGTGTTCCCGACCTACATCTCGATTCCCAAGTCGGTCGACGCGCTGCTGATGGTGCTGTTGGGCGGCGTGCAGACGGTGAGCGGCCCGATCGTCGGCGCGGTGGTCTATTCCGGGCTGCACGAGCAGCTGGTGCGCGCGACAGAATACTGGCGGCTGGTGCTGGGGGCGACCATCGTGCTGCTGGTGCTGGCCTTCCCGCAGGGCCTGGCGGGCTTCGCGGCGCAGCGCTGGGAAGCGCGCCGGGCGGAGGCAGCGTCATGAGCGTGCTGGCCGTGGAGGGCTTGAGCAAGGCGTTCGGCGGCGTGCAGGCGGTGAACGACGTCGCGTTCGCCGTCAAACCCGGCGAATTGCTGGCCTTGATCGGGCCCAACGGCGCCGGCAAGACCACCTGCTTCAACATGCTGAACGGCCAGCTCCGCCCCGACGCGGGCAGCGTGAAGCTGGAGGGGCGCGAACTGGTGGGGCTGAAGCCGCGCGCGGTCTGGCGCCTGGGTGTCGGCCGCACCTTCCAGATCACCGCCACCTTCGCCTCGATGACCGTCGCCGAGAACGTGCAGATGGCGCTGCTGTCGCATCGCCGCCGCCTGTGGGCGATGTGGCCGGCGGCGACGCGGCTCTACCGCGACGAGGCGCTGGCGCTGCTCGACCGCGTGGGCATGGCGGCCCAGGCCGACCGGGCCTGCGGCGTGCTGGCCTATGGCGACCTGAAGCGCGTGGAACTGGCGATCGCGCTCGCCAACAAGCCGCGCCTGCTGTTGATGGACGAGCCCACCGCCGGCATGGCACCGAAGGAGCGCGTGGCGCTGATGGCGCTGGCCGCGCGCATCGTGCGCGAGGAAGCCGTGGGCGTGCTGTTCACCGAGCACGACATGGACGTGGTGTTCTCGCACGCCGACCGCATCGTGGTGCTGAACCGCGGCCGGCTGATCGCCGAGGGCAAGCCCCGGTCGGTGCGCGCCGACCCGAAGGTGCAGGAGATCTATCTTGGCCACGGGCACTGACGCGATCCTGACGCTGGACGGCGTGCACGGCTACTACGGCCGCGCGCAGATCCTGCACGGCATGTCCTTTGCCGCTGGGCGCGGCGAGGTGGTGGCGGTGCTGGGCCGCAACGGGGCGGGCAAGTCGACCACCTTCAAGACCATCATGGGGCTGGTGCGCGCGGCCGAGGGCGAGATCGCGTTCCTGGGCCGGCGCATCGAGCGCCTGGCGACCCACGCCATCGCGCGCCTCGGCCTCGGCTACGTGCCGGAGGAGCGGCGCATCTTCACCGAGCTTTCGGTGATGGAGAACCTGGAGGTCGGCCGCCAGCCCAGGCGCCGGGGCGCGCCGGAATGGACGCCGGAAAAGCTGTTCAGCATCTTCCCCAACCTGGCGGAGATGCGCGACCGGCCGGGCGGGCGCATGAGCGGCGGCGAGCAGCAGATGCTCACCATCGCGCGCACGCTGATGGGCAACCCCGCCCTGGTGCTGCTGGACGAGCCGTCCGAGGGCCTGGCGCCGGTGATCGTCGACCAGATGGCCGCCGCCATCCGCGGGTTGAAGGCCGAGGGGCTGACGGTCGTGCTGTCCGAGCAGAACCTGCATTTCGCGACCGGGGTGGCCGACCGCGCGGTGATCATCGAGAAGGGCCAGGTGCGCTTCACCGGCACCATGGCCGAACTCACCGCGAGCGCCGAAGCGCGCGCGCAGTACCTGATGGTGTGAGGATGAAGAAGAATCCAATCGACACGTTCTTCTTTGTCCCCCCTCCCCTCGCGGGAGGGGGAAAGGGCGAGGGGGCCGTCGTGCTCCGCTCGCGCGCGACCTTCACCCTCCCCCTGTCCCCCTCCCGTCAAGGGCAGGGCTATCGCATTTGGCCGAGGAGGGAGAGGAGGAATTTGTCGTCCCAGCCTGCGCGCTTGATTTTTCGACGGAGGGAAGCGGTGCTGGGATGGGTGCGAAGCATATTGAGTGCGAGCTTTC
>JADLEG010000148.1 GCA_020846275.1 Alphaproteobacteria bacterium
AGCCCTGCAGCTTCAGCCCGCGGCCGTCGACCACCAGCTTGGCGCCTTCCTTGACGCCGTGGTCGATATAGCCGCGCACCTTGTCCATGTGCTGCCTGGTCACCAGCGGGCCCATCTCGGATTCCTGCGCGGTCGAGGGCCCCACCTTCAGCGCCCGCACGCGCGGCGCCAGTTTCTCCACCAGCGCGTCGGCGGTCTTGTCGCCCACCGCGACCGCGACCGACACCGCCATGCAGCGCTCGCCGGCCGAGCCGTAGGCGGCGCCGACCAGCGCATCCACGGCCTGGTTCAGGTCGGCGTCCGGCAGCACGATCATGTGGTTCTTGGCGCCGCCCATCGCCTGCACGCGCTTGCCGTTATGCGCGGCGGTCTCGTAGACGTATTGCGCGATCGGGGTCGAGCCGACGAAGCTCACCGCCTGGATGCGCGGGTCGTTGAGGATGGCGTCGACCGCCACCTTGTCGCCGTTGATCACGTTCAGCACGCCCGGGGGGGCGCCGGCCTCGATCATCAGCTCGGCCAGGCGCAGCGGACAGGACGGGTCCTTCTCGCTCGGCTTCAGGATGAAGCAGTTGCCGGCCGGGATGGCCACGCCGAACATCCACATCGGCACCATGGCCGGGAAATTGAACGGCGTGATGCCGGCGACGACGCCGAGCGGCTGGCGCATCGAATAGACGTCGATGCCGGTCGCCACGCTGTCGGAATACTCGCCCTTCAGCAAATGCGGGATGCCGCAGCCGAACTCGACTACCTCCAGCCCGCGCTGGACCGAGCCCTTGGCGTCGCTCAACACCTTGCCGTGCTCGTTCGAGACGAGGCGCGCCAGCTCGTCCATGTTCTTCTCCACGAGCTCCTTGAACTTGAACATCACGCGCGCCCGGGCCAGGGGCGACGTCGTGCCCCAGCTCGCGAACGCGGCCTGCGCGTTGGCGACCGCGGCCTCGACCTCCTTGACGGTCGCGAACGGGACGTCGCCCGACTTCTCGCCCGTGGTCGGGTTGAACACGTCGCCGAACCGGCCGCTGGTGCCTTCGACCTTCTTGCCGCCGATGAAGTGATGCAGGGTCTTGGCCATGGGCCGTTCCTCCGGATGCTGCCTGTTGCTAGAGTTGGCGTGACTTTAGGCGACGGGCCCGCCTCTTGGGAAGGGGCGCGGCGCCCCGCCTGCTACAGCAGGCCGAGCCCGCGGAAGCTCGCATGCTTCTCGCGCCCGACGATCAGATGGTCGTGCAGGGCGATGTTCAGCGCCTTCAGCGCGGCGGCGATGTCGCGGGTGATGGCGATGTCGGCCTTGCTGGGCGAAGGGTCGCCCGAGGGGTGGTTGTGGACGACGATCAGCGCCGCCGCCCCCAGCTCCAGCGCGCGCTTGGCGACCTCGCGCGGATAGACCGGCGTCTCGTCGATCGTTCCGGTCTGGTGCACCTCGTCGGCGATCAGCCGGTTCTTGGCGTCGAGGAACAGCAGCCGGAACTGCTCGATGCGGACGTCGCCCTGGGCCACGCGCAGGTAGTCGAGCAGCTGGTGCCAGGATCCCAGCAACGGCCGCTCCATCACCTGGCGGCGCAGCAGCCGACGCGCGCCCTCGCCGATCAGCCGCAGCGCCGCCAGCGCGGCATCGCCAACGCCGTCGACCGCCTTCAGCTCGGCGTCGCTGGCATTGGCCAGCCGCCCGAGGTCGTTGTCGAACGCGGCCAGCAGGCGCTTCGCGAGCGGCTTGGTGTCCTGGCGCGGGATCGCCTGGAACAGCAGCAGTTCCAGGAACTCGTAGTCGGGCAGGGATTGCGGCGCGGACAGAAAGCGGTCGCGCAGGCGCCGGCGATGGCCCAGATGGTCCGCGGCGGCGGCCGGCTTGCGCGCGCTCGCCATCGGCCCGATTCAAGCGGCGGGGTAGGGCGGGCGCGTGTGTCCGGCGGGCGACAGCGTGAAGATCTCGAACCCGTCGCGGGTCACGCCGATCGTGTGCTCGAACTGCGCCGACAGCGATTTGTCCTTGGTCACGGCGGTCCAGCCGTCGCCCAGGATCTTCACTTCCCACCGGCCGGCGTTGATCATCGGCTCGATCGTGAAGAACATGCCCTCGCGCAGCACCGGGCCCTCGCCGGCGCGGCCGTAATGCAGCACCGACGGCGCATCGTGGAAAATGCGGCCGATGCCGTGGCCGCAGAAATCGCGCACGACGGAGAAGCGGCTGGCCTCCGCATGGCGCTGGATCGCGGCGCCGATGTCCCCCAGCGTGGCACCGGGGCGCACGATCTCGATCCCCTTCATCATCGCCTCGTAGGTCACGTCGACCAGCTTGCGCGCCTTCAGCTTGATGTCGTCGCCGACCAGGTACATCCGGCTGGTGTCGCCGTGCCACCCATCCAGGATCACGGTGATGTCGATGTTCACGATGTCGCCGTCCACCAGCACTTTCTCGCCGGGGATCCCATGACAGACCACGTGGTTGACCGAGGTGCAGATCGAGCGCGGAAAGCCGCGATAGCCGAGCGGCGCGGGGATCGCCCCGCGCGCGATGATGAAGTCGTGGCAAGACTGGTCGAGCGCGCCGGTCGTGACGCCGGGCACGACCTGCGGGGCAATGAAATCGAGCACCTCCGCCGCCAGCCGGCCGGCCTCGCGCATGCCGGCGAACCCGTCCGGCCCGTGCAGCTTGATGCCGGACTTGCTGGCTCGCGGGTCCATCCAGGGATTGCCGCTCTCGGCGGCAGTTTGCTCTTCGCGCATGCGTATGGGTCCGATCGAATTCAACGGCTTCGCGGCCGGTTTGGCAAGCCTGGCGGCGGGTGACGATAACCCTTTATAATACCATGAATTATTTCTGGCGCCCGCAAGCCCCGCAACCCGTGATATGGCATTCGCGTTGCATATATTGATCCGGGCGAGCCACGCAAGGGGATCGACCGCTGCCGGCCAGAAAATTAACCATTCTGGCCGTAGCATCGCAACCGTTACTGGCGCGACCCTAGGAGGCATCGCGGCTAACGCGAGCCGAAGGGGGAGCCTGAGGTTGGCCAGGCGCTCAAACAAGGAGCGTGTGGCGATGATTGCTGATCTCTGCCTGGTTCTTCTGCTGGATGCTTCCGGCAGCGTGGACGCGTCGGAGTGGGAATTGCAGGCCAAGGCGACCGCCGAGGCCTTGTCGACCCCCGCGATCGTCGAAAAGATCACTCATGGCCAGAACGGCCGCATCGCCGTGACGGCAATGGAATGGTCGAGCTCGGCCATGCTGATCCTGCCCTGGACGCCGATCGCCAGCATGGGCGACGCCAAGTCGGTGGCGCTGGTGCTGGCGACCTACCAGCGTCGGCAAAGCGGATCGACGGCCGTCGGCGACGCGCTCCTCGCAGCCGCTTCGGCGATCAAGGCGGCGCCGGACTGCGTGCGCCACGTGGTCGATATCTCCAGCGACGGCACCAACAACGCCGGCAGCGACCCCAAGGCCGCCGTGGCGGCGCTCCAGGCCATGGACGTGCAGGTGAATGCGCTGGTGATCGAGGACGAGATGGGCGTGCTCGAGTTCTACCAGAAGACCGTCAGCGGCTTCGTGATGTCGGCGAACTGGGAGAGCTACCAACAGGCGATCAAGGCCAAGCTGTCGCTCGAGATCGCCGAGCTCGACGCCTGCCGGCCCGATCTCACGGGCTGCTCGGGACCGTCGATCCACTGACGTCCGCGGGCCGGATATCCGCCGCATGGTCGTTGCTGCCCGTTCCGGGCTAGGATGCCCCGCGACATGGGGCCATCATCCGCGGGACGCGCATGAACGATACGCCAGCGACCGAGAAGATCTATACCGCCTGCCTGCTCATCATCGGCAACGAGATCCTGTCCGGACGAACCGTCGACGCCAACCTGCCATTCCTGGCCAAGCGCCTGAACGAGATCGGCGTGCGCCTGAAAGAGGTGCGCGTGGTGGCTGACAGCGAGCCCGCCATCGTCAAGGCGGTCAACGAGGTGCGCGTCGCCTGCGACTACGTGTTCACGACCGGCGGGATCGGTCCCACGCATGACGACATCACCTCGGGCTGCGTCGCCAAAGCCTTCGGCACGGTGCTGGAGCGCAATGCCGAGGCGGTGCGGCGCCTCGAGCGGCACTATCCGCCCGGCTCGCTGAACGAGGCGCGGCTGCGCATGGCGGAGATTCCCGTCGGCGCCACCTTGATCGACAACCCGGTCTCGACCGCGCCCGGGTTCAAGCTGGGCAATGTCCACGTGATGGCGGGCGTGCCGCGCATCATGCAGGCGATGTTCGAGGGCATCGCGCCAAGCCTGGTCGGCGGCAAGCCGGTGATGATGCGCTCGGTGAGCTGCACCCTCGGCGAGGGCGTGCTCGCCAAGGGTCTGGGCGAGATCCAGGCCCGCTACCCGCATGTCGATATCGGCAGCTATCCCTATTACCGTGTCGGCGGCTTCGGCGTCAGCCTGGTCGCGCGCGGCACCGATCCGAAGGAGCTGGAAACCGTCGCCCAGGAAATCGCCGCACTGATCAAGACGCTCGGCGGCACGCCGGTGTTCGACGGAACGACCTGACCGTCGCTACCGTAGATCCCTGATCATCCGCCGGGCCGCGTTGTGCCCGGGCGCGCCCGAGACGCCGCCGCCGGGATGGCTGCCCGAGCCGCAGAGATAGAGCGCGTCGATCGGCGTGCGATAGCGCGCCGCCCTGGGATGCGGGCGCAGGCTGAAGATCTGGTCGAGGTCGTGGCGGCCGTGGAAGATGTCGCCCTCGGTCAGGCCGAACATGCGTTCGAGGTCGAGCGGCGACAGCACCTGGCGGGCGACGGTGATGCGGCCGAGATTGGGGATGTGGCGCTGGACCGCCGCGAGGATCCGATCGGCCACGCGGTCCTTGATCGCGTCCCAGCCCTGTCCCCCCGCCAGGTGATAGGGATAGTACTTGCACAGAAGGCTCATGACGTGGTGCCCCGGCGGCGCCAGGCTGTCGTCGAGCGCCGAGGCGATCTGGATGTTGACATAGGGTTCGGGTGGGATCTCGCCGACGCGGGCAAGCTGGTAGCAGCGTTCGACGGTCACGCGGTCGGGCAGCAGCGTGATCGCCGATCCGAGCGCCACCTTTGCCGCCTCGCCCGAAAGCCGGGCGAACTCGGGTGCGGCGTTGAGCGCCAGGTTCATGCGCACCGAGGCGTGTCCCATCCGCAGATGCGCGATGTCCTCGGCGAATTGCGGCTCCAGATGCTCCCTGCCGACAAGCTTCAGGAAGGTGCGCTTCGGATCGGTGTTGGCGGCAACGGCGCGCGCGCGGATCTCCTCGCCGGTCTCCAGGCGCACACCCTCGGCGCGGCCGTTCTTGACCAGGATGCGGTCGACCGGCGCCGAGACGCGGATCTCCGCGCCGTGCTCGCGGGCCGACGCAACCAGCGCCTGGCTGACCGCGCCCATGCCGCCCTTGGCGACGCCCCATTTGTAGCGCACGCCCTCGAGCTCGCCGAGCACGTTCAGGAAGAAGGGGATGGCCGAGCCGGGATGGTGCAGGCTGGAGAAATTGCTCGATACGCAATGCACGGCGTAGATCTGGCGCAGCGTCTCGCTCTCGAACCAGCGCTCCATCAGCTCGCTGGCGCTCAAGGTGAACATCTGCGCCAGGAAATGGCGGTCGTCGGCGTCGAGCTTGCGCAATTGAAGCCCGGCGCGCGCCGTGGCGAACAGCGATTCCCAGCCGCCCGCCAGGTCCGGCGGCTCGCGCAGCCACTGGTCGCGCACGACGTCGCCGACGCGCAGCAGCCGCTGGCGCAGCCGCTTCATCGCGTCCCAGTCGCGGTTGGAGAAGCGCGCGACCTCGGCCTGGTCGTGCGCCTCGTCGCCGGTGAACTGCACCGCCTCGCCGCTGCTCAACAGCTCCAGCGAGCCGCGATAGGGCGTGGCGCTGAGGCCGTGGCGCTTCAGCTCCAGGTCGCGGATGATCTCGCCCCGCAGCAGGCTCAGCGTGTAGGACGCGATGGAGTTGCGGTAGCCCGGATGGAACTCCTCGGTGACCGCCGCGCCGCCGACGACGTGACGACGCTCCAGCACCAGGGTCTTCAGCCCCGCCCGCGCGAGATAGGCGGCCGTGGTCAGCCCGTTGTGGCCGCCGCCGATCACGATCGCATCGTACATGCTGTCTTCGACCCCCGGATTCTTCGATGCGCGGGCAACGCTTGCACCGCGGCGCGGCCGGCAGGGTAGGGTAGCAGCGCCCCGCGACGCAACCCGCGCGCAGGCCCGGCGGGGATGCTGTTCTAGGACAGGGTCCGGTTGCCTCGCCCGCGCCCTGCCGCTAGCGTGGCGCGCAAGTCCCGGCCGCCGACCGCAACACAAGCCCGCTTGGTGGAACTGGTAGACACAAGGGACTTAAAATCCCTTGGCCCGAAAGGGCCGTGCCGGTTCGAGTCCGGCAGCGGGCACCAACAGCTGCAATGCAGTTGCACGGGTGGGCGGGCTCGCGACGCTATCGCTTGGCGGCGAGGGCGACGAGGGCTTCCTTCACCGCGCGGATGTGCTGCGCCAGGGCGGTCGCGGCGGCGGCGTAGGCGCCGCCGCGGCAGAGCCGGGCGATCTCCGCGTGTTCCTGCTCGGCGCGTTCCAGCCCGTCGGTCAGCAGCAGCTGCAGCCGCGTGAAGCGGTCCGATGCCGCCAGCAGCTTGTCGACGATCGCCTGGGTCTGCGGCCGCCCGGCGCGCGCGTACAGCATGGCGTGCAGCTTTGTGTTGAGCTCCCCCCAGCGCCGCACGTTCTGGCTGCGCAGCTCGGCCGAGTATTCCTTCAACACCGCGTCGATGGCGCGATAGTCCGCCTCGGTCAGGTGCGGCGCGGAATGCGTGAGCAGCATAGGTTCCAGCAGCTCGCGCAGCTCGAAGGTTTCCTCGATGCTCGACAGCGCCGCGCCCGCCACCACGGCGCCTTTGTGCGGCTCGATCCTGACCAGCCCCTCGGCCTCGAGCTGGACCAGCGCCTCGCGCACGGGGGTGCGGCTGATGCCGAACTCGGCCGCCAGCACATCCTGGCGCAGCGGCTCGCCGTCCTTCAGCTCGCCGTCGAAAATCTTGCGACGGATCGCCTCGGCGGCCGAGGCGGCCACCGTACGGTGCGCGAAGGACGCGCCGCTGCGCGGGGTCGATCCCGGCATGGCGGACACTCGCTCAGTCCAGGCGGACGTCGTGGCGCGGGCGGCCCCAGTCGGCGGCCCGCTGGGCGGCGCGTTCGACGTCTTCTTCCAGCAGGAAGCCCTCGGCCACCAGGCGCCGCGCGGCCTCGGTGATCGCGCGCACATAGCCCGCCTTGTCGCCGTAGCGTTCGAGGATCGAGCGTCGCGGGTCGCCGGTCGCCGCGCGTTCCTGCGGCGTGTCGGGGAAGGCGATGGTGCTGCCGACGATCGGACCCATCGCGCCATACCCGAAGCCGTGTGCGCGCATGTTCCAGCCGTTGTAGGTGGCGAGCGGCGCCTGGACCATCGGCGCGCGCACCCCGGCCACGTCGTTGCCGTCCTCGTCCACGGCGGGAACCTGGACGGCATAGCGCTTGCCGGCGACGACCGTCGGCGGCTCTTTCGCGATGAACCCGCGGTCGATGTCCGGGCCGAAGTCGAGCAGGTCGAGCTTGCTGGGGCCCTTCGGGATCACCGCACCCGGGATCGCGGGATACTGCCGGCGCCATTCCTCGGCCGCGACCAGCGTGCCGTCCTTGCGCCTCGGGATGCGGCTGGCGGGCGGCGCTGTGCCGCCGCTGGCCCAGCGGTCGAGCATGTCGAGCACCGCGCGGAACAGCATCGAGGTCACGACGACGTTGGCCGGATAGACGCAGATGCCTTTCGCCGGCTGCTTCATCAGCGGGTCGGCATAGTGCTGCGAGCTTGACCACAGGTAGTGCCGCACCCCCGCGGGCGGCTCCAGGTCGTTGCCCGCGGTGTCGGTGATCGCCAGCGACCCGCGGCGCAGCCAGTATTCCGAGGCCGTGTCGGTCTGGATCACCAGCGGGTCGGTGTCCGGGCGCTTCAGGATCGCGTCGGCTTTGCCGGTGAGATGGTCCTTGCTGCGCGCATAGGCGAACGGGAAGCGGTCGACCGGGGTGAAGTGGTTTTCGTATTCCTGGCCGGGCAGGGGCATGATCTGGGCGAAGCGCTGGTTCATCCACATGCGCCCGCCGCCCGCGACATGCGGGAGCACGCCGTCGAACACGCGCCGGTTTTGGGCATCGGCGTTGAAGCCAAGGTAGATCGAATCGCGGATGCACCGCCCGGTCTGCGAGCGGCCCCAGGCATAGGCCTTCTCGACCCCGCCCTTGAGCGGATTGCCCTCGTCGCCGTGCTTCAGGAAGCTGACGAAGTCGCGTACCGCGACATGGCCCAGCCCCAGCACGATCGGGTCGCGCGCGGCGTACACCAGCTCGTAGATCCAGCCCGGCTCGAAGCCGGCTTCGACGTAAATATGCGTGTCGCAGGGGATGACCGCGCGCTCGCGGCCTCCGCCGTCGACGGTGCTGCCGAATTCCAGCCTGGCGAACTGCCAGGCCTCGGGCGCGATCGCCACGCGCTCGCTGTCGGCATAGCGCCGGCGCGTCAGCCTCGCCCCGCGCGTGTCCAGCGACACGGCCGGGTAGCTCTTGGCGGCGGCTTGGCCGCTCAGCGGCAGGCAATGCACGCCCGGCTCGGTGACGACGTACTCCACGCGCACCGTGCCGGTGATCGGCTTGCCGCCCTCGGTCGCCACGGGCAGGTCCAGCAGCATCCGCCCTTCGCCCGGCTGCAGGTCGCCTTGCCAGCCCAGCCAGCCCACCGTGTAGCCGCGGCGGAACAGGAAGCCGTTGCCGGCGTGCTCCGGCGCGCGCGGCTCGTTCGATCCGACCGCATCGTTGAAGAACTGCAGGCAGCGCTTGTTGCCGCGGTTGCCGTAGTCGAAGAACAACCGGCGGTTGGAGCGCTTCGGGTCGACCGGCTTCAGCAGCGCGAAATCGGCGGCGAACCGCACCTTGCCGGCGGCGTCCACCGGGGCCAAGCGAATGTCGGTCACGGCCTGGAGGTCGGGCGCGGCCGGGTCGACCGCGAAGTCCGCCCGGCCGCTCAGATATTCGTAGGCGCCCGCCTCGCCGAATTCGTGGCCCTCGGCGAAGGGGAAGCGCTTCGCGACCGTCAGTCGCGCCACGCCGGACATCGGGCGGTCGCTGCGGCTAGGCCGACTTGGCGCGCTTGGGCGTCTCCAGCTTCGGCCGCCTGGCCATGGCGTCGCGCACAACCTTCTCGATCCGCGCACGCTCGGCGCCCATCAGGGCCATGCGCGGGGCGCGGCAGCGGTCGTTGGTGTCGATCGCGATCGCCTCGACCAGCTTGATGTTCTGCACCAGCCGGGCCGACACATCGAGGTCGAGCAGGGGCTGGAACCAGCGGTAGACCGCCAGCGCCTCGTCCATCCGTCCGGCCCGCGCCAAGTTCCAAATCGCGACCGTCTCGGCCGGGAAGGCCGCGACCAGGCCCGCGACCCAGCCAACCGCGCCCATGGCAATGCTTTCGAGGGCGAGGTTGTCGACGCCGGTGAAGATCTGCAGCTTGTCGCCCAGCAGGTTGATGATCTGGGTGACGCGGCGCACGTCGTCGGACGATTCCTTGACCGCGACGAAGAGCTTGTCGTCGGCCAGTTCGGCCAGCATCTTCGGCGTGATGTCGACGCCGTAGGCGATGGGGTTGTTGTAGATCATCACCGGCAGGCCGCCGGCCTTCGCCACCGCGCGGAAATGCGCGATCGTCTCGTGCGGCTCGGACTTGTAGGGCAGGCCGGGCAGGACCATCAGCCCCGCGGCGCCGGCCTTCGCGGCGGCCTCGGCGGCCTTCTGGGCGTTGCGGGTCGAGCCGCTGGAAACGGTCTGCAGCACAGGCATGCGGCCCTTGGCGACGCGGACCGCGGTCTTCAGGACCTCGATCTTCTCCTCGGGGTCGAGGGTCGAGGCCTCGCCCAGCGAGCCGCAGGTGATCAGGCCATGGATGCCGGCCTCGACCTGCAGCGCGTAGCAGCGCTCCATCTCGGCGATATCCAGCCGGTCGTCGGCGGTGAACTTGGTGGTGACGGCCGGGAAAATACCCTGCCAGCCGCTATTCTTGGACATCGGATCACCCCGCTGAGCCATTAACTGGTTGAATTGCCGGAATAACTGTGGATTTTATACAATATACAATCCATACCGTCAATCCATCCCCAGTGCAGGGGCGCCCTGCGTCTAGCGCGCCTGCCGGTCCCGCCAGCGGTAATACATGACCGAGGGCGCGAGGAACCACGGGTTGCCCGTGTAGAGCGGGCGGGTCTCGAAGCTGAGCCCGTCGAAGGCGGTGCGGCCTTCCTTGCGGCCGAGTATCTGCTGGCCGATGCGCGTGCCCAGGTAGCCGGCCATGCCGGCGCCGGAGCCGCAATACCCCATGGCGTAGTGGATGCCCTCGTGCTCGCCAGCGTGCATCAGCTCGTCGAAGGTATAGGCGACGAAGCCGCACCAGGAATGGCTGATCCGGGTCGAGGCCAGCTCGGGGAAGATGTGGACCATGTCGGCGTGGAGCAGGGGCCCGCTCTTGCGCGGGTCCGTCTCGCTGAACGAGACGCGGCCGCCGAAGAGGATGCGCCGCCGGTCGGGCGAGGCGCGGTAGTAGTAGACCACCTTGCGCGTGTCGCTGACGATCCTGTCTTTCGGCATCAGCCGCGCCATGGTTTCCGGCGGAATCTCCTCCGTCGCGATCACGTAGCTGCCGATCGGAATGACGCGCCGCTGCAGCCAGGGCGTCAGGCGGCTGGTGTAGCCGTTGGTCGCCACCATCACGTTGCGGGCGGAGACCGTGCCGCGCGGCGTGTCGACGCGGAACCCGGCACCGTCGCGGTGGATCGCCGTCGCCGGGCAATGCGCGATCACCTTTGCGCCGGCGCCCAGCACGCGATCGAGCATCCCCTGGTGGAAACGCCCGGGATCGACCGCGGCGTGCCGCGTGTAGACGGCGGCGCCGAAATAGGTATCCGTGCCCAGCTCGCTCCGCTGCTCCGCGCGCGGGACCAGGTGCGCCTCGACCTCCAGCCCCTTGGGCTGCGAGTCCAGGCGGCGCGCCAGGGCCTCGTACTGGCCGGGTGTGTGCGCGGCGTGGAAGCGGCCGGCGATGCGGAAGTCGCAGTCGATCTTCTCGCGGGCGATGAAGTCCGCCGTCCAGGCCAGCGAATTCTGGCCTTCCTTGATGATGCGGAACGCGGTCTCGGGCCCGTGCCGCCGGGCGAGGTCGGCATAGGTCGGTTTGATGCTGGTCGAAATCTGCCCGCCGTTGCGCGTGCTGCAGCCCCAGCCCGCATCCTCGGCGTCGATGACCAGCGTGTCCCGCCCGCCGCGCGCGGTCTCGAGCGCCGCGCCCAGGCCGGTGTAGCCCGAGCCGACGACGACGACGTCGGCCTTTGCGGGCAGGGCGGCATCGGGAAGGGCCGGGCGCGGAACATGGTCCCACCAGTAGGGCGTCAGCTTGAAGTCATCGGTGAACAGGTTGCCGCGCATCCGGCGCTACTCCGCGTTTGTCCCGGCCGGCACATTGGACCGGGGCGCCTCGCATTTCGACGGTGCCGACGGAGTGGTATGCCCAAGTTTCCACAATGGTCCTTATCCGCCGACCACATTCCGACCCACACTTAGCCTGACCGCTATCTGTGCAATCCAGCGGATAAAGGATCAAGGGGGTTTAGGCATGACGCGCAGGAAGATGTTCGCCGGTCAGGCGCTCGCCGTGGTTGTCGCGGCCGGCTGCGGCATGGCCGCTGGACCGGCCGACGCGCAGCAATTGACCGTCGTTTCCTTCGGCGGGTCGTACCAGGAGGCGCAGAGCAAGGCCCTCTTCCTGCCCGCCGCCAAGGCGATGGGCATCGCGATCAAGGAGGAGACCTATACCGGCATCGCCGACCTGCGCTTGAAGGTGAAGGCGGGCGCCGTCACCTGGGACATCGTCGCCAGCGGATCGGGCAGCGCTGCACGCGCCGGCGCCGAGGGCATCCTGGAGAAGCTCGACTACAAGGTGGTCGACGTCGCGAACTTCGTCCCCGGCACCTACCAGGACTATTGCGTCGGCGGCGACGTGTTCTCGACCGTGCTGGCGTGGAACACCAAGACCTATGGCGACAAGGGGCCGCAGAGCTGGGCGGATTTCTGGGACGTGAAGAAGTTCCCGGGCAAGCGGTCGTACCGCAAGGCGGTTGCCGGCGCGCTGGAGCCCGCGCTGATGGCCGACGGCGTGCCGGCCGGCGAGGTCTACAAGGTGCTGTCAACGCCGGAGGGCATCGCCCGCGCGATCAAGAAGATCAAGGAGCTGAAGCCGCACATCGCCGTATGGTGGGCATCCGGCGCCCAGCACGCGCAGCTCATGAAGGACGGCGAGGTGGACATGGTCACCGGCTGGAACGGCCGGTTCGACGTGGCCAAGAAGGACGGCGCGCAGGTCGCCTACACCTTCAACCAGGCGCTGCTGGACTACGACTGCTATGCGATCGCCAAGGGCGCGCCGAACAAGGACCAGGCGATGAAGTTCCTGGCCGAGATCAGCAAGCCGCCCTACCAGGCCGAGTTCACCAAGTACATCACCTACGGACCGACCAACAAGAAGGCCTACGAGCTGGGAACGATCGAGGCGGCCTATGCCAAGACGCTGCCCTCGCACCCCGACAACGCCGCCAAGCAGCTGACGATCGACCTGGACTGGTACATCAAGTTCGAGGAGAAGGCCTCGGCTGCCTACCAGAACATGCTGACCGAATGACCTGACGGCCTCGGCCGTTCCGGCGACGGGACGAAGGCGGTACGCTGGTATCGCCTTCGTCTTCTTCGAATTCACGATCCAAGGCGGCTGGTGAATGGTTCGCGGAGCGTCGCTGCCCATCGTCGTGCGCCAGGTCACCAAGACCTACGGCACGGTCCACGCGCTCGACCATGTCGATCTCGACATCCATAGCGGCGAATTTCTGACCCTGCTGGGCCCGTCCGGCTCGGGCAAGACGACCTTGCTGATGGTGCTGGCGGGCTTCACGCGCCCCGACCATGGCAGTTTGAAGTTCGGCGACACCGAGGTGATCCGGCTGGCGCCGCACAAGCGGGACGTCGGCATGGTGTTCCAGAACTATGCGCTGTTCCCGCACATGGACGTGGCGGCGAACGTCGCGTTCCCGCTCCGCCTGCGCGGCGTGCCCAAGGCCGAGGCGGCAAGGCGCGTCGAGCAGGCGCTGGAGATGGTCCAGCTCGCCGGGTATGGCGGACGGCGCGTCGACCAGCTCTCGGGTGGCCAGCGCCAGCGCGTGGCCCTGGCGCGCGCCATCGTGTTCGAGCCGCGTATCCTCTTGATGGACGAGCCGCTGTCGGCGCTGGACAAGCAATTGCGCGAGCACATGCAGATCGAATTGCGCCGGCTGCACGAGAAGCTGGGCATGACCACGGTCTATGTGACGCACGACCAGCGCGAGGCGCTGACCATGTCCGACCGCGTCGCCGTGATCAACCGCGGGCGGATCATGCAGCTCGACGCGCCGCGCCGGCTCTACGAGCGGCCGGCCAACCGGTTCGTGGCCGAGTTCATCGGCGAATCGACCTTCCTGCCGGTCGAATACCGTGACGGCGCCTACGCCTATGCGGGGCGCAGGCTGAACTTGGCCAGCGGTTCTGTGCCCGACGGCACGCCGCCGTCCGGCCGCTGCCTCCTCATGCTGCGGCCCGAGCGCCTGCGGATCCTGGACCGCGAACCGACCGACCCGATGAACGTGCTGCGCGGCGTGGTGCGCCATGTCGTCTACCAGGGCGACAGCTTCCTGCTGCAGGTCGAGCTCGGCGACGCCAGCATGGTCGGCCTGCGTGGCGTTTCCACCAGCGACGCGATGGCCGGCATTCCCGCGCCGGGCGGCGCCGTGCTGCTGGGGCTGAGCCCACAGGACACCATCCTGCTGGCCGACGAGGGCGGGCGGGCGTGAGCGACCGGCCGAACGCTGCCGGCCTGCGCCGCGACGCGCTGCGCGAGCGGCTCGGCCTGTTCGGCCTCGGCCTTCCCGCGCTGGTCCTTGTCCTCGTGACCATGATCCTGCCTGTGGGGTGGCTGTTCTGGTTGTCCTTCCTGGCCGACGACGGCAGCCTGAGCCTGGTGCATTACCAGCGCCTGGTCGAGCAGCCGTCCTATGGCCGCATCTTCCGCGCCACGTTCGAGATCAGCGCGATCGCCACGGCGATCTGCGTCGTCCTGGGCTATCCGCTCGCCTATGTACTGGCGCAATTGCCGCTGCGCGCAGCCAATCTGTGCATGATCGGGGTGCTGATGCCGTTCTGGACCTCGATCCTGGTCCGCACCTATGCGTGGCTGGTCCTGCTGCAGCGCCAGGGGCTGGTCAACACCTGGGGCATCAAGCTGGGTCTGTGGGAGCAGCCGCTGGCGCTGGTCCACAACCTGAACGGCACGCTGATCGGCATGGTGCACATCATGCTGCCGTTCCTGATCCTGCCGGTCTACGGCTCGATGCGGGCGATCGACCGCGACTACCTGAAGGCGGCGGCCAATTTGGGCGCCAGCCCGACCCGCGCGTTCTGGCTGGTGTTCCTGCCCCTGTCGCTGCCGGGATTGTTCGCCGGCGCGTTGATTGTCTTCATCCTGTGCCTGGGTTTCTACGTCACGCCGGCCGTGCTCGGAGGCGGCAAGGTGATCATGGTGGCGAACCGCATCGCCAACGACATCGAGATATTCTTCAACTGGGGGGCGGCCAGCGCGTTGGGCGTCGTGCTGCTGGTGCTGACGATGATCGTCCTCTACGTGGCGTCGCGGCTGACCCAGCTCGGGCGCGTGTTCGGCGGGCACGGCACGTGAGCTGGCTCGACCGCCCCGCCTCGGAGACGCAGATCGCGCACCGCTCGCGGCTGTGGCTCTATGCGATCGCGGCTGCCGTCCTGGCGTTCCTGGTGCTGCCGACCATCATCGTCGTGCCGATGTCCTTCTCGGCGTCGCAGTATCTCGAGTTCCCGCCGCGGCAGTGGTCGCTCCGCTGGTATGCCAACTACGTCAACTCGGCCTCGTGGATGCAGGCGACGCTGACGTCGCTCAAGGCGGGGGCGTTGACCGCCCTGGTGGCCACGCCGCTCGGCACGATGGCGGCCTACGGCCTGTTCGTGTCGCGGCTGCGCTGGGCCGGCGCGGTGCTGCCGATCCTGCTGACGCCGATCATCGTGCCGGTGATCCTCGTGGGCATCGGCGTGTTCTACGCCTATGTGCGCCTGAAGCTGGTCAACACGCTGACCGGCGTCGTGCTGGCGCACAGCATGCTGGCGATACCGCTGGTGCTGATGGTGGTTACCTCGGCGCTGAAAAGCTTCGACATGAACCAGGAGATGGTCGCGCGCAGCCTGGGCGCCTCGCGGCCGAAGGCGTTCTTCCTGGTGACGATGCCGCAGATCAGGTTCTCCCTGGTCACCGCCGCCGTCCTGTCGTTCCTGACCTCGTTCGACGAAGTCGTGGTGGCGATGTTCGTGTCCGGGGGCGACAACTCGACCCTTACCCGCAACATGTTCAATGCGTTGCGCGACCAGATCGATCCGACCATCGCCGCGATCTCGACGGTCATGATCGCGATCTCCTCCTTATTGGTTGCACTGGCGCAATTGTTCGGAAAGTCGCGGCGCCGGACCTAGCGGGTGCGACAAATCGAGCCGCCGGCGCGCCCCTGCGCCGCCGGTGCGCGCTTGACCGTTGCCCCCCCGATGTTACGATCCTTCGCTAGCCCAAGAATTGGCGCATTTCGCGGGGGAGCCGTCGGGGCATGGCCGTCGACCATCGGCCGCTGCTGCAAGTCGAAGACCTGAAGGTCCAATTCAGGCTCCCGACCGGAATCCTGCCTGCCGTCGACGGCATCGGCTTCACGCTGGATCGCCGCGAAACCCTGGGCGTCGTGGGCGAGAGCGGCAGCGGCAAGACCGTGTCGTCGCTGGCCCTGCTGCGGCTGCTGGAGACGCCGCCGGCGGAGATCAGCGCGGGCAGCGTGCTGTTCGAGGGGCGCGACCTGCTGGGCCTGTCGGAGACCGAGATCAGCGACGTGCGCGGGCGCTCGATCGCGATGATCTTCCAGGAGCCGATGACGTCGCTCAACCCGGTGATGACGGTCGGCTATCAGATCGACGAAGCCTTGATGCGGCACTACGGCATCCCGCGGCGCGAGGCGCGGGCGCGCACGCTCGAGCTGCTGACGCTCGTGGGCATTCCCTCGCCGGAGCGCAATATCGACGGCTATCCGCACCAGTTGTCCGGCGGCATGCGCCAGCGGGTCATGATCGCGCTGGCGCTGTCGTGCGAGCCGAAAATCCTGGTGGCGGATGAGCCCACCACCGCGCTCGACGTCACCATACAGGCGCAGATCCTGGACCTGATGGTCGGCCTGCAGGAGAAGTTCGACACCAGCATCCTGCTGATCACGCATGATCTGGCCGTGATCGCGGAAACCGCGCACCGCGTGGCGGTGATGTATGCCGGGCGGATCGTCGAGGCGGCGCCGGTCGCGACCATCTTCGGCGCGCCGCGCCATCCCTATACCCAGGGCCTGCTGCGCTCGATCCCGCGCATCCATCGCCAGCGTCTGGACGTGCTGGCCGAGATTCCCGGCGGCGTGCCCGACCTGACGCGGCTGCCGCCGGGATGCGCCTTCGCCCCGCGCTGTCCCCGCGCTGACGCCCATTGCCGGCAGGAGCGGCCGATGCCCGTGGCGGTCGCGCCCGACCATGTGGTGAGCTGCTGGAAGGCCAACGATGGCTGAGGTGCTGCTCGAGACGCGCGGGCTGAAGACGCACTTTCCCATCCGTGCCGGGCTGCTGTCGCGCGCGGTGGGCAAGGTCCACGCGGTCGACGGCGTCGATCTCAAGGTGCATGCCGGCGAGGCGCTGGGGCTGGTCGGCGAAAGCGGCTGTGGCAAGACGACCACCGGCAAGACGATCCTCAAGCTGATCGAGCCGACCGAGGGCGAGATCCGCTTCGAGGGCGAGGACATCACGCACCACAGCGCCAGGCAGATGGCGCCGCTGCGCCGCCGGATGCAGATCGTCTTCCAGGACCCGTTCTCCTCGCTCAACCCGCGGCTGACCGTGGGCGACATACTGGGCGCGCCCTACGAGATCCATGGCATCGCGACGGGCAGCGACAAGAACGACCGGGTGGCGCGGCTGCTGCGCCTGGTCGGGCTGATGCCCGAGGCGATGCGCCGCTATCCGCACGAATTCTCCGGCGGCCAGCGCCAGCGCATCGGCATCGCCCGCGCACTCGCGCTCGAGCCCAAGCTGATCATCGGCGACGAGCCGGTTTCCGCGCTCGACGTTTCGATCCAGGCGCAGATCATCAACCTGCTGAAGCGCATCCAGGGCGAATTCGGCCTCACCTACATCTTGATCTCGCACAACCTCTCGGTCGTCAGCCATGTCTGCGACGTCGTCGCGGTGATGTATCTGGGGCAGGTGGTCGAGATCGCACCGCGCGACGCATTGTATTTCGACCCCAAGCATCCTTATACCGAGGCGCTGCTGTCGGCCGTGCCGATGCCCGAGCCGGGACGCAAGCGCGCGCGCGTGCTGCTCAAGGGCGACGTGCCGTCGCCGGTGCGTCCGCCGCAGGGATGCCGCTTCCACCCGCGCTGCCCCAAGGCGATGGCGCGCTGCGCCACGGTTGCGCCGCAGTTGAAGCCGGTAGGCGAGCGGCATTCCGTCGCCTGCCACCTGCATTCCTGAGGCGGCGGAGGGGAGCGACCGGCCATGCTCAACTACGTGCTGCGGCGCATCCTCCAGGCCGTTCCGCTCATGATCGGCGTGTCGATCATCGGCTTCGGCCTGATGCACCTCGCGCCTGGCGGGCCGCTCGCGGTCTATACGCTCAACCCCACCATCACCGCGCAGGACATCGAACGGATCAAGGTGGTCTTCGGCCTCGACCAGCCGGTCTACGTCCAGTATTTCAAGTGGGCGCTGGGGATGTTCACAGGCTCGTGGGGCTACACGTTCTTCGGCGGGCGGCCGGTGCTGGTCGTCATCCTCGAGCGCGTGCCCGCGACGCTGCTGCTGATGGGATCCGCGCTGTCGATCGCCATCGTCGTCGGCATGTTCGTCGGCATTCTCGGCGCGATCCGGCGCTATTCCGTGTTCGATTACCTGGCGACCACAGGCGCCATGTTCGCGCTGTCCTTCCCCACCTTCTGGTTCGGCCTGATGGCGATCTATGTCTTCGCGCTGCAGCTCCGCTGGCTGCCTTCCGGCGGCATGTACGAGCTGGGCGCCGAGGGCGAGTTCTTCGACCTGCTGCGGCATCTTGCCCTGCCGACCATGGTATTGGCGCTGGTGATCGTCGCCACCTGGAGCCGTTACACGCGGTCGAGCTTCCTCGAGGTCATCCACCAGGACTACATCCGCACCGCCCGCGCCAAGGGTCTGCGCGCGCCGGCGATCCTGTTCCGCCACGCCTTTCCCAACGCGGTGAAGCCCTTGATCGCGCTCTTGGGCGTGCAGCTTCCGTTCCTGTTCTCCGGCGCGCTGGTGACTGAGACGATCTTCGGCTGGCCGGGCATGGGCCGCCTGTTCGTCGACGCGCTGACGATGAAGGAGTATCCTGTCCTGATGGGGATGATGATGTTCACCGCCTTCTTCGTGATCTTCAGCAACCTGATCGCCGACGTGGCCGTCGCGATGATCGATCCGCGCATCCGCCTGGCCTAGGGATCGGTTGAGCGATGACATCGACCCAGAACATCATCGCGGAAGCGCCCGAAGCGGCGGTTGTCGCGGCGCGGCACGAAAGCTTCGTCCGTCTGGTGCTGCGCCGGTTCCTGCGCCACCGGCTGGCCGTGGTCGGCGCCGTGGTCGTGGTGCTGCTCTGCGCCTCGGCGCTGTTCGCCAACGCGGTGGCGCCGCATGATCCGACCTTCCTCGACACCAAGCACCGGTTCCTGGCGCCGTTCCAGGACATGGGCTTCCTGCTCGGCACCGACGAACTCGGCCGCGACACGCTGAGCCGGCTGCTCTATGGCGGGCGCGTGTCGCTCGCTGTGGGTGTCGTGGCGATGCTGACCACCGTGTTGAGCGGCCTGGTGGTCGGCTTGGCTGCGGGCTACTACGGGCGCTGGGTCGACGACTTGCTGATGCGCTTCGTCGACACGATGCTGTGCTTTCCGCAGGTCTTCCTGCTGCTGGTCGTCGCCGCCTTTGTTCCGCCGACCCTGATCTCGATCTCGCTGATCATCGGGCTCACCTCGTGGATGGAGGTCGCGCGCATCGTGCGCGGCGAGATCCTCTACCTGAAGGAGCAGGACTTCGTGCAGGCGGCGCGCGCGCTCGGTGCCGGCGGTGCGCGGATCATGTTCAAGGAACTGCTGCCGAACGCCATCGCGCCCGTGCTGGTCGCGGCGACGCTGAAGGTCGCGACTGCGGTGCTGATGGAATCCTACATCTCCTACCTGGGCTACGGCATCCAGCCGCCGCTGGCGAGCTGGGGCAACATGCTGACCAATGCCCAGGGCTACTTCGATACGGTGCCGTATCTCGCGATCCTGCCGGGCGCGATGATCACGCTCACCGTCATGAGCTTCAACTTCCTGGGCGACGGGCTGCGCGACGCGCTCGACCCGCGCCTGCGGATGGATTGAGGGGGTTGCCGGACGGCGCGCCCGCGGGGGGCGCGCCCGCCGGCCGATGACACCAGGGAGCAGGGTCGATGGTATCCAGGACGAGAATCACGCGCCGCGGCGCGATGCAGGGCGCGGGCGCGCTGGCGGCGGCACTGGCGGCGCCCGCCATCCTGCCGGGCAAGGCGAGCGCGCAGAGCAAGGACCGCGTCATCATCGGAATGACGCAGGAGCCGGTGCAGTTCAATCCGCTGCTGTATGTCAACGCCGGCACCGAGAACGTGCCCGAGGCGTGCATGTTCGACGCGCTGTGGGACATGAACGACGAAGGCAAGTTCATCCCGAATCTCGCCACCGCCATCCCGTCGCGCGAGGACGGCAGCATCTCGGCCGACGGCAAGACCTGGAAGATCAACCTGAAGCGCGGCGTCAAATGGAGCGACGGCGCACCGTTCACGGCCAAGGACGTCGAGTTCACCTACCAGGCGATCATCAACCCCAAGGTCGCGATCCGCTCGCGATCGGGTTTCGACCTGATCGACAAGTTCAAGGTGGTCGACGACCACAGCATCGAAATCCAGCTCACGCGGCCCTTCGTGCCGTTTCTGTGGGCGTGGCAGAACATGCATATCGTGCCGCAGCACCTGCTGTCGAAGGAGGCCGACCTCAACACGTCGGGCTACAACAGCCAGCCCGTCGGCACGGGGCCTTACACGCTGAAGACTCGCGTGGCCGGCAGCCACATGATCTACGAGCGCAATCCGAACTACCATCGCGGCCCGGCGAAGATCGGCACGGTGATCCACAAGTTCGTGCCCGACCAGCTCGTGCTGTACAGCCAGGCGCGCACCGGCGAGGTCGACTACATGGGCCTGACCGGCGTGCCCTATGACCGCTTCGAGGAGGCCAAGAAGATCGCCGACCGCGAGTTCTTCGCGGTGCCGCAGCCCTGGGTGCAGTTCATCTACTTCAACTGCGGCAAGCCGCAGTTCAAGGATCCCAAGGTGCGCAGGGCGCTCTACATCGCCACCGAGATGCAGAAGTCGCTCGACGACATCTATTTCGGGGCGTGGAAGCGCACCATGTCCTACCTGCACACCTCGCACTGGGCCTACAACCCGAACCTCAAGGACCCGACGCCGAATCCCGAGCTGGCGGCGAAGATGCTGGACGAGGCGGGCTGGAAGGTCGGCGCCGACGGCATCCGCGAGAAGGACGGGGTGAAGATGAAGTTCACCTGCTCCACCACCGCGGGCGTTCCGGCGCGCCAGGGCTGCCAGGCGCTGTTCCAGCAGAACTGGAAGAAGATCGGCGTCGACATGGAGATCAAGAACATGCCGGCCTCGGTCGTCTGGGGCGAGTACACGACCAAGTCGCAGTTCGACACGCTGCTGGTGGCGTGGGAACCGACCGTGGGCATGGATCCGGACTATTCGGCCCGCGCGCATTCCAAGCAGATCCCGGTCAAGAGCGGCTCGGGCTCGAACTACGTGCAGTACGAGAACGCCGAGGTCGACAAGCTGCTGGAGCAGGGCGTCAACGAGACCGACACGGAGGCCCGCAAGAAGATCTACTGGCGGGTGCAGGAGATCCTGCACGAGGAGGTGCCCTTCGCGCCGCAGGCCGGCACCGCCCAGGGGCGGCTGAAGCGCAAGAACCTGCTGAACGACAAGCCGAACCAGTACGTGACCGACGCCACCTGGAACGTCCAGGACTGGAGCTGGGCTTGATCTGACGACCGGAAGCGACCGGGCCCCGCGCGCCGGGGCCCGGCGTTTCGCTATGCGCCTTCCAGCGCCTGGGTCAGGTCGTCGAGCAGGTCTTCGGCGTCTTCCAGCCCGATCGAGAGCCGGATCAGGTCATCCGTCACGCCGGCAGCGAGCGTGGTTTCGGGATAGACCTTCTGCCGCGCGCGGGTCAGGCTGGCCGGGTGCATGATCAGCGACTCGGCGTCGCCCAGGCTGACCGCCCGCGAGATCAACTGCAGCCGGTCCATCATCCGGGCGGCGCCGGCGAAGCCGGATTTCAGCCCGAAGGCCATCATCGCGCTGCCCAGCGACATCTGCTTCTTCGCCACCGCGTATTCGCGCGACCCGGCCAAGAACGGGTAGCGGATCCAGGCGACCGCCGGATGCGCTGCCAGCATCTCGGCCACCGCGGATGCGCTGGCGGCGTGCTGTTGCATGCGCAGCTTCAGCGTCTTCATGCCGCGCAGCACCAGGAACGCCGCCATCGGCGACAGGGTGGCGCCGGTGATGTAGCGCAGGCCGTTGCCGCGGACCTGCTCGATGGTCGCCGCATCGCCCAGCACCGCGCCGCCCAACAGGTCGCCATGGCCGTTGATGTACTTGGTCAGCGAATGCAGCACCACGTCGGCGCCGTGCTCGATCGGCCGCTGCACGCAGGGCGAGGCGAAGGTGCTGTCGACGACGACCCGCACGCCGGCGGCACGGGCGCGCCGCGCGACGGCGGCGATGTCGATCACCTCGGAGGTCGGGTTCACCGGCGTTTCGAAATAGACCAGCTTGGTGCGCGGCGTCAGCGCACTGTCCAGGGTCCCGGGATCGGTCAGATCGACCGGCACGACCTTGATGCCGAAGCGCGGCAGGGCCTGGCGCGAGAGCGTGTGGGTGTTGGAATAGAGCGTGCGGTTGACCACGATCTCGTCGCCCTGCGACAGCAGCGACAACAGCAGCGTGCCGACCGCGCCCATGCCCGAGGCGACGACCACGCAGGCCTCCGCCCCTTCGAGATTGGCCAGCCGCGCTTCCAGTAGCGCCTGGGTGGGATTGGCCTCGCGGCCATAGAGGTAGCCTTCGCGCTCGTGCGCCATCACCGCGGCGGCGTCCTCGATCCCCTCGAACGCATAGGTCGAGGTCATGAAGATCGGCGGCGCGACCGAGCCCAGAAACTTCTTCGGCTCGTAGCCATGATGGATCGCGCGGGTTTGGAAGCCCGGCGGTCGGTTCTTGCCATGCTTGGTCATCATGCTGCTCTTTCGTTTCCGCGCCGCACCTTCAATCCGGCGGCAGGACCTCGCAACCATAGGCCGCGGCGGCATGCAGCAGCCAGTCGACGAACGCCTCGGCCAGGGTGCTGGCGACGATCAGCTCGTAGCTCGGCGCATTGTCGAGCTGGCGCAGGATGCAATCGATATGGCCGACCGGCGTCGCCGCCGCCTGGCCCGGCGCGAAGGCCCGGGGATGAAGGTCGATCCGGCAGCCCGTCTCCAGCACCGCGCGCGCCGTCGGGCCGGACAGGCGCAGCACGGACTTGCCATGAGTTTGGTCCACCACCGCACCGGCGCTGCCGACGGCGGCGCGAACGCTGCGGGCAAGGTCGCCCTCGGCGAGATAGGGCGCGCAGAGCAGCCAGGCGCTGGGCTGGATCCAGATCGCCGCGAGGGTCGGCGACGTCTCGGCGCGGCCTGGCGGCGGCAAGGCCAGACCCAGGCCCTGCCGGACGGCGGTCGCCAGGTCCGCCGCGCGCCCCTTGCGGGCCTGGAGCTGCACCAGCGAGCGCCGGTACGCGCGCAGCGTGACCTGCCGCGCTCCGACGGCGCCGTGACGCCCCGGCTTCAGCGCCTGCACCAGGGGCGAACGCGGCTCAGGCGCGGACACGGGCATTCTCGTGATCCACGTGGTGGGGATGCGTCACCGCTACCTCCACGTATTCGTCGTAGAGCGGGAAGGCGGCGAACAGGCGCTTGTCATGCCAGGCCTCGCCGCCCGACAGCATGCCGAGCCCGATCCAGCAATCGAGCTCGACCGACGGCATGGCGCTGGTCACCCAGCCCAGGCTCTGGCCGTCGCCCACCGCGGCGACCAGATGGCTGCCCGCGCGCAGCCGGGCCTTCGGATCGACCGGCCGCAGCCCGACCAGACGCGGGCGTTCGGGCGCGACCAGGCCGGGCCGCCCGGCCAGCACGCGTCCCACGTAGTCGCCGTTCTTCTTCAACATGCGCTCCAGGCCAAGGTCGCGCGCGGTCGTGTGGCCGCCTAGCTCGGCGCCCGCCACGTGGCCTTTCTCGATGCGCAGCAGCCCCAGCGCCTCGACGCCGTAGGGCGTGATGCCGTGCTCGGCGCCGGCCGCCATGATCGCTTCCCAGACCGGCTCGGCGAAGCCGGCGGGGGTGGCGACCTCGTACGCGAGTTCGCCCGAGAAGCTGATGCGGAAAACCCTAACCGGGCAGCCGGCGACCTGGGCATCGCCGACCGCCATGAAGGGAAAGGCGGCATTGGCGAGGTCGAGGCCCTGCACGGCCTTGGCCAGCGCCAGCCGCGCCTTCGGCCCAGCCGCCGACATGGACGCCCAATGGTCGGTAACCGCGCAGAACTGCACGTCCAGCTCGGGCCACACGGTTTGCGCGTGGTATTCCATATGCTCCAGCACGCGGGCGGCGTTGGCCGTCGTGGTGGTCATGAAGAAATGGTCGTCGGCCAGGCGCGACGTGGTGCCGTCGTCGAACACGATCCCGTCCTCGCGCAGCATCAAACCGTAGCGCGCCCGACCGATCGGCAGGGTCGAGAAGGTGTTGGTGTAGAGCCGGTCCAGGAAGACGCCCGCGTCCTTTCCCTGCACGTCGATTTTGCCCAGGGTAGAGACGTCGCAGATGCCCACGGCTCGGCGCACCGCCCGCGCCTCGCGCAGCACCGACAGCCAGGCGTCCTTCTCCTCGCCCGGCTGCGGATAGTAGGCGGGCCGCATCCACATGCCGGCTTCCATGAAACGCGCGCCGTGGCGCACATGCCATGCGTGCAGCGCGGTGCGGCGCACCGGCGCAAAGTTCTTGCCGACCGCGTGGCCGGCAATGACGCCGAAGCTGACGGGCGACGCATAGGGCCGATAGGTCGGCATGCCCACGGCCGCAATGGATTCGCCACGCGCCTCGGCCAGCACCGCGGCGCCGACCAGCCCGCCTGTCTTGCCCTGGTCGGTCGCCATCGCGTGGGTGGTATAGCGCTTGGCGTGCTCGATATGCGCGTAGCCCTCGCGATGCGCGAGGCGGATATCCTCGGTCGTCACGTCGTGCTGCAGGTCCACGAAGGCCTTGCCCGATGCCTTCACCTCCCAGAACGGCTCGCTCGGCGTGCCGGCGCGCGCAACGGCAGGGGGCAGGGCGATCGCCTCGGTCTTGCCGAGACCCAGGGCGGCGACCGCCGCGCGGCCCGCCGTCGCCCCGTCGCTTGCGGCTTCGGCGACGCCGAAGATGCCCCGCGCCGCGCCGGCGGATCGCTGGCGCTGCACGGGTTGGCCAGGGACGAAGCCGGCGATCGCATCGCTCCAGTCCAGAGGGGTGCGCGACTGGCTGGCCAGCTCGATCGCTGGGCTGTGGCCACCCGAGACGCAGAGAAGGTCGGCGGCGAGGCTCTCGCCATCCGCGCCGTTGCGCCGGGCGACCGTGACGCGCTCGACGTCGCGGCCGCCCCCCACGCCCGTGACGACACTGCCGCTGCGTACGTCGATCCCGGCCCGGCGGGCTTCGTCGGCGCGGACCGCCGCCGGCCGGACGTCGGCAATGGCGGCAATCTCGACCCCGGCCTCGCGCAATGCCAGGGCGGTGTCATAGGCCTCGTCGTTGTTGGTGAACACGACCGCGCGCTTGCCCGGCGCCACGGCGAAGCGGCGCAGATAGCTGAGCGCCGCGCCGGCCAGCACGACCCCGGGCCGGTCATTGCCAGGAAATGCGATCAGCCGTTCATGCGCGCCCGTCGCCAGCACGACCTCGCGCGCGCGGATCGTCCAGTAGCGCTGGCGCGGCTGGTGCTCCGGCGGCTCCGCCAGGTGGTCGGCCACCCGCTCGACGGCGCCCAGCACGTTGGAATCGTAGTAGCCGAACACCGTGGTGCGCGGCAGCAGCGTGACCTCGCTCTGGCGCGCGAGCGCGGCGACCGTCGCCGCGCGCCAGTCCTCCAGCGCGGGGTCGAGCAACAGGCCGCCGCCCAGCTCGAAATCCTGCTCGCACAGGATGACCCGCGCGCCGGCTTCCGCCGCGATGCGCGCGGCGGCCAGCCCTGCCGCGCCCGATCCCGCCACCAGCACGTCGCAATGCGCATGCCTGGTTTCGTAGTGATCGGGATCGGCTTCCTTTGCCGCCCAACCCAGGCCCGCCGAGCGGCGGATCAGCGGTTCGTAGACCTTCTCCCAGAACGCGGCCGGCCACATGAAGGTCTTGTAGTAGAACCCGGCCGGCAAAAAGCGCGACAGCAGCGAATTGACCGACAGGATGTCGAAGGCAAGGGACGGCCAGCGGTTCTGGCTCTGCGCCTCCAGCCCGTCGAACAACTCGACCACAGGCATCGGCATGTTGGCTTCGCGTCGCGCGCCGGCGCGCAGCTCGACCAGCGCGCTCGGCTCGTCCGGGCCGGCGGTCAGGATGCCGCGCGGTCGGTGGTACTTGAAGCTGCGCCCGACCAGGCGCACGCCGTTGGCCATGAGCGCCGAGGCCAGCGTGTCGCCCGCATGGCCGACATAGGAGCGCCCGTCGAAGGTGAACCGCAGCCGGCGTGTGCGGTCCAGCCGCCCGCCGGAGGCAAGCCGGTGGCTCATGGCTTGGGCGCCGTCACGGTGTCGCCGGCCTTGGCCGTGGCGCGGATTTCGTGCGTCAGCGTATGGCGCAGGACCTTGATCCACTGTCGGCAGCCCGCCGCGTGATGCCACCATTCGATATGCCAGCCACGCGGATTTCCACGCTCGTAGACATACGCATAGAACGCGTCGACCCCCGCGCCGGCTTCCGGCCGCTTGACCGTCGCGTCGCCGCGATAGGCGAATTCGATCTCGTCGCGGACGCCGCACCAGGGGCAGTCGATGCGATGCATGGGCTTCGGCCTATTGCAGCCAGGGCGACGGCCCGGCGCCGCGCTCGTCGATCATCAGCCCCTCGCGGAAGCGGTCGATCGTGAAATGCCGGTTGAATTCATGCGGCGCGTCCCGGGCGATGGTGTGGGCATGGCACCAGCCGGCCGCCGGCGTCGCCTTGAACCCGCCATAGCACCAGCCGCCGTCGATATAGAGGTTCTCGACCGGCGTTCGGCAGATGATCGGCGAGCCGTCCATCGTCATGTCCATGACGCCGCCCCATTGGCGCAGCACGCGCACGCGCGACAGCGCCGGGATCATCGTCACGCCCGCGCTCCAGACATGTTCGACCGTCGGCAGGTTGCCGCGCTGGGCGTAGGAATTGTAGCCGTCGATGTTGCCGCCGAAGACCAGCCCGCCCTTGTCCGACTGGCTGATGTAGAAGTGCCCGGCGCCGAAGGTGACGACGCAATCGATCATCGGCTTCAGCGATTCGCTGACGAATGCCTGCAGCACGTGGCTCTCGATCGGCAGGCTGATGCCCGCCATCTGGGCCAGGCGGGACGTGTTGCCGGCAACCGCCAGGCCGATTTTCTTCGCGCCGATGAAACCGCGCGTCGTCTCGACGCCCTGCACCCGGTTGCCGGCGACACGGATGCCGGTGACTTCGCAGTGCTGGATGATGTCGACGCCGCGCCGATCGGCGGCGCGTGCGAAACCCCAGGCGACGGCGTCGTGCCTGGCCGTACCGCCGCGGCGCTGCAGCAACCCGCCCATGACGGGGAAGCGGCCATTGTCCAGATCGACCAGCGGCACGAATGCGCGGACCTGGTCGCGGTCCAGGAGCTCGGCGTCGATGCCGCTCAGCCGCATCGAATTGCCGCGCCGCGCGAAGACCTGGCGCTGGGCATCGGAGTGGAACAGGCCCAGCACGCCGCGCTGGCTGACCATCGCGTTGAAATTGAGGTCCTGCTCCAGCCCCTCCCACAGTTTCAGCGACCACTCATAGAAATGGTGGTTCTGCGGGAACATGTAGTTCGACCGGACGATGGTGGTGTTGCGGCCGGTGTTGCCCAGGCCGATCGGGCCTTTCTCGACCACGGCCACGTTGGTGATGCCGTGCTCCTTGGCCAGGTAGTAGGCGGCGGCAAGCCCATGTCCGCCGCCGCCGACGATCACGACGTCATAGGCGGGCTTGGGCGCGGGATCGCGCCACGCACGAGGCCAGGATCGGTGGCCGGTGAACGCGTTGACGAAAAGCTGGAACGCCGAATAGCGTGACATGGCCGAAACGGTGCGGACAGCGGAACGCGGTCAGACTAGAGCATGCATCGCTGGCGTACAAGCAAAGCGCGGGCCGATCCGCAGCCTGCGACATAGCTTCGCGGCATGGCGACTTTTGGTTTAATGTCCGTCATCGACAACGAGAAGAGCAAGAGGGAGGGGTCATGTTCGAGTGCACCATCGCGGGCAGCCTGCCGAAGCCGTTCTGGCTTTCCGAGACCAACAAGCTGTGGCCGCAATGGAAGGCCCAGGGCAAGGAGCTGGATATCGCCAAGCGCGACGCCACCGTGTTCTGGCTGAAGGCCCAGGAGGACGCCGGCATCGACATCGTCAGCGACGGCGAGCAGTCGCGCCAGCATTTCGTGCACGGCTTCCTGGAGTTCGTCGACGGCATCGACTTCGAGCACAAGGTCAAGATGGGCATCCGGAACAACCGCTATGACGCGATGGTGCCGAAGGTCGTGGCGAAGCTGCGCATGAAGGGCAGGGCGCACCAGACCGAGGCGCGGATCGCCCGCGCCCATACGCGCCGGAAGCTGAAGTTCACGATGCCCGGGCCGATGACGATCATCGACACGATCGCCGACGAGTTCTACGGCGACCGCGTCAAGATGGCGATGGCCTTCGCCGACCTCCTGAACCAGGAGGCGCGCGCGCTGGAGGCCGACGGCGTGGATGTGATCCAGTTCGACGAGCCCACCTTCAACGCCTTCACCAAGGAGGCCGCGACCTGGGGCATCGACGCGCTGCACCGGGCGATCGACGGGCTCAAATGCACGACGGCCGTGCACATCTGCTACGGATACGGCATCAAGCAGAACATCGACTGGAAGCGCACCCTGGGCAACGAATGGCGGCAATACGAGGAGTTCTTCCCCGCGCTCGCCAAGAGCCGCATCCAGCAGGTCTCGCTGGAATGCACGCATTCGCGCGTGCCGGCGCAGATGATGGGGCTGCTCAAGGGCAAGGACGTGCTGGTCGGCGTGATCGACGTAGCGTCGGACGAGGTCGAGACGCCGGAGGAGGTCGCCGCCACGATCGGCCGCGCGCTGGAGTTCGTGCCGAAGGAGCGGTTGTATCCCTGCACGAATTGCGGCCTGGCGCCGATGGATCGCGAGATTGCGCTCGGCAAGCTGGAAGCGCTGGGCGCCGGCACCCGGCTGGCGCGCCAGCGCTACGCTTGAGATGGACGGGCTGCCCCGGCGGCGGCGAAATCCCGACGGAATGGTGATTGCCGGCCGTGAATCGAGTGGCTAGGCTGCGGGCCGCAACGGGGAGTTCATGGCCGCGACCGCACCCCATCCGCCACCGAGCCCGGACCCCGCGGATCCCCGCCAGTTAAGGGTCGATGACCCAAGGCTGGACGCGCTGTGGCGCCATTGGCTGGCGGCGCGCGCCGGCCGGCGCATGCCGTCGCGCCGGTCGATCGATCCGACCGCCATGCCGGCGACCCTGCCGCATCTCTTCCTCTACGACTTCGATGCCGCGACCGGCCGCTTCTACTGCCGGCTGTCGGGCGAGGAGATCAACCTGGTCGTCGGCATCAACTGCTCGCATCGCTTTCTCGACGAGATGTTCCCGTCCCCGATATTCGCCATCGTGAACGACCGCTACACGCATATCGTGCGCACGCCGACCATGGCCCATATGCGCGGTACCATCAACATGGCGAACGGCGCCAGCGTGCCGGGCGAACGGCTGATCCTGCCGCTGTCGGACGACGGCGTGGTCGCCACCGGCCTGATCGGCGGGTCGATCTACCGGCTGCCGGCGGCGTTCACGGCCGGCACCTGGGTGAACGAACCCCTGGTCGAAACGCGCTTTCGCGAACTGCCGCCGGCCGGGTGGTTTCCGGCCTAGCCAGTCCGCCGATCAAACGATTCCGCGTTGCTGCATGCTCGCGATCGTCGGTTGGTCGTAGCCCAGCTCTACCAGCACCGCGCGCGTATCCGCCCCCAGTTCGGGCGCGGGCCGGCGCATGCGGCAGGGAGTCCCGGAGAATTTCAACGGGAAGCCGTGCATCCGGACGGTTCCGCGGCCGGGGTGCGGCACGTCGATCACCATTTCCTGGTGCATCACCTGCGGATCGCGGAAGACCTGCGCCAGGTCCAGCACCGGACCGCACGGCACGCCCGCGGCGTTGAGATGCTCGATCCAATGGGCCTGGCTGTGATGGCGCGTCACCGCCTCGATCTCGGCCCGCAGCCGGTCGCGGTTCTGCATGCGCAGCGCGTTGGTCGCGAAATCCGGATCGTCGCGCAGCCGCTCCAGCCCCAGCGCTTTCAGCAGCCTCTCGTAGATGCCCACGTGGCTGGGCGCCACCGCGATCGGACCGTCGCTGGCCGCGAAGAGCCCGTAGGGCGCGACCAGCGGATGGTCGTTGCCCGTGCGCAGCGGCGCCTTTCCCGTCGCCAGGTAGTTCGACGCCATGAAGCTGAGGAAGCTGACCAGCCCGTCCAGCAGGCTGATGCCGACCTGCTGGCCCTGGCCGGTCTGCCCGCGCGCATGCAGCGCGGCGACGATGCCCAGCGCCCCGTAAAGCCCGGCGACCAGGTCCGAGATCGGAATGCCGGTCCGCAGCGGCTCGCTGCCCTCCGCGCCGTTGACGCTCATGTACCCGCTCATCGCCTGGGCGATGAAGTCGAAGGCCGGGCGCTGCGCATAGGGCCCGTCGGCGCCGAAGCCGGACACGCTGCCCACCACCAGCCGCGGATTGAGCTGCTGCAGGCGATCCGGCGGGAACCCCATTTTCGTCAGCACGCCCGGCCGGTAGTTCTCGACCAGCACGTCCGACCGCTCGATCAGCCGGGCAAGCACCTCCTTTCCGGCGTCGCTGCGCAGGTCGACGCTGAGCGAGCGCTTGTTGCGGTTGTAGCTGGCGTAGTACCAGCTCAGCCCCTCGACCTTCTCGCCCTGCTCGCGCAGGGGATCGCCGTCGCCCGGCGGCTCGATCTTGATCACGTCGGCGCCAAGGTCGGCCAGCAGCATGGTGCAGAAGGGCCCCGCGATGATGCGGGTGAGGTCGACGACGCGGACACCGGACAGCGGCATGACGAGGTGATTCCCTGGCAGATCATCGCGGAGCGTGGCGGGGATTGCCCCGGCGGCGCGGCAATGTAGCATAGGGCCCGGAACCCGGAGGGGCCGATGCTGCCGAAGAAAGTGCTGGTGACCGAGGTCGGGACGCGCGACGGGCTGCAGAGCGAGCCCCGGTTCGTGCCGACGGCGGACAAGATCGCGCTGGTCGACGCCTTGACCCGGGCGGGAATCCGCCGGATCGAGGTCAGCTCCTTCGTCTCGCCGCGCGCCGTGCCGCAGATGGCCGACGCGGCCCAGGTGATGGCCGGGATCGAGCGCCCGCCGGGCCTGGTGGCCGCCTGCCTGGTGCCGAACGCCAACGGAGCGCGCCGCGCGGCGGAGGCCAAGGTCGACGAGATGGTGGCTTTCGTTTCGGCCACGGAGAGCCACAACCGCGCCAATGTCAACCGCACGATCGACGAGAGTCTCGCGGGCTTCGCCGAGGTCGCCGCGATCGCGCGCGACCACGCCGTGCGCGTGCACGGGGCGATCGCGGTTGCCTTCGGATGCCCATTCGAAGGCGACGTGCCGTTTGCCCAGGTGGTCGCGATCGTTGGCAGACTGCACGCGCTGGGCGTGCGCGAGCTCACGCTGGGCGACACGACGGGCATGGCTACGCCGCCGATCGCGACCGGATTGTGCAAGGCGATCCAGGATGCGCACCCCGACATGCACGTCACGCTGCATTTTCACAACACGCGCGGCGTCGGCCTGGCCAACGTGATGGCGGGGCTTCAGGCGGGGATCGACAGCTACGAATCGTCGCTCGGCGGCCTGGGCGGTTGTCCGTTCGCGCCCGGCGCCACGGGCAACGTCTGCACCGAGGACCTGGTCTACCTGCTGCACGAGATGGGCATCGAGACCGGCGTCGACCTGGCCAAGCTGGTTGCTGCCGCGAAACGCGTCGAAGCCCTGGTCGGCCATCCGGTGCCGGGGCAGGTGATGAAGGCCGGTCCGCGGCTGCGCCGCTATCCGATGGACGCGGTGCGAAAAGCGGTCGGATAGCCGGGCGGCTATTGCAGCGGCGGGGACAGGACCCACACGACCTGCGTCGTGCGCTCGCTCGCGTTGGCGTAGCGGTGCGGGTCGCCGCTCGCGAAGCGGAAGCTGTCGCCCTGGTTGACGACGAACTGGTCGTCGCCCACCCATAGGTCGAGCGCGCCCGCCAGCACCAGGCCCGCCTCCTGCCCGCGATGCCGGTGCGCTGGTCCGGAATCGAAGCCCGGTTCCAGCGTCAGCAGCAGGAGCTCGATATCGCCCGAAAGGTCGGGCGTCAGCAGTTCCATCGCCCCCAGTTCGTGAGTCGCGGCTGTCGACAGGCGCAACTGGCGGCGATCCGCGCGCCGCACGATCGTCTCGCGCTCCGACGGCCGGCCGCCGGTTTGCGGATGGAAGAACCATCCGACCGGCACGCCCAGCGCTTCGCTCAGCTTGCGCAGCGACTTGATCGAGGGCGAGGCGAGGCCGCGCTCGATCTGGCTGACCATGCCGATCGACAGACCGGCCGCTTCGGCCACCTGTACCAGCGACATCTGCTTGGCCTTGCGCAGCGACCGAAGCTGGATGCCCATCCACAGGTCCGCGACTTTTCCCGTGGTCGGTGCGCCGGCCGCTTCCCGGCGCGGGGCCGGGACGGGTCGGGCGATCCTGCCCGGCGGTCGATGCTTGGCGGCTGTTCGGGCCATGGCGTGTCTCGCTTCAGGCGGGTTGCGGCTCAGGCATATTAAAAATTCTGGCATTGAATTTCAATATTATTGCAAAGCTGTCGGCATCGTGCCAGGATCGCCAGCCGTGGCGATTGCGGGGGCAAGGGCGGGTATGGCGGCGGACGCGCAGATCGGCGTCGATATCGGGGGCACGTTCACCGACGTGGTGTGCCGCCTGGCCGACGGCACCGTGAAATTCGTCAAATTGCCCACCACGCGCAAGGACGAGAGCCAGGCCGTGCTGCAGTCGATCGCGCTGATGGCGCGCGACTGGGGCGTCAAGGCCGCGGACATCGCGCGCTTCACCCACGGGACCACCGTCGCGACCAATGCCGTGCTCGAGCGCAAGGGCGCGCGCATCGGCATCATCACCACCAAGGGCTTTCGCGACGTGCTGGAGATCGGGCGGCAGATGCGCCACCAGATGTACAGCGTCGTGCTGGAATCGGAGACGCCGTCCTTCCTGGCGCCCGGCGCTCGGCGCAAGGAAGTGCCGGAGCGCGTGGCGGCGGACGGCGCGGTGCTGGAGCCGCTCGACGAGGCGGCGGTCAAGCGCGCCGCCGACGAGCTGGTGGCCGACGGGGTCGAGGCGATCGCGATCTGTTTCCTGTTCTCGTTCCGCAATCCCGAGCACGAGAAGCGCGCCCGCGCGGTGGTACAGGCGGCCTACCCCGCCATGATGATCGCCGTCTCGCACGAGGTCGACCCGGCCTTCCGCGAATACGAGCGCACGGTGGTGACGGCCTTCGACGCCTACGTAAAGCCGGTGATCGACCGCTATCTGGCGCGGCTGGAGAGCGGGCTGGCAGGCGAGGGCGTGCCGGCGCCGCTGCAGGTCATGCAGTCGCGCGGCGGGCTGATGGTATCGGAGGTGGCGCGCCAGCGGCCGGTCCGCCTGTTCCTGTCCGGTCCGGCGGCGGGCGTCATCGGCGCGCGCCTGGCCGGCGCCTCGGCCGGGGCGGAGGACCTGATCACGGTCGATATCGGCGGCACGAGCTGCGACATCGCGCTGATCAGCAAGGGCAAGGCGCTGATCCGCTCCGACGGGTTGATCGACGGCTATCCCGTGCGCGTCGCCATGGTCGACGTCAACTCGATCGGCGCGGGCGGCGGCTCGATCGCCTGGATCGACCGCGGCGGCGGCCTGCGCGTCGGCCCGCAATCCGCGGGGTCGGAGCCGGGCCCGGCCTGCTACGGGCGCGGCGGCGACAAGCCGACCGTCACCGACGCCTCGGTCGTGCTGGGCTACGTCAATCCTGACTTCTTCGCCGGCGGCTCCATGAAGCTCAAGCCCGAGCTGGCGCACCGCATCATCGCCGACAAGGTCGCCAAGCCGCTCGGCATGACACTGGAGCAGGCGGCGCTCGGCATCCATCGCGTGCTCAACGCCCAGATGGCCGAGGGTATCCGGCTGGTCTCGATCCGCCAGGGGCTCGATCCGCGCAAGTTCGCGCTGCTGCCGCTGGGCGGCGGCGGCGCGGTGCACGCCACGGCCCTGGCGCGCGACCTCAACATCGCCCGCGTGGTGGTGCCGCGCACGCCGGGCGTGCTCTCGGCGGCGGGATTGCTGGCGGCGCCGGTGGAGCACGAGGTATCCGCGGCTTTCGGCCGTCCGCTCGCCGGCACCCAGCTCGGCGATCTGCGCCAGGTTTTCGCCGCGCTCGACAGGGAATGCGTCGGGCTGATGGCGAAAGAGCGGCTGAACGGCGAGGCGGTGACCGTCCAGTACTCGGCCGATGTCTGCTACATCGGCCAGTCCTACACCCTGGAGATTCCGCTGCGCCTGGAGGCACCCGATCCGATGGCGCGCCTGTACGATGATTTCCTCGAGAACCACGACCGTGTCTACGGCCATGCCACGCGGGTGCCGGCGCGGATCGTCAACCTGCGCAGCGTGCACCAGGCCGGCGGCCTCGACCGCATCGACGGCGGCGCCTTCAAGCCGGCGGCCGGCGCGCCGCTGAAGGCCAAGCGGCCCGTCTTGACGGCCGGCGCCACGGGTTTCGCCGAGGCCGCGATCTACGAGCGCATGGCCATGCCGGCGGGATTCACGTTCCAGGGCCCGGCCATCGTTGAGCAGACCGACACGACCACGCTGGTCGAGCCGGGCTGGTCGGGCGCCGTGGACAAGGCCGGCAACCTGATCCTGACCTGGGAAGGAGCCTGATCGATGGCCAAGCGCGTCTGCGATGCCCAGCTCGACCCGATCACGGTCGAGGTCGTGCGGCACAAGCTCGAGGGCATCGCCAACGAGATGGAATCGACGCTGCTGCGCAGCTCCTTCTCGCCGATCGTCAAGGAAGGCCTGGATGCCTCCGCGGCGCTGTTCTCGGTGGTCGGCGAGACCCTGGCCCAGGCCTGCGCGGTGCCGATCCACCTCGCCACCCTCATCCCGATCGTCGAGACGCTGCTGAAGGAATATCCGCTCGACGTGATGAAGGATGGCGACATCTACATCATGAACGACCCGTATCTCGGCGGCACGCATCTGCCGGACATCGCGCTGGTGATGCCGATTTTCTACAAGGGCCGGCCGATCGCGCTGTCCGCGGCGATGACCCACCACCAGGACGTGGGCGGCATGACGCCGGGCTCGATCCCCACCAACGCCACCGAGATCTTCCAGGAAGGCTTCCGTATCCCGCCCTTGAAGCTGCGCGACGCCGGCGTGATGAACGACACGCTGGTCAAGCTGCTGCGGCTGAACGTGCGCATTCCCGACACGGTGATGGGCGACATCAACGGCCAGATCGCCGGCTGCATGATCGGCGCGCGGCGCATGGTCGACCTGGCCGACAACTATGGCCACAACCATCTGCACGCGATCTTCCAGGAACTGCTCGATCGGTCCGAGGCGATGACGCGCGATGCGTTGCGCCAGATCCCGCCGGGCACCTACCGCTACCACGATTTCCTGGACAATGACGGCATCGAACTGGACCGGCGCATCCGCATCGAAGTGGCGGTCACGGTGAAGGACGGTGCGATCCACTGCGACTTCGAGGGCACCAGCCGCCAGCTCAAGGGCCCGTTCAATGTCGTGAAGTCGGGCAGCCAGGCGGCCGCGTATTTCTCGGTGCGCGCGCTCACCGATCCCAGCATCCCGACCAATGCCGGCTGCTTCCGTCCGGTCAGCCTGAACCTGCCGAAGGGTACCCTGGTCAACCCCGAGGAGCCCGCGCCGGTCGGCTCGCGCACCGCGACGATCAAGCGCATCACCGGCTGCATCCTGGGCGCGTTCAAGGACGTGATGCCGGACAAGGTGCCGGCCGATTCCGCCGGCGAACTGCTGACCCTGGCCTTCGGGGGGCGCAAGCCGGACGGCAGCGGCAATTTCGTCGTCGGCGAGCTGATCGCGGGCGGCAGCGGCGGCAGCGTCGGCGCGGACGGCGCCGACGTGATCGAGACCGACGCCACCAACTGCATGAACCTGCCGGCCGAGGCGCTGGAGATGGAGGCGCCGCTGCGCGTCACGCGCATGGAGCTGCGCAAGGACTCCGGCGGGCCGGGCACGCGGCGGGGCGGGCTTGGCATCGTCAAGGAAATCGAAGTGCTGGGCGTGGAGACGACGCTGACCCATCGCGGCGAGCGGCATTTCTGCCCGGCCTCGGGCTCGCGCGGCGGCATGCCCGGCTTGCCGGCCTATTCCGTGATCCGCCATGCCGAGGGCCGCGAGGAGGTGGTGCCGTCGAAACGGGTGACGACGCTGAAGCCCGGCGACCGGGTGCTGGTCGAGACCGCGGGCGGCGGCGGCTACGGCGATCCGCGCAAGCGCGATCCCGAGCTGGTCAAGGCCGACGTCGCCAACGGCAAGGTGAGCGCGGACGCGGCGGCGAAGATCTACGGAGTCAATACCTGACCGGAAGACGAGGGGGAGTGGAGCGATGCGCAAGACGATGCTGAGAACAGCCCTGGCCGGTATGGCCATGGCCGCGGCCGTGCTGGGGGGCGCCGGCGAGGCGGCCGCCCAGACGAACTGGAAGATGCATATCGTCTGGGTGCCGGCGCGGCCGGAAGCCCAGGACTACAAGCAGTTTGCCGACATCGTGAACGAGAAGGCCAAGGGCAAGCTCAAGATCGAGCTGTTCGCCGGCGGGTCGCTCGGCGTCAAGGACATCGACATGCTGCGGATCCTGCCGGCGGGCAACGTGATCCAGATCGCCGGCCTCTATCCCGGCTACATGACCCGCGACGTGCCGGAATACGCCTCGA
>JADLEG010000149.1 GCA_020846275.1 Alphaproteobacteria bacterium
GGCTGGCGTCGTCGCCGCCGCCCATCTTGCCGTCGCCGATCGCGCTGACCAGCCGCGTCATCACCGGCTTCAGCTCGAGCTGGCTTTCGGCCAGCCGCAGCATCAGCTGCCGCTCGGTGCGCATCTGTTCGGTGAACGCGGTCAGGCGCTCGTTCAAGGTCATCAGGTTCTGCGTCACCTGGCCGCGGTTGTCCTCGGCGGTCGCGACGATGCGCGTCAGGTGGTCGAGGCTGTCGGCGGTCTGCTCCAGCAGCGCCTGGATATAGGCGGGCACGGACTGGTCGTCGCCGCCCGGCCCGCCGCTGGAAAGCCGCGTCAGCCCGCTCAGCCATTCCTCGAGGTCGTTGTAGAAGCGGTTCTGCGCCTGGCCGACCTGCAATTCGAGGAACCCCAGCACGAGCGAGCCGGCAAGCCCGAACAGCGAAGCGCTGAAGGCCGTACCCATGCCGCCCAGCGGCGCCTCGAGCCCCGACTTCAATTGCGCGAAACCGGCCGCCATGTCCTCGCCGCTGATGCTGAGGCCGCCGATCACCTTGGCCACCTCGTTGACCGTGTGCAGCAGGCCCCAGAACGTGCCGAGCAGGCCGAGGAACACCAGGAGCCCGATCATGTAGCGCGCGGTGTCGCGGCTTTCCTCCAGCCGTGCGCCGACCCCGTCCATCAAGGTGCGCATCGACGGCGCCGACAGCATCAGCCGGCCCTTCTTGTCGCCCAGCATCTTCGCCATCGGCGCCAGCAGCCGCGGCGGCGGCGCGCCCTCGGGCCCGGCGTCGCCGCCGGCCTGGTCGCGCTTGAAGCCCTCGATCCACGAGACCTCGGGATAGAGGCGGATCACCGAGCGGAAATTGTAGAGGATGCCCACGAGCAGCACGCCCAGGATCACGCCGTTCAGCCACGGGTTGGCCTGGAAGGCCAGCATCAACGGCTTGATCAACGCGGCAACGCCCAAGGCGACGATCGCCAGGAAAAGCGCCATGCGCGTCAGATAGCGCCGCGGGCGGTTCATGCGGGACAGTACCCCTTCGATGGCCGGCCGGGTGGAGGCCGGTCCTATTCTTACCGTCGTTTGGGCTGGCTAGGCTAGCGGTCGACGATGACAACGTCGACGCGGTCGGCAGGCTCCTCTTCGTACTTATTCCCCAGGGCGCGCACGTCCATGCGCGTGCTGCGGATGCCCTGTTCGATCAGGTAAGACCGCACGGCCAGCGCGCGGAACAGCGACAGGCGGCGCGCCTGGCTGGCCGTGTCCTCGCGCGGACCGGCATAGGCCAGCAGCTGCACGCGCATGTCGGCGTCGCGGTTCATGCGATCGGCCATCGACTTCAGCGCGGACTTGGCCCCTTCCGGCAGATCGGAGGAGCCGGTCGGGAACTGCACCCGCGCGACAGCCTTGCCGGCCGCGATGGGGCCGGTCGCGGGGGCGGCGGCATTCTCGCTCTGGGCGGCGGGCGGCGGCGCCGGCGGCGGGCTTGGCGCGGCGGCCAAGGTCGTGGCGCTGCGCCCGGGCAGCGACGGCGTGGTCGCGGACAAGGGCGGCATGGCCGGCGCCGACGGCGCGCTGGCGGTGGTCGCGGGCGGCACGCGCACCCGCATCTGCGGCGCCGAAGCGGCTGGCGTTGCGGGCGCGGATGGAGCCGCTGCCGGCGGGACCGGCGGCGGCGCAGGCGGCGTGGGCTCGGGCGCGACCGGTGCTGCCGCAGTGGCAGTCGTGTCGGAGGCTCCGGGCACCGGCGGCAAGGGCGGGGTCGTCGGCGCGCTCGCCGCCACGCTGGGCGTGGCCGGTGGAGGTGCTGCCGGCGGTGCCGGCGGCGGAACCACGGGCGTTGCGACCGCAGGCGGCGCTACCGCGGGCGCCGGCTGGTAGGCGGGCGCGGCGGTGCGCGCCGGCACCGACGGCGCCGGCGGCGCAGTTACAGCCGGGCGCGGCGCGGCCGATGTCGGGGTGGCGGGGGGCGGCGCTGGCGGCGCCGCAGCGCTCGTGGCTGCCATCGCCGGCGCCTTGGCAGCCGGCTTGGGCTCCGGCTTCGCCGCAGCGGGCTTGGGCTGTGCCGGTTTGGGCTCGGCTGGCTTGGGCGCGGGCGCCTTGGCGGCGGCCTGCTTCGGCGGTTTCGCGGGCTTGGCCTGGGCCTGCTTGGGCGCGGGCTTGCTCGCAGCCTTGGGCGGTGCCGGCTCGGCAGGCGCTTGCGCGGTCGGCGAAACCCGGCTGACGGCGGCGTTTATCTCGGCTTGGCGCTTCTGCAATTCACCGGGACCGGGGGGCGGCAGCAGGCCGGTCGCTTGCACGGGCGCCACGCGCGACGCCGGCATCGGCGGGGCCCCGCCGTAATTTGGCGCAGCGCCGAGCGCGCGCCCATAGGGATCGCGGCCGAGCTGGTCCAGCACCGAGGTATCGACGATCACCTGGCCGCGGTAGGCGCCGTAGCCCTGGCGCGGGTCGACCTGCGCCTGGACGGACGGAATCCCGAGGGACGCGGCAAGCACGATCGCGAGCAGCGACGGCGCGAAGCCGGAATGGTTCATGCGTCGGCGACCTTTCGGACGCGGCGGCCTGCCGCCCGACCCAGCGGCGGCGCGTCCGAGCGGCACCATAGCGAAATGGGGATAACCGTACAACAGCCTTGAGTCGCAGGGGCTTAGAATGAAGGCGCTGCGCGATTATACGGGCTTGGCCCGGCGCAAGACCTGGCTCAACTCCTGGTGCAGCCGATCGTTCGAGGCCAGGATCGCGCCGCTGTCCAGCATCTTGTTTCCGCCGTCGACCTCCGACACGAAGCCGCCCGCCTCGCGCACCAGCACGATGCCCGCCGCCATGTCCCAGGGCGACAGGTGCATCTCCCAGAACCCGTCGAACCGCCCGGCCGCGACATAGGCGAGGTCGAGCGAGGCGGTGCCCCAGCGGCGGATGCCCGCCACCTGGCCCATCACCGCCGCCATCTGTCCCAGGTAGTGGCGATGGCCGGGGTCGCTGCCCTTGCCCATGAAGGGAATGCCGGTGGCGATCACCGCGTCGCGCATCTGCTCGCGCGCCGACACGCGCAGGCGGCGGTCGTTTAGATGCGCCCCCTGCCCCTTCTCGGCCCAGAACATCTCGTCGCGCGTCGGCTCGTAGACCACGCCGGCGATCAGCTCGCCGTCGCGCTCGACGCCGATCGAGACCGCGAAATGCGGCAGGCCGTGCAGGAAATTGGTGGTGCCGTCGAGCGGATCGACGATGAAGCGGTGGCGCCCGTCGCCCGATTTCGAAGCGCCGCTCTCCTCCATCAGGAAGCCGAAATCCGGCCGCGCGCGCTCCAGCTCCTCGCGCAGGGTCTTCTCGGCCTTGAGGTCGGCATTGGACACGAAATCGGCCGGCCCCTTGCGCGAGACCTGCAACTGCTCGACCTCGCCGAAGTCGCGCACCAGCCCGCGCGCGGCCTTGCGCGCGGCGCGGATCATGATCGTGATCAGGGCGGATTGCGTTGACATTCAAGGCCTTGCGCGGTCGGGGCGAAAACGGCGGCGGAAGCTAGCAGCTTGGGGTTGGCGAGTCTATCAGGCGGCTCGCCCGCGGCGGCTCAGCGATCGCGCAGACCCGGCGTGGGGCTTGGCACCGGCGCATCGAAGGCGAGCGCGCCGACGATCATGTCGACCCGCGCCGGGTCGTCCACCGCCAGCGGCAGCAGCAGCCGCTCGTAGGCGTAGCGGCGTCCCTGATCGTCGACGAAGCTGGTGTGCGACGCCTCGGGCCGCCCGGACTGCGCCACGCGGCGGTAGACGTCCAGCCGCTTGGGCTCGCGGCGGTTGATCGGCGAATCGTCGAGGTAGCGCGACGCGGAGGAGCGCGCGAAGACCGAATCGATGAAGGTGCCGGACAGGCGGATGCGGAAGCGCGGATCGGCGCCATGTTCGATGTCGATCAGGAAGAGATGCGGCAGCAGTTCGGGGATCGCCAGGGGATCGAAATCGGCGCGCCGCGGATACACTTGGCCGCGGCGACAGGATTCCCAGTAGGCGAACAGGCGCCGCAAGATCAGGCCGTCAATCCGGGGATCGCCGCTGTCGGCCATCGATGCTCCGCCGGCGCGCGAGGCTTCATCCTGACCCGCTGGATTCTAGGTGTCCGGACTGCGGCGGTCTAATGAACTTTGTTCATATTTCCTTCGGCGCGTTCGGTTGCGCGGGCGCGGACCGTCCCTATAATGCGCCGCTTCCCGGGGCACCCGGCGGAAGCAAGGGACGGCATGGCCAAGAAGAAACCCGTCGTCGGCATCATCATGGGCAGCCAGTCCGACTGGGAGACGATGCGCCACGCCGCCGCCACGCTCGACGAGCTCGGCGTTGCCTACGAGGCGCGCATCGTGTCGGCCCATCGCACGCCGCGCCGCATGGTGCGCTACGCCGAGAGCGCGCGCGAGCGCGGCCTCCTCGCGATCGTGGCCGGCGCGGGCGGCGCCGCGCACCTGCCGGGCATGACCGCGTCGCTGACGACGCTGCCGGTCTTCGGCGTGCCAGTGGAGAGCGCGGCGCTCAAAGGTATGGACAGCCTGCTGTCGATCGTGCAGATGCCGGCCGGCGTGCCGGTGGGAACGCTGGCGATCGGCAAGCCGGGCGCGATCAACGCGGCGCTGATCGCCGCGTCCGTCGTCGCGCTGGGCGACGCGGCGGTGCAGAAGAAGCTCGACGCCTGGCGCAAGGCGCGGACCGAGGCGGTCGCCGACGCGCCGTCGGACGCGCCGAAGAACAAGCGGTGACGCGTACCGCGCCGCTTCCGCCCAACAGCACGATCGGCATCTTCGGCGGCGGGCAGTTGGGCCGCATGACCGCGCTGGCCGCCGCGCGGCTCGGCTATCGCTGCCACGTCTTCACGCCCGAGCGCGACAGCCCGGCCGAACAGGTCTGCGCCGGCGCGACGATCGCACCCTACGACGACCGCCAGGCGCTCGACCGCTTCGCCGCCGAGGTGCAGGTCGTCACCTCCGAGTTCGAGAACGTCTCGGCCGACGCGCTGCGCCATCTGGCGAAGCGCGTGCCGGTGCGGCCCGGGCCGGAGGTGCTGGCGATCGCGCAGGATCGCATCAAGGAGAAGACGTTCTGCAACTCCGTCGGCGCGCCGACGACGCTGTTCCATGCCGTGCGCGGCCCGCAGGACGTGGCCCGCGCGCTTGCCGACCTCGGCGCGCCGGCGGTGCTGAAGACCGCGCGCATGGGCTACGACGGCAAGGGCCAGGTGAAGCTGGACCGCGACGCGCGGCCCGACGAAGCCTGGCGCGCGATGAAAGCCGATGAAGGCATCGTCGAGGCCTGGGTTGCATTCGAGCGCGAGATTTCGGTCATCGTCGCGCGCGGCGTGGACGGCGCGATGCTGGCCTATCCCGCGGTCGAGAACCGGCACAGGCATCACATCCTGGACGAGACCATCGCACCCGCGCCGATCCCCGCCCAGGTCGCCGCCGAGGCCGACCGCCTGGCGAGGTTGCTGGCCGAGAAGCTCGACGTGGTGGGCCTGCTGGCCGTGGAGATGTTCGTCGCGCGCGAGGGCGCGGTGCTGGTCAACGAGATCGCGCCGCGCCCGCACAACTCGGGCCACTGGACCATCGACGCCTGCCTGACCAGCCAGTTCGAGCAGTGCGTGCGCGCGGTCGCGGGCCTGCCGCTGGGCTCGGTCGCGCACGTGCCGGCGGTGATGAAGAACCTGATCGGCGACGAAGCCGAAACCTGGCTCGAATTGCTGAAAGACCCGACGGCGAAGCTGCATCTCTACGGCAAGGCCGAGGCGCGGCCGGGCCGCAAGATGGGGCACGTGACGTGGGTGAATAAGGCGCCCTGACGCCATCCTTCGACAAGCTCAGGATGAGGGTGACTTGGCGCCGCCGCCCGTTTCCTCATCCTGAGCTTGTCGAAGGATGGCTTCGGTTGTCGTGAAGTCCCCTTTCTTTCATGGTCAACCCTCTTCGGGCCGACCTCAATTCTCCCCGCGACGCGACGGGATCGCGCGCGTCTCGCCGATCTTCATGACCCACAGGTCCTCCGCCGCGTAGCCCGCCTCGCGGCCGGCGGCGCGGAAGCGGCCGGGCGGCTCGAAGGGCGGTTCGTCGGTCAGCTTGATCGTGCCCCAGTGCATGCCCACCAGCGCGCGGCAGCCGAGGTCGCGGCCAAGCGCCACCGCCTCCTCGGGGCTGGTGTGGCTGGCCACCATCAGCGCGCGCGGCTCATAGGCGCCAATGCCCACGAGGCCAAGGTCGAAGCCGCCCAGGCGCTCGCCCCATTCGGCGAATACCGGGCCATAGGCGCTGTCGCCGGCGAAGTAGACGCGCCGGCCCGCGCCCTCGATCGCGAAGCCGGCCCACAGGCTGCGGTTGCGGTCGAACGGCGTGCGCTTGGAGAAATGCACCGCCGGCACCGCCGTTACCGTCACCCCGTCGCGCGCCGTCTGCCGGCCCCAGTCCAGCTCGCGCACGTCGCGGTAGCCCCGCCGCGTGAAATAGGCGCCGAGGCCGATCGGCACCACCACCGTCATATGCCGCTTGCCCGGAAGCGCGCGGATCGCCTTGAGGTCGAGATGGTCGTAGTGGTTATGCGACACCGCCAGCAGGTCGATCGGCGGCAGGCGGTCGGCGGCGAGCGCCGGCGGCACGAAGCGCCGCGGCCCCAGGCCGCGCGGGCCCGCCACCGCACTGAGATAGGGATCGAGCAGCATCGTGGCGCCGCCCAGCCGCAGCAGGAAGCAGGCATGGCCGATCCAGGTGATCGAATCGATCCCGTGATGCGCGCGCAGCCCCGCCAGGGTCCGTTCGAGCGAAAGCGAATGGCCCGCGGGAATGTCGGGAACCGTGCGGTCGCCCATGCGCCGCTTCATGAAGGCGCGCCAGGCCTTCTCGTCCTCGGGCCGGCGCGGGCTGCTGGGCGGGTTGCGGAAGCGTCGCGTGCGGGGATCGAACGGCGCGCCGGGGCCGAGGCGCACTGCGCCGTCCTGCGTCTCGCGTCCGTCCTGCGACGGCGCCGCCGGGGTCGGCGACCGTCGCGCGCGCAGAAAATCGAACCAGGGCATCGTGCCCCCTTTGAAATCCGATCAGCCGTGCCGCCGCATGACCTTCCACGGCCAGGGCAGGGCTTCGCCGAGCTTGCCGATGCGGCCGAGCAGCTTCGGCACTTCCATCACCTCGGCGATGCGGCGGTCGAGGAAATGGCGCGTGTCGGCCTGGCCCTCGCTGTCGTCGTTGAGCCAGTAGATCGTGGTGGCGGAGACGACGCCGGCCAGCAGACCCCGCTTGGTGTAGAAGTTGAAGTCGGTCGCCGTGTCGCCGGCCGCGTGCCACATCGCGTCGACCGTGCGGTAGAGCAGCCCCAGCGCGACCGGCGCGTTGTGCGGCAGCGCCAGCACCGCCAGCGAGCGGCGCACCGCCTCGCGGTGGGGCTGGGCGAGTTCGAGCCGCGCCATCACCGCCGCGGCGATGCGCTGGCGGATCTTCATCGCCTTGAGGTCGCGCTGGGCCAGCGCGTCGAGCATGCGCTGGTCGAGACGCTGGCTGAAATGCCGGATCGCCTCGATCACGCCGTTGGGAAAGGCAAGCTCGGCCCGCGCGGCGTCGAGTCCCGCGTCGCGCGCGCCGGCGGCGAGCGCCGTCACCGTCCAGCCGTCGAAGGCAACGTGCGGCAGCGCCTTGTCGATGATCGTGTCGCGGATATCGGGTTCGGATTCGCGGTCGGTCATGACGCGGTCTCCTCCACTTCTTCCGCCGTCCGGCCCTCGGCCTCGGCCGGGGCCCCCTTCGGCCGGGGCGCGCCGTGCTTCAGCTCCTCGGTGAAGACCAGCAGCGACAGGTCGTCCATGCGCTGCGGATAGAGCACGCCGTCGAGGTGGTCGCACTCGTGCTGCACGACGCGGGCATGGAAGCCCTCGGCCTCGCGCTCCACGGTCTCGCCGCCGAGCGTCCGAAAGCGGTAGCGGATGCGCTCGTGGCGCGGCACCATGCCGGCCAGGCCCGGTACGCTGAGGCAGCCCTCCCAGCCCAGCGCGCGCGCATCGTCCAGCGGCTCGATCACCGGGTTGACCATCACCGTCAGCGGCACGGATTGGGACTTCTCGCGCTCGGCGCGCGCCTCGGCCACCTCGAAGATGACCACGCGCAGCGGCACGTGCACCTGCGGTGCCGCCAGGCCGGTGCCCGGCGCGTCGCGCATCGTCTCCAGCATATCCTCGGCCAGTCGGCGGATCTCGGGCGCGGTCGGATCCGCGACCTCGTCGGCGCGCCGGCGCAGGACAGGGTGGCCCATGCGGGCGATCTTGAGAATGGCCATGGCATTCAATATGGAGCGGCCCCGGCCCAGGGTAAAGCCGGGCCGGGGAAAAACCCGGCCGCCGCGTTCAGCGGCGCCGCGGACGCTGCGCGATCCAGAAGGCGCCCTGGGCGAGGACGCAGGCCGCCGCCAGCACGATCGCGGTCGACAGGGCCGGATTGTCGCCCAGCCCGGCGACCGCGGTGCAGACCGCCCCGATCGTCATCTGGGTGAAGCCGTAAAGGCCCGAGGCCGATCCGATGACCTGGGGGTTGACGCTGATCGCCTGGCCCAGCGCCGTCGGCGCCGCCACCCCGACGCCCACCGAGTAGACGAACAGGCAGCCCACCACCGCGACGACGCTGAGCTGGTCGGTCCACGCGAAGGCGAGGAAGCCGAAGCCCGCCACCACGCTGGCCAGATTCGACTGCACCAGGAGCTGCGCGATCGGGCGGCGCGGGATCAGGTAGCTCGCCAGCATGCTGCCCAGCCACACCCCGGCGATCAGGATGCCGAGATAGATGCCGACCTCCTGGGTCGGACGGTTGAGCTGGTGGGTGAATACGAACGGCGCCGACGCGATGAAGGCGAACATCGACGTGGTCGCGAAGCCGCCGCCGATCGCGTAGCCGAGGAAGCTCGGCGAGGTCAGCAATTGGCGGTAGTGGCGCGACAGGCTGCGCAGGTCGGTCGTCGATGCGCCCTGGCTGGTTTCGGGCAGCAGGCGCCAGGTGAGCAGGAAATTGACGACGCCGAGGAGGCTCAGGAAGAACAGGATCGACCGCCATCCGAGCGTCGTGGTCAGCGCGCCGCCGACCATCGGCGCCAGGCCCGGGCCGAGGGTCGTCATCAGGTTCATCAGCGCGATGCGCCGGGCCGCCTCGCCCGGCGCGGCCAGGTCGCGCACGATGGCGCGGCCCAGCACCAGCCCCGCGCAGCCGCCGAGCGCCTGAAACAGACGCGCGGCGATCAGCGCATTCACCCCGGTCGACAGCGCCGCGGCCAGGCCGGCCACCACGTAGATCGTCAGCCCCGCCATCAGCGTCGGCCGGCGGCCGAACCGGTCGGAGATCGGGCCGTAGATGAGCTGCCCCACCGCCAGGCCGAAGATGTAGAGGCTGACCGTCATCTGCATGGCGCCGATCCCGGCGCCCAGGTCGGCCGCGGCCTGCGGCAGGGCCGGCACGAAGATGTGCATGGCGAGCGTCCCGCTGAAGGTCAGCAGGGTTAACAGCCACAGCGGCACGGTCGGCGGCAGGGTGGGTTGGGACATGGGCCGGGCGCGATGATACGGCATCCCTGCGAGCCCCTCCCAATGCCGGGTGCGACTGCCACCCCGGCGGGACTGCGGGGGCGTGCGGAAATTGAGGGCAATCCCGCATTTGCATCAGCCGCTTGCCTGTGCTATCCACCGCGCCAACGCGCCGGCAGAGGTCGGCGTGAACCGGTTGTTTCAGCTTGATGAAAGCTGATCGGGAACCCGCAAGGAGACGTGTCGACCGTGCAAGTACTGGTTCGCGACAACAACGTCGATCAGGCCCTGCGCGCGCTGAAGAAGAAGATGCAGCGCGAGGGCATTTTCCGGGAAATGAAGCTGCGCCGTAACTTCGAGAAGCCCTCGGAGCGTCGTGCGCGCGAGAAGGCGGAAGCGGTACGCCGTTACCGCAAGCTGCTGCGCAAGCGGATGGAGCGCGAGGGCTACTAGGCCTGCCGCCGCCGGCCCGACCGGCGGCACCATCGGCACCGAAAAGCCGCGTAGGGGAACACCCGGCGCGGCTTTTGTGTTGGAAGCGGCTCGCATGCTTCGACAAGCTCAGCATGAGGATCTTACTGTTGGCCTCATCCTGAGCTTGTCGAAGGATGAGGCACGCGACGCGACGGGGGAAAACGCATGAGCATGTTCGACCTGAAGGGCCGGGTGGCGATCGTCACCGGCGGCAACGGCGGCATCGGGCTGGGCATGGCCAAAGGCCTGGCCGACGCGGGGGCCGCGATCGCGGTCGCCGGCCGCGACAAGGACAAGAACGCCGCGGCGGTGAAGGCGCTGGAGAAGCTGGGCGCCAAGGCGGTCGCCTTCGGCGTCGACGTGACGAAGGAGCATTCCTGTCGCGCGCTGGTGGCCGATGCGGTCAAGCAGTTCGGGAGGCTCGACATCCTGGTCAACAATGCCGGCATGAACATCCGCAAGCAGCCCCAGGAATACGCGCTGTCGGAATGGGAGACGGTGATGACCACCAACCTGACCAGCGCCTTCGTGCTGAGCCAGGCGGCCTATCCGGCGATGGTGAAATCCGGCGGCGGCAAGATCATCAACATCGGCTCGATGATGTCGATCTTCGGCGCGTCCTTCACCACGGCCTATGCCGCCAGCAAGGGCGGCATCGTGCAGATGAGCCGCGCCATGGCCTGCGCCTGGGCCAAGGACAACATCCAGGTCAATGCCGTGCTGCCGGGCTGGATCGACACCGACCTGACCAAGCGCGCGCGCAAGGACGTGGCGGGACTGGAGGATCGCGTGACGGCCCGCACGCCGGCCGGCCGCTGGGGCACGCCCGCCGACATGGCGGGCATCGCCGTGTTCCTGGCCTCACCCGCGTCCGATTTCGTGACCGGCACGGCCATCCCGGTGGACGGCGGCTACGCGGTGCAGGGGTAGGCGAAAGGGCGCCCGTCGGCCACGGCGCCATCGCCGCCTTCGATCGCAAGGCGGACGCGGTGGCCGTGCACGAATTCGGTCCTGGCAAGGAGGCAGGCGAGCCCGTCTTCGCCCCGCGCCCGGGCCGCAGCGGCGAGCAGGATGGCTGGGTCATGACCTTCGTCTATGACCGTGCGAGCGACCGCAGCGACTTCGTGCTGCTGGACGCGCGGGACATCGCGGCGGCGCCAGTGGCGACGATCCACCTGCCGCGGCGCGTGCCGCACGGGCTGCACGGCAGCTGGATGGCGGCCTGAGGCGTCAGGACGCGGTCAACGGCACGACCGGCAGGTCGCGCCCGATCACCTGGTCGAGCCGCAGCCACGAGGCCAGGCTGCGCGTCACCTCGCGCTCTCCGTCGATCTTGAGCGCGCGGCCCGCGACCTCGGGCCAAGTCTTGTGGCCAAGGTAGACCTGCACCAGCGCGTCGATGCGGCCAGCGACCGTAACGTCGACGGGAAAGCCGGGATCCTTGCGGCACACGTCGACGTCGCGTCGCTCCAGCACCAGCCACCACAGGCGCATCCGCGTCCGGTTGGCCGGCAGGGCGGAGAATTCGAACCGCACCGTCACGCGGCGCGGCGGCAGCGCCGCGCGGTCGACGCGCCGTCGCAAGCCCCACATCAGCACCAGCGGATCGTTCTCGGCCGGCGCCAGCCGGTCGCGCCCGTGCACCAGGCCCCAGCGGCCGAGCTGGTCGACGATCGGGCGCAGCGCGTCCCCCGCGCGGGTCAACACGTAATCGTGACCGGTCCCGTCCGGCCGGCCGCGGCGCTCGAGCAGCCCGTTCTCCTCGAGCTGGCGCAGGCGTTCGGCCAGCAGCGCGCGCGACATCAGCGGCACGCCGCGATGGATGTCGTTGAAGGTCCGCTCGCCCGACATCAATTCGCGCAGCACCAGCGGCGTCCACCGCGTGGCGAACACCTCGGTCGCCTTGGCGACCGGGCAGAACTGGCCGTATCCCGCGCCCATGCCGCCATCGAACCACAGAAGGGGCCGGCCGGCCAGTTCAGTTATTAAACTTGAGGGCCCGGCGCCGATCCGGGCATATCGCCCTCCCCGAACGCCCCCAAAGCGCAAGTTGAGGAGGACCGACATGACATCCACCGCCAAGACCTTGCAGACCGCGCAGGAACGGCTGGCAGCGCTGCTGCCAGGCTTCGCCGAGCGCGCGGCGGCGCATGACGCCGAGGACTGCTTCGTCGCCGAGAACTTCGCGGCGCTGAAGGCGGCGCGGCTGATGTCGGCCGCCGTTCCGGCCGATCTGGGCGGCGACGGGCTTGCCATCGCCGATCTGGCGCGGCTGCTGCACCAGCTCGCCGGCGCCTGCCCGTCGACGGCGCTCGCCTTCGCGATGCACACCCATGTCGTGGCGCTGCTCGCCTGGCGGCGCCAGCACCAGAAGGCGCCGGTCGACGCCGTGCTGGGGCGGATCGCGCGCGAGCAGCTGACGCTGATCTCCAGCGGCGGCTCGGACTGGCTCGACAGCGCCGGCACGGCGCGGCGCGGCGAGGGCGGCTTCGTGATCGATGCCGTCAAGGCGTTCGCCAGCGGCTCGCCCGCCGGCGACCTGCTCAACACCAGCGCGATCTACCAGGATCCCCAGGCCGGCCCGACGGTGCTGCACTTCATGGTGCCGCTGACGGCCAAGGAGGTCACGGTCGAGCAGTCCTGGCGAGCCATGGGCATGCGCGGCACCGGCTCGGGCGCCATCCGCCTGGACGGATTCTTCGTCGCCGACGCGGCGGTCGGCGCCAAGCGCCCGCGCGGCAAGTGGCACCCGCTGTTCCACATGGTGTCGATGGTCGCGATCCCGCTGGTCTACTCGGTCTACTACGCCGTCGCCGAATCGATGCGCGACGTGGCCGTGGGCGCTGCGCGGCTCAAGCCCGCCAGCGCGACCCTGATCGACCAGGTCGGCGAGCTGGAGACCGAGCTTGCCGCCGCGCGCATGGCGCTGGCCGACATGCTGCAGGCGGCCGAGGGCCCGCCCTGCCCCGAGACCACCAACCGCGTGTTCCTCGGCCGCGCCAACGTGGTGCGCGCGCTGATGGCGGTGGCGGAGCGGGCGCTGGAGCTGGGCGGCGGCCAGGCCTATCAGCGGCCGCACCGGCTGGAGCAGCTCTTCCGCGACCTGCAGGCCGCGCGGTTCCATCCCCTGCCCGCGCGCCAGCAGCGCGAGCTGGCCGGCAAGCTCGCCCTCGGCCTCGATATCGATTGAGGGCGCGACGCGGCGGCGGCCGGCCAGGACGGTCGGCCGCCGCCCCTGCCTGCCGGTCTGCGCGCTTCCTCGGTCCTGATGCAACGGGCCCGGGGTTTGCATCGGCCCCGCCATGACCCGGATGGGCCGTGTCGCGACCCGGGGCGCCGGTTTGCCCGCCGCACTCCCAGGTGGGAGTATTGGCCCCGCACGGCCCCGCCCTAGGGTCGCTCCGGCGCGCGCAGGCCATGGCATATGAAAACGCGATAGACCGGTTCTTCAGTGCCGCCCTGAACCCCGACGACTGGCCGTCGGCCCTGGACGATATTGCCAGCGCGCTGGGCGCCGACGGGGCCACGCTGGTGTTCGGCGCCTCGACCCGTCCGACGGTCGCCGAGAGCCTCTCCATCCAGCCGATCGTCGCCGAGTATTTCGCCCGCGGCGCGCCGATCGACCCGCGCGAGGGACGGGTGCGGCCAACCACCGCCGAGGGGTTTCAGAACGACTTCCGTCACTTCTCGGCGGACGAGATCGCCCACAGCCCGTTCTATCAGGAGTTCCTGCGACCGGTCGGGTTCGGCTGGCATGCCGCCGCCTGCCTGGCGGACGGCAGCGACGAGGTGGTCCTGAGCCTGAAGCGCCGCGCGCGCACCGGGCCGTTCGAACAACACGAGATCGAGGCGCTCGACCGCACCCTGCCGCATCTGCGCTGGGCGACGGCGGCGGCGCGCCATGCCTGGGGGCTGGCGCTGCACGACCAGGTGGCGACGCTCGAGAGGCTGGGCCATCGCGGCCTGCTGATCGATCGCCATGGCCGCGTGGCCAACGTCGGCGCGGACCTGGCGCTCGGCGACGGGCTGACCGTCAAGGCGGGTGTGCTGTGCGCCTCGTTCCCCGCCGACCAGAAGAGCCTCGATCTGCTCGTGGCCGTCGCATCGGCCCCCGACGCGCCCTCGCAGCTGCCGCCGCCCCCCGCCATCGCGCTGCATCGCCCGTCCGGCAAGCGGCCGCTGGTCCTGCGCGCCATGCCGCTGGACGGGGCGCGGCGCAGCCTGCTGGCGCCGGCGGTCGCGATCCTGCTGGTGACGGACCTCGAAGCGATGCGGCAGCCGGCGCAGGAGACGCTGCGCGCGGCCTTCGGGCTGACGCCGAAGGAGGCCGAGCTGGCGCTTCGCCTCGCCGCCGGCGATACCGTCGAGCAGGCGGCGGAGGCGCTTTCCATCACGGTGGCCCACGCCCGCCAGCGGTTGAAGATCCTCTTCGACAAGTCGGATACGCACCGGCAAAGCGAGCTGATCGCGCTGTTGCAGCGGATTGCCGAGGCCGAACCGCCCCGCTGACCGGCCGCGCCGGCCCTACCAAATGGGAGTGCCCGCGCGCGGCAGGGCCGCGCAGGCTGCCGCGCCGGAACGGATATGACACGCGACACGGCAATCGACCGGTTCTTCGACGCGGCGCTCCATCCCGAGGATTGGCCCTCGGCGCTGGAGGCTATCGCCGGGTCGCTGGACGCAGACGGCGCGACGCTGATCTTCGGACCGGCCACCCGCGACACGCTGGTCGAGAGCATCGGCATCCGCGACTATGTCGCGGATTATTTCGCCAACGGGCTCAACTTCGATCCGCGCGAGCAGCGCGTGCGCGCGGGCGTCGGCGAGGGATTCCTGGCCGACGCGCGCCATTTCACCGAGGACGAGATCCGCCGCGACCCCTTCTACCGCTATCTGCGCAAGCACCGGCTGGGCTGGCACGCGGTCGCGTGCCTGGCCGACCGGCCGGCCCCCATCGTGCTCAGCCTGAAGCGCGGCGATCGCGGCCCGTTCGAGCGCAGCGAGGTCGAGAAGCTCGACGAGATGCTGCCCCATCTGCGCGCGGCGACCAACGCGGCAAGGCTGACCTGGTCGATGGCGCTCGACGACCAGATGGCCACGCTGGCCCGGGTCGGGCACCACGCGGTCCTGCTCGACCGCCAGGGGAGGGCCACCGCGACCAGCCCCGGCTTCGTGCCGGGCGACGGGCTTCAGGTGCGCGGCCGGCACCTGGTCGCGTCCTATGCCAACGACCAGGCCATGCTCGACCGCGTCGTCGGCATCGCCACCGCGGGGGAGCGCCCGTCCGACCTGCCGGCGCCGCCCGCCGCCATCCTGCACCGGCCGTCCGGCAGGCACGCGCTGATCGCGCGCGCGATGCCGCTCGACCGCGCGCGGCAGAGCCTGATGGCGCCATCGGTCGCCATCCTGGTGGTCACCGATCTCGATCGCGCGTCCCGCCCCGATGCGGCGGCGATCCGCGGCGTGTTCGGCCTGACGCCCAAGGAGGCCGAGCTGGCGGCCGCGCTCAGCGCCGGCAAGACCGTTGAAGAAGCCGCCGAGATCTTGAACATCTCCACGGCCCATGCCCGTCAGCGCCTGAAGATCGTCCTAAGCAAGACCCGGACGCACCGCCAGAGCGAGCTGATCGCGCTGCTTGCGCGCCTCGCCTGAACCTCGACTGTAAAGCCGGGCGACAGTCGCTTTACAGCATTCGTCAAATCGACCGACAGTGCCGTCTTGGAGTGGCGGGGATTTGTCGAAATCCCTAGCCTCGCACCCTGACGCGTATAGAAGCGCATTCACTCAGGGAGAGAACTCATGAACAAGACGAAGGTATTTTGGGCAGCGGCGGCCATGGCGTTCGCCGTAACGCCCGCGAAAGCGGCGCTGATCGACGTGACATGGACGGGCACGGTCAGCTCGGGGGACGTCGGCACCGCTGGAGCGTTCGGCATCCAGGACCAGTTCAGCGGCAACGAGCTTGCCGGCCAGGCCTTCACGGCGACCTACCGGTTCGATACGGCCGTGGGATCGCTGGTCACGACGGCCACCTCGGCCGATCTTCGTGGCGGCAGCCAGTTCGGCGCCGGCACCTTTGCTAGCCCCGTCGTCAGCGCGACGCTTACCATCAACGGCGTCACGGTCTCCTTCGGCAGCGACCTGTTCGGCGGCTACAGCCGCCAGGGCGGCGCCGGGGTCAGCGACATCTATGCGGAAGTCAACGCCAGCAACCTGGGTGGCGGCGTCGACATCCTGTTCATGCGCGAGTTTCGCCTCGACAACAACATTCCCTTCGCCGGCCTGACCGAAACCTTGACGCAGGCGCTGGGCAATATCGGCGACACGGTGCAAGGCGTCTTCCAGCAGTTCGGCGACGTCGGCAACCTGCTGTTCAGCGGCAATCTTGCCTCGACCCAGGTCACCATTGCGCCCTTCAATGGCAACCAGGGCGGCGGCGGCGGGGACGGCGGTGGTGGTGGCGACGTGCCCGAGCCGGCGAGCCTCGCGCTGCTGGCGCTGGGGCTGGGCTTGGCCTTGGAGCGTCGCCGCCGGCGAGCGGGCTGACGCATCCTGGCGGCGGCCGGACAGGACGATCCGGCCGCCGCCACTTCACAGGGCGCGAGCGCTACTTCGACTCGACGGGCTTGCACGCCAGGAGCGTCGGCAGCTCCGGTCCGATCGGCTGCACCAACATCGAATTCGGCAGGCGCAGCCCCGCGACTAATGCCCGCCGCCGCCGATCGCCTTGACGATGTCCTCGCAGACCTTCTTGGCGTCGCCGAACAGCATCATCGTGTTGTCGCGGTAGAACAACTCGTTCTCGACGCCGGCATAGCCGGTGGCCATCGAGCGCTTGACGAACAAGACGGTCTTGGCCGCTTCCACGTCCAGGATCGGCATGCCGTAGATCGGGCTCTTGGGATCCGACTTCGCGGCCGGGTTGGTCACGTCGTTGGCGCCGATCACGAAGGCCACGTCGGTCTGGCCGAAGTCGCGGTTGATCTCGTCGAGCTCGAGCACCTCGTCATAGGGCACGTTGGCCTCGGCCAGCAGCACGTTCATGTGGCCGGGCATGCGGCCCGCCACCGGGTGGATGGCGTAGCGCACCGTGGCGCCTTCCTTCTTCAGAAGGTCCGCCATCTCGCGCAGCGCGTGCTGGGCCTGCGCCACCGCCATGCCGTAGCCCGGCACGATGATGACCGAGCTGGCGTTCTTCATGATGAAGGCCGCGTCGTCGGCGCTGCCCGACTTGACCGTGCGGTCGGCCGCCGCACCCGCGCCGCCCGCCGGCCCCGCCGTCTCGCCGCCGAACCCGCCCAGGATCACGTTGAAGATCGAGCGGTTCATGCCCTTGCACATGATGTAGCTGAGGATCGCGCCCGACGATCCCACGAGCGCGCCGGTCACGATCAAGAGGTCGTTGTGCAGCGTGAAGCCGATGCCCGCCGCGGCCCAGCCCGAGTACGAGTTGAGCATCGAGATCACGACCGGCATGTCGGCGCCGCCGATCGGCAGGATCAAGAGGAAGCCCAGCGCCAGCGACAGGATCACCAGCACCCAGAACGCCAGCGCCGACTGGCCCATGCACAGCCAGACGATCGCCAGGATGATGCCGATGCCGATCGCCGCGTTCAGCGGATGCTGCATCGGGAAGACCAGCGGCTTGCCGGTGATCAGGGCCTGGAGCTTGAGGAACGCCACGATCGACCCGGTGAAGGTGATGGCGCCGATCGCCACGCCCAGCCCCATCTCGATCAGGCTCGCGACCTTGATGTGGCCGGTGGTGCCGATGCCGTAGGCCTCGGGCAGGTAGAAGGCGGCGGCCGCCACGCACACCGCCGCCAGGCCGACCAGCGAGTGGAAGGCCGCGACGAGCTGCGGCAGGGCCGTCATCTGGATGCGATAGGCGATGAACGCGCCGATCGCGCCGCCGATCACGATGCCCACCAGGATCACGCCGAAGCTGAGCACACCCGGCGAGGCCAGCGTGGTGCCGATCGCGATCACCATGCCGGCGATGCCGTAGAGATTGCCGCCGCGCGCCGTGACTGGGCTGGACAGCCCGCGCAGCGCCATGATGAAGCAGATCGCCGCGACCAGGTAGAGCAGCGCGGAAAGGTTCTCGGTCATGATCGTGTCCCCCGTCCGCCGCTACTTCGTCTTCTTCTTGAACATCTGCAGCATGCGATGGGTCACGATGAACCCGCCGAAGATGTTGACCGAGGCCAGGATGACCGCGACGAAGCCCATGATCTTCGAGAAGCTGATCGCCGCCGGGCCGGCCGCGATCATCGCGCCGACGATGATGACCGAGGACAC
>JADLEG010000150.1 GCA_020846275.1 Alphaproteobacteria bacterium
CTGGGCCATGTTACGCGCTGCTCCTCTTGTTCTTCGGATTGCGCTTGGCGATGTCCACGACCGCCGGCTGCTGCGCCTCGTGCGGATGGGCGGCGCCGGCATAGACGCGCAGGTTGCGCATCTGCTGTCGGCCCAGCGGGCCGCGCGGCACCATGCGCTCGACCGCCTTGGTCAGCACGCGCTCCGGGTACTTGCCGCCCAGGATCTGGCCGACCGCCCGCTCCTTGATCCCGCCGGGATGGTTGGTGTGCCAGTAGAACTTCTTGTCCTGCAGCTTGTTGCCGGTCAGCTTGACCTTCTCGGCATTGATCACGATCACGTTGTCGCCGCAGTCGACATGGGGGGTGAAGCTGGCACGGTGCTTGCCGCGCAGGATCTTGGCGATCTCGGCCGCGAGCCGCCCGAGCACGACGCCGTCGGCGTCCACCACCACCCACTTCTTCTCGACCTCGGCCGGCTTCAGTACATAGGTTCCCATGGCACCCGGTCCGGAAAGATTACGGGCGGGGGACCTCCCCCGCCCGGTTAAGGCGCGTCGAAATACGCGATGCCCCGGCCGGTGTCAACGCGAAAGCAGCGTCCGGCCGGGGTTTCTCGATGGCGGTATTATGTTACCTCATGCCGAGGCCCGCGCCGGGCGGGGCCGCGCCAGGCTTTGCGCCGCGCCCCGCGCCTGGGTGGCGCCCGGCTTGTCGCCGGCCAGGTCGCGGGCGCGGGCAACCAGCTCCCAGGCGAACGGGCTTTGCGGCTTGAGCTCGATGCGCTCGGACAGCAGCGCGCGGGCCAGCCGGTCCTGCTTCGCCCGCAGCGCCGCCTCGATGAGGGTCAGGCTCAAGAGGTCGCGCTGCGCATGGCTGCCGCCGAAGCGGTGCGCGATCGGGCGCAGGGGCAACAGCAGGTCCACCGTGGTGGCGTAATCGCCGCGGCCGAAGGCGCTGAGCGCCCGGCACACCGGCACGCCGACGTCGCGCGCCATCATGCCGTTGGTGCCGGACTGGGCGGCGCTTTTCACCACCGTGGCCAGCAGTTCGTCCGCCGCCGCCCTGCGCCCGTCGCCGATGAAGGCCATCATGGCGTGGGCATCGTTGAAGGCGTAGTTGGCATAGTCCGCCTTCGTCGCCCAGCTGTCGGCGATCGAGCGCCAGCGGCTGCCCACGTCGATTCCGCGCAGGTGGAGGCGCCACAGCATGGCCGAGGCGTCGATCATCTCCAGCACCATGTCCGACCGCGTGGGGCGGATCGACGCGTCGTAGATCGCCAGCACCCGGTCCGCCTCGCCGCGCTCGAGATGATAGAGCGCGAGGTGCCACCAGTTGTGGAAGGCGAAGCCGTTGTCGTGGCGCCAGTCGTCGGCGCGTTCGGTCAGCCATTGCACGCCGTCGGCCAGCCTGGTCTGCATCTCCATCACATGCGCCACGGCATGGATCGCCCAGGGGTCGCGCGGGTTTTGGGCCACCGCCGCCCTGCCCCGCTCCTCGGCGCGGGCGTAGTCGCCCATCTCCTCCAGGCCGAAGGCATGCATGCCCAGCACGTAGCCGTAGCCCGGCACGTCCTTGTCCCAGTCGCCGGTCACGCGCGCGACGCGGTCGCGCAGCATCGACGACTGTCCCAGGAAGAAGTCCTCGACATGCGCGAGCTGCAGCGCCAGGAGGTCGCGCGGATAGTCGACCAGGATGCCGCCATAGAGCTGGTTGGACCGCGCCATGTCGCCGTCCAGCCAGGCCTCGGCCGCGGCCAGGTGGCGCAACTCGCGGTCGTTCGCCTTGGCCGACAGGCCGCGCGCGGCGTCGACCGACCTGCGCAATTCGGGCTCGAACTGCTTGTCCGAGGTGGTCGCCAGCACCCCGGCGCGAAAGCAATGCCCCATGACGAAATCGGGATCTTCCGCCAGCGCCTGGTCGATCACCGCGATCGGATCGTTGAAGTAGCCGTGCAGCAGTTCGCTCGCCTGCTCCAGCCGGTCGAGCGACGCGCGGTTCGTCGTGGAGACTGGTATGTCGCGCTTGTCTCGTAGCGTCATCGCGGTGTCCTCCGGATTTCTACTGAGGGTTGGTTCGGGCGGGGGATTGCTCTTGTGCCAGACGATCGCGGCAGGGTTAGGGCAAAATCTTGGCTCGCCTGCCCCGGGCGCTAACGCCCGCGGCTTTTCCCGTCCGGCGCGGCGGGCTAGGCTTCCAGGCGAGCTTCGATCCCGCGCCTGTCAACCACGCCACACGAAAAATGCCCACCGTATTGATACGCAACGCGCGCCTGGCCGAGAGCGGACCGGACGACGCCCAAACCCTGCTCGACCTCGTCAAGGGCCTGGCGCTCTACGAGCACGAGCCCGACGCCGTTAAGGCGACGGTCGCGGACCTGCGCCGCCACGGCACGGGCGAGCGCCCGCGCTTCGAGGCGATCATCGCCGAGCTCGACGGCAAGCCCGCCGGCTTCGCGCTCTTCTTCCACAACTACTCGACCTGGACCGGCAGGCCCGGAATCTATCTCGAGGACCTGTTCGTCCATGAATGGGCGCGCGGCCACGGGCTGGGACGCCGGCTGATGGCCCGCCTCGCGCGCATCGCCCAGGACCGCGACTGCGGGCGCCTCGATCTGTGGGTGCTGCACTGGAACAAGACGCGCGCGTTCTACCACCGCCTCGGTCTCGCGCACATGAAGGAGTGGCTGCCCTACCGCGCCGACCGCGCGGGCATCGACCGGCTGGCGGCGGACGACGTTGCGGAGAATTAACTTGCCGGCCGCGATCTTCGGAGCGCATTGGCAGCAGCCGCCGCAGAAGGGCCGTAACCCATGACCGCGTTCAAGCCGTTCCTCCGCGATCTGTGGGCGCTCGCCCGTCCCTACTGGTTCTCGGAAGAGCGCTGGCCCGCGCGCGGGCTGCTCGCGGTCATCGTCGGCATGAACCTGGGGCTGGTCTACCTCAGCGTGCTGCTGAACCAGTGGAACAACGCCTTCTACAACGCGCTGCAGGAGAAGGACTACGACACGTTCGTGCGCCAGCTCCTGTATTTCGTGCTGCTGGTCACCGCCTTCATCGTCATCGCCGTCTATCGCCTCTATCTGCGCCAGATGCTCGAGATCCGCTGGCGGCGCTGGCTGACCGACCGGTTCCTCAACGACTGGCTGGGCCGCCAGGCCTATTACCGCCTGCAATTCGCCGAGGGCGCGACCGACAACCCCGACCAGCGCATCTCCGACGACGCGCGCCTGTTCGTGAACCAGACCCTGATCATCTCGCTCGACCTGCTCAGCAACGTCGTCACGCTGATCTCGTTCTTCGGCATCCTGTGGGGGCTTTCGGGCACGCTGACGATCCCGCTCGGCGGCATGAGCATCGCCGTGCCGGGCTACATGGTCTGGGTGGCGCTGCTCTATTCGATCGTCGGCACCTGGATCGCGCACCGGCTGGGCAGGCCGCTGGTGGGCATCAACTTCCAGCGCCAGCGCTACGAGGCCGATTTCCGCTTCGCGCTGGTGCGCGTGCGCGAGAACGCCGAGGGGGTGGCGCTCTACCGCGGCGAGGCCGACGAGCTGGGCAGCCTGCGCGACCGCTTCGCCGCCATCGTCGCCAACTGGCGCGACGTGATGCGATTCACCAAGCGGCTGACCTGGTTCACCGCGGGCTTCGGCCAGGTCGCCAACGTGTTCCCCGTCGTGGTGGCGGCGCCGCGCTACTTCTCGGGCGCGATCCAGCTCGGCGGGCTGATGCAAACAGCGTCGGCCTTCGGCGAGGTGCAGGGGGCGATGAGCTGGTTCGTCAACGCCTACTCGACCCTCGCCGAATGGAAGGCTACGGTCGACCGCTTGACCGGGTTCACCGCCACCCTGGCGCGGACGGGCCGCGAGGGAGCTTCCGGCATCGCGCACGAGCGCGCGCCCCAGCCGGAAGTTTCGCTGGCGAGAGTCGGCGTGCGCCTGCCGGACGACCGGGCGCTGGTCCAGCCGGTCGACCTGGCCCTGGCCCCGGGCGAGTCCGTGCTGCTGTCCGGCCCCTCGGGGTCGGGCAAGAGCACGGTGTTCCGCGTTCTGGGCGGCTTGTGGCCGTACGGCGAGGGGCGCGTCAGCCTGCCGGAGGGTGCCAGCTTCCTGTTCCTGCCGCAGAAGCCCTACCTGCCGCTGGGCGCGCTGCGCGCCGTGGTGGCCTATCCGAAGGCGGCCGAGGGCATCGCGGACGACGACATCAGGCGCGCGCTGGCCGATTGCGGCCTTGGCCATCTCGGCCGGCGCCTGGACGAGGTGCAGAACTGGGCCCAGCAGCTCTCGCCCGGCGAGCAGCAGCGCATCGCCTTCGCGCGCGCCCTGCTCTACCGCCCGGACTGGCTGTTCCTCGACGAGGCTACATCGGCGCTCGACCCCGAGTCGGAGTCCGCGCTCTACCGGCTGGTCAAGGAGCGCCTGCCCGACACCACGCTCGTCAGCATCGCCCACCGCGCCAGCCTGGCGGCGCTGCACGACCGCAAGCTGGAACTGCGGCGGGGTGCGGAGGGAAGCCGCCTGGAAGAGGTCGCCGCGACCCCCGCGGCTTGACCGGGTGACGGAAAACAGCGCGCGCGCCGCGCGCCGGCATGCGATGCTGAGGTCATGATCGACTGGTTCATCCGCCTCTACGCCGACCCCACCGCCGAGCGCCTGCTGGTGGCTTTCGTGCTGGGCGCCATCGTCGGCGCCGAACGGCAGTTCTGGCACGAATACGGCGGGGTGCGCGTCAACGTGCTGGTCTCGCTCGGCGCCGCCGCCTTCGTCGACCTCCTGACGACCATGTCCCCCGGCAGCCCCGGCATGCCCGCGGGCGTGGGCACCATCGTCACCGGCGTGGGTTTCCTGGGCGCCGGGCTGATCATGAAGGAAGGCTTCACCATCCGGGGCTTGAGCACCGCCGCCACGGTGTGGTGCTCGGCGGCGATCGGCGCCAACGCCGGCGCGTCGGAATACACGGCGGCATCGCTGATCTGCCTGTTCGTCACCGGCGCCAACCTGGTGCTGAGCCCGATGGTCAAGCTGATCGAAGCCCGGCGCCGCCCGCACAACGGCCCGGACCCGTCGATCTGACCTGCTACTTCGCGTCGTGGAAGATGATGCCGAGGGTGAAGCGGCTGCCCTGGCGCACCGTGCTGACCCCGTGGCGCATCGTCGCGCGATAGTAGCCGCGGGCGCCGGCGACCGGCCGATCGCGCACGGCGAAGACCACCGCCTCGCCTTGCCCCAGCCGGATCGCCTCGCCGCGCGACTGGCGGCGCGGGCGCTGCTCGACCAGCAGGAACTCGCCGCCGGTGAAGTCGCGCTCGGGGTCGCTGAGCAGGATCGTGAGCTGCAGCGGGAACACCAGGTCGCCGTAGAGGTCCTGGTGCAGGCAGTTGTAGTCGCCCGCGCCGTATTTCAGCAGCAGCGGCGTCGGCCGCTTCTGCCCGGCCCCGTGGCATTGCGCCAGATAGGCATCCAGCGTGGGCGGGAAACGCTGTTCGCTGCGCAGGTGCTCGCTCCAGCGGTCGGCCACCGGCGCCAGCAGCGGATAGAGTTCGCGCCGCAACCCGGCGACCGGCGTGGGCAGCGGATCGGCGAAGTACTGGTACTCGCCGCGGCCGAAGCCGTGGCGGGCCATGATCACCTTGCTGCGGAAATTCTTCCCGTCCTCGTAGAGGCCGGCCAGCGCCTTGCACTGCGCCGGCGCCAGCAGCTCGGGCACGCGGGCGAAGCCGCGCTCGTCGAGCTCGGCGGCCACCGTCAGCCAGTCGACCTCCGCAATACGGCGCGCGATCGGGGTCACGTCGGCACCGTCTCGCGGAACGCCGGCAGCGCATCCGCCCGGTCGACTAGCGCATCGAGATTGGGGTACCGGCCGGGCGGCACGAGATGCGCGAGGTCGTAGCGCATGGACAGCACCGCGCAGGCCGTCGTGACGTCGGCCTGGGTCACGCGCTCGCCCAGGAGCCAGGGCGCGGCCAGCGCCGCTTCCGCGTCCAGGGCCTGCAGCGCCGTCGCGACCTGACCCTCGAGCTGGTCCAGCCAGGGCTGGTGGACTTTTTCTGCGGGGCGCTTGCTGCGTTCGTAGTAAGCCGCGACGTATTTCTCGCAGGCGCCGACCGCCAGCGCGACCAGGCGGTTGACCCGCCTGCGCGCCGGCCCGCGCGGCGAGGTCAGCGCACGCTCCGGCCCCGCCAGCTCGTCCACGTAGTCGAGGATCATCGTGCTGTCGATCAGGGTTTCGCCATCGTCCAGGATCAGCGCCGGCACGCGGCCGACCGGATTGACCGCGCGCAGCGCCGCCCCGTGGCTGGATGCCCACGGGCGGTGCTCGAACGGAATATCCAGCAGCTTCATCGTGACGCCCACCCGGCGGGCGAAGGGCGAGCTCCAGTAGCCGACCAGGATCAACGCCGCGTCCTCTAGCCGCGTTCCGGCGGGATGGAATAGCTGGCCGTCACGTGCGCCACCGGCTCGGGCCGGCCTTCGCTGTGCAGCACCACCTCGCCGAAGGCCAGCCGCTTGCCCAGCTTGACCATCCGCCCCTCGGCGAGAAGGTCACGCTGCTCCGGGCGGCTGAGGAAGTTGATGTTGAGGTTGACGGTGACGGCCCCCACCGCCCGCGCGTCCATGCTGAGCACCACCGCGTACATCGTATAGTCGGCCAGCGCCATCATCATCGGCCCCGCGATCGTGCCGCCGGGCCTGAGGCTGCGGCGCTCGTAGGGCAGGCGCGCGGTCACGCGGCCCACCTCCATCTTCTCGATCGTCATGCCGAACTCGCCCACCAGTGGCAGCTCGGCCTCGGTCAGCCGCGTGAAATCCTCGATCGATATCTGGCTCTTCGCCGCTCTGCTCATGGCGTCGTCCCGTGCATGGCCGATTTGCCTTCATAGCGGGTTTCATCGCGCTTGCCCAACGCGCTACAATCCGCTGCGGAACGGAAGGAAAGCCCCAAAGGAAAGCCCATGACCGTCGCCCAGCGCCACCCGGAACCTGCGCCGCAGCCCCTTGTGCTGCGCGCCGTTGCGGACGGCGTCGCGACCTTGACCATGAACCGGCCGGCGGCACGCAACGCGCTCTCGACCGCGCTGTTGGCGGCCTTGCAGGACGCGCTGGACGGGCTGGCCACCGACGCCGCAGTCAAGGTTGTGGTGCTGGCCGGCGCGGGTCCCGCCTTCTCGGCGGGGCACGACCTGCGCGAGCTGCGCGCCGATCCCAACCGCGCGGCCTACGAGGCGGTCTTCGCGCAATGCAGCCGGCTGATGCTGACCATCCTCAAGCTGCCGAAGCCGGTGATCGCCCGCGTGCACGGCGTCGCGACGGCCGCGGGCTGCCAGCTCGTCGCGACCTGCGACCTTGCGGTAGCGTCGACCGCCGCGCGCTTCGCCACGCCCGGCGTCAATATCGGCCTGTTCTGCTCGACGCCGATGGTGGCGCTGACGCGCGCGGTCGGGCGCAAGCCGGCGATGGAGATGCTGCTGACCGGCGAGCTTGTGGATGCCGAGACGGCCAAGGCGCTGGGCCTGGTCAACCGCGTCGTGGCGCCCGAGCGCCTGGACGACGAGACCTTTGCGCTGGCGCGGCTGATCGCGTCGAAATCGCCGCTGACCGTCCGCACGGGCAAGGAGGCCTTCTACCGCCAGATCGAGCTGGGCGTCGCCGAGGCCTATGCCTATGCCAGTCGCGTGATGACCGAGAACATGCTGGCGCACGACGCCGAGGCCGGCATTGACGCCTTCATCGCCAAGGCCCCGCCCCCGGATTGGCAGGGGCGGTAATGGCATACTCATCCTTCGACAAGCTCAGGATGAGGAACAAGATTTGCCTCGTCCTGAGCCTGTCGAAGGACGGGCTGCGCGTGAAAGCACCATGAACCACGACCGCTACGACGATTCCTATCTGCGCGCGATCCTGGGCAAGGTGAAGGTGATCGCCATGGTCGGCGCCAGCCCGAACTGGAACCGGCCCAGCTACTTCGCGATGAAATACCTGCAGGGCAAGGGCTTCCGCGTGATCCCGGTCAACCCGATGGCGGCCGGCCAGGAGATCCTGGGCGAGAAGGTCTACGCCAAGCTGACCGACGTGCCGGACAAAATCGACATGGTCGACGTCTTCCGCTCCTCCGAGGCGGCCGGGCCGATCGTCGACGACGCGATCGCCCTCGGCGCAAAGGTGGTGTGGATGCAGCTCGGCGTGCGCAACGACGCGGCGGCAGCCAAGGCCGAGGCCGCCGGGCTGGAGGTGGTGATGAACCGCTGCCCCAAGATCGAGTTCGCCCGGCTGCATGCCGAGCTGGGCTGGCACGGGTTCAACACCGGCGTCATTTCCAGCAAGCGCCGCAAGATCTAGCCGCGCCGAAACCCGGCCACCGCCCGGTTTGCTATTGACCTTGCCGCCGCCGGCATGGGAATGCGGGCGGGCCCATTGCGAGGACCGCCCATGACCGACCGCCCGAACGCCCCCGGTTTCGATACCCTTGCCCTGCACGCGGGCTGGCAGCCCGATCCGGCGACCGGGGCGCGCGCCGTGCCGATCTACCAGACGTCGTCCTACGTGTTCGACAGCGCCGACCACGCCGCCTCGCTGTTCAACCTGCAGACCACCGGTTTCATCTACTCGCGCATCATGAACCCCACGGTCGCGGTGCTGGAGGAGCGCATGGCGGCGCTGGAGGGCGGTCGCGGCGCCACGGCCTGCGCGTCCGGCCACGCCGCGCAGGTGGTGTCCCTGTTCCCGCTGATGAACCCGGGCGACGAGTTCGTGGCGTCGAACAAGCTCTACGGCGGCTCGGTCACGCAGTTCTCGCAGACCTTCAAGAAATTCGGCTGGAGCGTGAAGTTCGTCGATGCCGACGACCTCGACGCGGTCAAGCGCGCGGTCACGCCCAAGACCAAGGCCATCTTCACCGAATGCCTGGCCAATCCCGGCGGCGTGGTGGTGGACATCGGAGCCCTGGCCAGGATCGCGCATGCGGCGGACGCGCCGCTGATCGTCGACAACACGCTGGCGACGCCCTACCTGCTGCGGCCGATCGAGCATGGCGCCGACATCGTGGTGCATTCGACGACCAAGTTCCTGTCCGGCACCGGCACGACGATCGGCGGGGTGGTGATCGACGGCGGCAAGTTCGACTGGGCCAAGAGCGGCAAGTTCCCCGATCTCTCCAAGCCCAGCGCGGCCTATCATGGCCTGACCTTCCAGGAGACCTTCGGCGACCTGGCCTACACGATGCACGCCCATGCCGTCGGCTTGCGCGACCTGGGCCCCACCATGTCGCCGTTCGGCGCGTGGGTCACGCTGCTGGGCATCGAGACCTTGTCGCTGCGGATGGAGCGGCACTGCGCCAATGCGCTGAAGGTCGCGCAGTTCCTGGAGAAGCATCCGGCCGTCGCCTGGGTGAACTATGCCGGCCTTGCCTCGAACAGGTACAATGCGCTGGCGAAGAAATACCTGCCGCGCGGCGCCGGGGCGGTCTTCACCTTCGGCGTGCGCGGCGGCTACGACGCGGGCGTGAAGGTCGTCGAGGGCGTCGAGATGATCTCGCACCTCGCCAATATCGGCGACAGCCGCAGCCTGATCATCCATCCGTCCTCGACCACGCATCGCCAGCTTTCGCCCGAGCAGCAGGCGGCGGCCGGCGCCGGGCCCGACGTGATCCGCCTGTCGATCGGGCTGGAAAACGTCGCCGACATCATCGCCGATCTTGACCGCGCGCTGTCGGGTGCGGCGGCGGCCTGACCGGGGTTTCAAGGGGGGAGGAGATGGCCGAACTACGCTGTCCGCGCCGGCATGCCGGCGCCGTCCTGGCCGCCGCAATCCTGCTGGGCCTGTCCGCCGGCGCCGCCGTGGCGCAGAGCCCACTGGCCGGCAAGACCATCACCGTGGTCGAGCCGTTCGGGCCGGGCAGCCTGACCGAGAAGGTCATGACCCTGCTGAAGCCCGGCATGGAGCAGGCGCTGGGCGCGCGCATCGTCATCGAGACCCAGCGCAGCCCCGAGGGCACGACCGCCTTCGAGCACGTGGCCAGGGCCAAGCCCGACGGGCTTACCCTGCTCGCCATCACCGACGCGACGCGGCTGTTCTACGAGCGTCTGTCCGGCAGCGCGACCAAGCTGGAGAGTCTCAGGCCGGTCGCCAAGCTGACCGACGGCGTCTCGCTGGCCCTGGTCACCTCCGCGACATCGCCGATCAAGGACTACCAGGCCCTGTTCAAGCAGATGAGGGACGGCAAGACGCATCCCACCCTGACGCTCTATGGCGCCTCCAGCCCGGCCGGCGTCTTCGCCGCGATCCTGGAAGACGACATCGGCCAGCGGTTCGGCCAGCGCAGCTACCAGGTGGACCAGGAGATCATCGAACTGCTGCAAGGCGGCCGCGTCGAGCTGGGCGTGCTACCGACGCCGGCCCTGCTGAACCCGGTGAACAAGCTGCGCGGCCTGTTGACCTCCGGGGCGCGCCGCCACCCGGCCTTGCCGGACGTGCCGACGCTGGTGGACGGGTCGCTCAAGCGCAAATTGTCGTTCACCGTCGCCGTCGGCCTGTTCGGTCCGCCTGGCATGCCGGCCGAGCTGGCCTACGCGGTGCGGAAAGCGGCGCAGACCGCAGCCAAGTCCAAGGACGTCAAGGCCGCGGCCGAAGCCGCCGGATTGCCGATCGCGGTCAACAACGCCACCGTGCTGCGCGAGACGATGACGCGCACCCATCGCGTGATCCGCGACCTGATCGCGCCCTAGCGTCGCCGGGTGAAGACCGCCGAATTCCACTTCGACCTTCCCCCGGACCGCATCGCGCAGACGCCGGCGCGGCCGCGCGACAGCGCGCGGCTGCTGGTGGTCGAGCCCGGCCGGCTGATCGACCGCCGGGTCCGCGACCTGCCCGATCTGCTCCGTCCGGGCGACCTGCTGGTTTTCAACGACACGCGCGTCATTCCCGCGTTGCTGGAGGGGCGGCGCGGCGAGGCGAAGGTGTCGTTCAGCCTGCATCGGCGCACGGCGGACGACGAATGGATCGCCTTCGCGCGCCCCGCCAAGAAGCTGAAGCCCGAGGACCGCGTGACCTTCGGCGACGGGCTGGAAGGCCGCGTGGTCGCGCGCGAGGGCGGCGAGGTACGCCTGAAATTCTCGGTCGGCGGCGGTGCGCTGGGGAACATGCTGGGCCGGATCGGCCGCATGCCCCTGCCCCCCTATATCCGCCGCAAGGAAGGACCGTGCGACGCCGACCGCGCCGACTACCAGACGATGTTCGCACGGGCCGACGGCGCGGTCGCGGCGCCGACCGCGGGGCTGCATTTCACTCCCGCGCTGATCCGGGCCCTCGATGACCGCAAGATCGCCCGGGTGACGCTGACCCTGCATGTCGGCGCCGGCACCTTCCTGCCGGTGACGGCCGAGGACACGAGCGAGCACCGCATGCACGCGGAATACGGCGAGATCACGCAAGAGGCCGCCGCCGCCATCAACGCCGCGCGCGCCCGGGGCGGTCGCATCGTCGCCGTCGGCAGCACGTCGCTGCGGCTGATGGAAAGCGCGGCGGACGAGAGCGGCACGATAAGGCCCTTCGCCGGCGAGACCGACATCTTCATCACGCCCGGCTACCGCTTCCGCACCGCCGAGATGATGCTGACCAATTTCCACCTGCCGCGGTCGACCCTGTTCATGCTGGTCACGGCCTTTGCCGGGCTGGAACGGATGCGTGGCGCCTATGCCCACGCCATCGCATCGGGCTATCGCTTCTATTCCTATGGCGACGCCTGCCTGCTATCGAGAGCCGCATGAGCGGGTTCCGCTACGAGTCGATCGCCACGGACGGCGCGGCGCGGCGCGGGCGGCTGCACACCGCGCACGGCACGGTCGAGACGCCGGCCTTCATGCCCGTGGGCACCGCCGGCACGGTCAAGGCGATGCTGCCCGACCATGTGCGCTCGACCGGCGCCGAGATCGTGCTGGGCAACACCTATCACCTGATGCTGCGGCCGGGCGCCGATCGCGTGCAGCGCCTGGGGGGCTTGCACAAGTTCATGAACTGGCCCGGGCCGATCCTGACCGACAGCGGCGGCTACCAGGTGATGTCGCTCTCCTCGCTGCGCAAGCTGACCGAGCAGGGCGTGACCTTCCAGTCGCATATCGACGGCAGCAAGCACATGCTGACGCCCGAGCGCGCGGTCGAGATCCAGCACCAGCTCGACAGCACCATCTCCATGTGCCTGGACGAATGCGCGCCCCATCCGATCGAGCCCGAGCTGGGGCGCAAGTCGATGGAAATGTCGATGCGCTGGGCCGAGCGCTGCCGCGCCGCGTTCCGCGACCGCCCGGGCTACGCGCTGTTCGGCATCGTGCAGGGCGGCATCGACCGGCAGATGCGCGGGGAATCGGCCGGCGCGCTGAAGCGCATCGGCTTCGACGGCTACGCGATCGGCGGCCTGGCCGTGGGCGAAGGCACCGGGCTGATGCTGGAGACGATCGACGCCACCGTGCCGCACCTGCCGGCGGACCGGCCGCGCTATCTGATGGGCGTCGGCCGGCCGGACGAGCTGGTGGAGGCGGTGCGGCGCGGCATCGACATGTTCGACTGCGTGATGCCCACGCGCTCCGGCCGCACCGGCCAGGCCTTCGTGCCGGGCGGCGTGGTCAATTTGCGCAACGCGCGCCACGCCGACGACGCGCGTCCGCTCGACCCGGCCTGCCCCTGCCCGGCCTGCCGCGGCTATTCGCGCGCCTACCTGCATCACCTGACGAAGTCGAAGGAGATGCTGGGGCCGGTGCTGCTGACCTGGCACAATCTGCAGTTCTACCAGGACCTGATGGCCGGTTTGCGCCAGGCCATCGCCGGCGGTAGCTTGGCGCAATTCGCCGCCGGATTTCATGCCGCCCGGCGCGCCGGCGACCAGGATGCGGAAACCGATGCCGAAGAAGAAACCTAGTCCCGCCTCCCCCTATGCGGGGCTGACCCAGCTCGGCCACCTGACGGCGACGCCGGCGTCGCCCGAGCGGGCGAAGCTCGAGCGCGTGCCCAATCCGCACCGGAACAGCCGCTACCTCGTGCGCTTCACCTGCCCCGAGTTCACGACGCTCTGCCCGATCACCGGCCAGCCGGACTTCGCGCATCTCATCGTCGACTACGTGCCGCGCGACTGGATCGTCGAGAGCAAGTCGCTGAAGCTCTACCTTGCCGCCTACCGCAACCAGGGCACGTTCCACGAGGGCTGCACGCTGGGCATCGCCAAGGCGCTGGTCAAGGCGCTGTCGCCGCGCTGGCTGCGCATCGGCGGCTACTGGTACCCCCGCGGTGGCATGCCGATCGACGTGTTCTACCAGACCGGACCGGCGCCCGCGGGCCTGTGGATCCCGCCCCAGGATGTCGCGCCCTATCGCGGCCGCGGCTAGGGTCCGCCCGGCCACGGGCGATCCCCGGGCGGCCATCCGCGCGCAGGCGCTGGCGCTCGGCTTCGACGCGGTCGGCTTCGCGCCGGCGCATCTGGCCGACGCGACGCGCCGCCGGCTGCAGGATTTCCTGTCCCGCGGCTATCACGGCGACATGGGCTGGATGGAAGCCAAGGCCGACCGGCGCGGCGATCCCCAGGTCCTCTGGCCGGACGCCAAGAGCATCGTCGTGGTCGGCCTGTCCTACGCGCCCGAGCGCGACCCACGTGAAACATCCGGCAGGGCTTGCGCGGGAAACATCTCGGTCTACGCGAGGGGCGACGACTACCACGAGGTGCTGAAAGCGAAACTGCGCGCCCTGGCGCAATGGACCCAGGCCAGCCTGGGCGGCGACGTGAAGCTGTTCGTCGACACGGCACCGGTGATGGAGAAGCCGCTGGCCGAGGCGGCGGGCATCGGCTGGCAGGGCAAGCACACCAACCTGGTCTCGCGCGAACACGGCTCCTGGCTTTTCCTCGGCGCGCTGTTCACCACGCTCGACCTCGCACCCGACGCGCCGGAGGCCGACCATTGCGGCACCTGCCAGGCCTGCCTGGACGCTTGCCCGACCAACGCCTTCCCATCGCCCCGCGTGCTCGATGCGCGGCGCTGCATCTCGTACCTCACGATCGAGCACAAGGGCCCTATCGACCGCGACTTGCGGCCGCTGATCGGCAACCGCATCTACGGCTGCGACGACTGCCTGGCCGCCTGCCCGTGGAACAAGTTCGCCGAGGCCGGGCACGAGGCCGCGTTCCACGCACGCGAGGGACTGGGAGCCCCGCTGCTGGCGGACCTGGTGGCACTCGACGATCAGGCGTTCCGCCGGAAATTCGCCAAGTCGCCGATCAAGCGGATCAGGCGCGACCGCTTCGTCCGCAACGTCCTGGTCGCGATCGGCAACAGCGGCCGGGCGGAGCTGGCGCCGAGCGCCGAGCGGCTTCTCGGCGATCAAGCCCCGCTGGTGCGCGCGATGGCGGTCTGGGCCCTGTCGCGGCTTCTGCCGGCGGAGGCCTTCGCGACGTGCCGCGCGGAGCATCTGCCCGGCGAACCAGACGCGGCGGTACGGGACGAATGGACGCAGGATTGATACACCGGATGCAGCCGCCGCAAATCCTGACTCTCCACCAGAGCGCGACAGGATTTCCTCGTCCTTCGAGACGGCCTCTGCGGGGCCTCCTCAGGATGAGGAAATCCAATGAGGCCAAAAAACTTCCTCGCCCTGAGGAGCCGCCGAAGGCGGCGTCTCGAAGGGCGTCGCGGCGGTATGCGATTGTCCCGCCATCGATCCCGAAGGCGCCGGCAAGGCTGCTGCGCGCTTTCCTCTTCACTCTCGCCCTCATGGTGGCCCGATCGGCGCTCGCCGCCGATCCGGTGCTGCTCTTGTCTTATGAGGCCCAGCCCTCGGCGCAGCTTGTCCTGCCCAAGGCCAAGGCCGCGGCCTATGACAAGAAGCTGCCGCTCGCACGCATCGTCGCCGGCAAGCTGGCGCCCGAGATCGTCGCCGCCGTCGGGCTCGACCCGGCGCGGGCGCGCACGCGGGTCGAGCCGGGCGGCTACGCGCTGGAGACCAATCCATCGCTGCAAACGCGGATCGCGCTGAAGCCCGCGGACGGCGAGCGGCTGGCGGCCGCGCTCGGCTACGTGCTGCGGCAGGAGAGCGTGCTGGTGTCGGACCTGCGCGACGCCGACGGCGGCGCCTACCAGGTGACCATCCAGTTCCCGCGCGGCAAGCTGACGCCGGCGCTCGCCGACGAATTCTTCCGCCGCGCGGCCGAGATCGACCGCGGCCTGGGCGGCGGCTTCGCGGCGTTGGAGGGCTCGATGATTTTCCTCAACCTGCGCGGGCCCGACGGCAGGCCTTACAGCGGCTTGGCCGACGGACCGTTCCGCGACCGCCTCGCCGCGACGAGCCACCTGTTCCCGGGAAGCGCTGTCGCGCACAGCGGCAAGGCCAGCGCGCGCCTTGTGGAGAACGACTGGAAGTCCGCGCCGAACGGCGAGGACTATGCGAAGATCGTCGATCGCGCGGTCGAGGCGCTGGACCGGCTGCGCGCGCGCCACACGGTCATGGTGCGCTCGCAGGCCAAGCTGCAGGGCTGGGAGTAAGTCCGGGCGGCGGTGCCGCCGCGCGACCGAGCCGCTACTCGTCGCGGTGCGTGCGCTCCATGCGCTCGTGGCGCTCCTGGGCCTCGACGCTCAGGGTCGCGATCGGACGGGCATCCAGCCGGCGCACGCCGATCGGCTCGGCCGTCTCCTCGCAATACCCGTAGGTGCCGTCGTCGATGCGCCGCAGCGCCGCATCGATCTTCGATATCAGCTTGCGCTCGCGGTCGCGCGTGCGCAGCTCGATCGAGCGGTCGGTCTCCAGCGAGGCGCGATCGGTCATGTCGGCCTCGTGCAGGCTTTCCTCCTGCAGATGCTGCAAGGTCTCGCTCGATTCCTTCAGCAGCTCCTCGCGCCATCGCAGCAGCTTCTGGCGGAAGTACTCGCGCTGACGCGGATTCATGAACGGTTCGTCTTCGCTCGGCCGATAATTCGAAGGCAACGTCGATCGCGCCATTACTTACCTGCCCTACCCCCAAGCCCCGAACGGGCGCGGAGTATAGGGATGCGCCACACACCAAGCAAGGCAATCGCGGAAGACTAATTTTTCTTTTTAGTTCAAAGATTTGTGAAGTTTTCTTATGGTGCGCGGCCGAGCTTTGCCAGCTCGACCTGGGCCCTCAGATCGATGTCATCCAGGATGGATTTGAGGCGCGGATCGCTGACCGTCTGGCGCCGTTCCGCCACCAGCTTGACCAGCGCCTCGATGCGGTCGGGGGACAGCCGGCCCTCGATCAGCCCCAGGCGCAGCTCGTCCAGGCGATCGAGCAGTTCCTCGCCATGCCTGCGGGCGGCGGCGTTGTTGCTCTGGTCCGGGTCGACTTCCTGGGCCGCGACGATGGCGCTGACCGAGGCGACGGCACCGGCACCGCCGGTCGCGGCACCCGATTCGACCTGCTTCAGCGTATCGGCGAAGGACGCGCCGGATCGGCCCCGTTCGACGCGGCGCACGCCGGCGCCGACCGTCCCGGCGGGCCCGGTGCGCTCGATCTTCATGGCCTGACCGCGCAATTCATTGCGGCGCAGACTAGGCCAAACCCCCGCCGGTTGAAAGCAACGCCGGCGGACCACCCGGCAATTCTTGCCGCCCCGCCTCGGCAGGCCCTGCCCCGGCGGACCGGAACAGTCCCGCGGCGGCGGGTGTTTAACAAGGTATTCCAATAATTTAACCCAAGGCAGCCGATGGCACGGCATTCGCTAGACAAGGGCGGAACCATTGGGGTCGATCTGTCATGTCGCTTGCCATGCGCGTTCTGGGTGTCGCGGGACTGGCGTTCCTGGCCGCAGCGCTTTGCGTCGCCCGGCCCGGCCCGGCGGGCGCGCAGTCGCGAATCAAGGACGTCGCCGAGTTCGAGAGCGTGCGCGCCAACATGCTGATCGGCTACGGGCTGGTCGTGGGCCTGAACGGCACCGGCGACAAGCTGGAAAACTCGATCTTCACCCGCGAGAGCCTGATCGGCATGCTCGAGCGCCTGGGCGTCAACGCGCGCAGCGAGGCGCTGAAGACCAAGAACGTCGCGGCGGTGATGGTGACCGCCACCCTTCCCGCCTTCACGCGCCAGGGCAACCGCATCGACGTCACCGTCTCGACCATGGGCGATGCGACCAGCCTTCTGGGCGGCACATTGCTGGTGACGCCGCTCTTGGGCGCCGACGCCGAGGTCTATGCCGTGGCCCAGGGTTCGGTCGCGGTGGCGGGCTTCTCCGCCGGCGGCGCCGCGCAGACCGTGGTCAAGGGCGTGCCGACGACCGGCCGCATCGCCAACGGCGCGATCGTCGAGAAGGAAATCCGCTTCGAGCTGGGCCGCCTCAGCAACCTGCGCCTGACCCTGCGCAACCCCGACTTCACCACCTCGCGGCGCATCGCGCAGTCGATCAACGGCTTCATCGGCCAGCCGATCGCGCGGCCGATCGACAACGCGACCGTGATCGTGGGCGTGCCGCAGAACTATCCGGGCGAGACCGTCGCGCTTCTGACCGACATCGAGCAATTGCCGGTCACGACCGACCAGGTCGCGCGCGTGGTGATCGACGAGACCACCGGCGTCATCGTGATGGGCGAGAACGTGCGCATCAGCACGGTGGCGGTGGCGCAGGGCAACCTGACGGTCCGCATCACCGAGACGCCGCAGGTCTCGCAGCCCGAACCCTTCTCGAACACCGGCCGGACCGTCGTGGTGCCGCGCACCGACATCCAGGTCGACGAGAACTCGGACCGCAAGCTGACGGTGCTGCCCGGCAGCGTGACGCTGCAGGAGCTGGTCAACGGCCTGAACGCGATGGGCATCGGCCCGCGCGACCTGATCGCCATCCTGCAGGCGATCAAGGCGGCCGGCGCCATGCAGGCCGAAATCGTGACGATGTAGGAGGCGTGCCATGGCCGGCCCATCCGCGATCGCCACGCCCGGCATCGGCACCAGCGCCGTCGGCCGCGGCCCGTCGAGCCTCAACGTGCACGGCGATCCCAAGGCCGCGCAGAAGGCGGCCAAGGAATTCGAGGCGATGTTCCTGTCGCAGATGTTCGGCCACATGTTCGAGGGCATCAAGACGGACGGCCTGTTCGGCGGCGGCAATGCCGAGAAGATCTACCGCTCGCTGCTGGTCGACGAATACGGCAAGGCGATGGCGAATGCCGGCGGCATCGGCATCGCCGACCAGGTCATGAAGGAAATCCTGCGCAACCAGGAGGCAAGCAAGCCATGAACCAGAAGACGATCGTCGAGGCGCCGAAGGCGACGAGCCCGAAGCCCCTCTCGCCGGAAGCGGCCAAGGGCGCGGTCGACGAGCTGATCGCGATCGCCAGCCGCCTGATCGGCGTGATGGAGCACGAGACCGCGCTCTTGGACCAGATGAAGGTGTCGGCGATCGTCGCCGGCCAGGTCGACAAGGACCGCCTGGCCCGCGGCTTCGAGGTCAAGCTGCGCGCGCTGGCGGCCGACAAGCAGGCCATCAAGGCGCTCGCGCCGGCGCTGCGCGTCGAGTTCGAGGGCGCGATGACGCGGTTCCGCGCGGCCATGGGCGCCAACGAGCGCGCGTTGCGCGCCGCGCGCGAGGCCAACGAGCGGGTCGTGAAGTCGATCGTCGACGCCGCCCAGGCGCAGTCGGCGCCGCGCCATGCCTATTCCGCCGCCGGCACGCTGGGCACCGCCGGCGCGCGCGAGCGCACCCAGCCGATCGCGCTGGACCAGCGGCTCTAGGACCTAGCCGCAAGAGGACGCCGCCATGTCGCTGACCGTAGCCCTCCGTACCGCGCTCTCGGCGCTGCAGACCACGCAGTCGCAGCTCCAGGTGACGTCGAACAACATCGCCAACGTCAACACGGCCGGCTACACGCGCAAGACCCAGACCGTCAGCTCGATCGTGCTGGACGGCACGGGCGCCGGCGTCCGCGCGGACACCATCAAGCGCACGGTCGACGCCTTCCTGTCCCGCCAGGTGCGCGACCAGGCCAGCACCAGCAGCATGTACACGGTGATGAACCAGTACCTGCAGAGCATGCAGGACCAGTTCGGCACGCCGGCCGACAACACGTCGCTGACCGGGTCGGTCTCCTCGCTGGCGAGCGCGCTGGCGGCGCTCGCCAACACGCCGGAAAGCCCGACCCAGGCCTCGGCGGTGATCGGCCAGGCGCAGCTGCTGGCGCAGCAGCTCAACGCCTATTCGTCGAGCCTGCAGGGCATGCGCGCGGATACCGACAAGGCGATCTCGGCCGCGGTGACGGATATCAACACCGCGCTCGACCGCATCGGCGAGCTGAACGCGCAGATCATGCGCGCCAAGGCGCTGAACCAGGGCCTGGGCGACCTGCAGGACCAGCGCGACCAGCTCGTGCGCCAGGTCTCGGAATTCATGGACGTGCGCAGCTACGAGCGCGACAACGGCGAGATGGTGCTGATGACCGGCGCCGGCCGCCGGCTGGTGGACGGCAACCAGGTCGAGCACCTCTCGCACACCTCGTCGGCCTCGCTCGGCGCCAGCACGACCTATATCGACCCGTCGGTCACCGGCTTCTACAACACCGGCGGCGTGGCCGGAATCTATCTGGGCACGCCGCCCGACACGACCAACGGCACCAACGACATCACCAGCGAGATCGCCAACGGCAAGCTGAAGGCGCTGATCGACCTGCGCGACGATTCGCTGCCGGGCATGCAGTCCTCGCTCGACGAATTGGCGACGCAGCTGCGCGACGCGCTCAACGCCGCCCACAATAACGGCGCCGCCTTCCCGCCGCCGACCACGCTTACCGGCTCGCAGTCGGTGGTGGGAACCGACCCGTTCAACGGCGCCGGCGCGTTCCGCATCGCGCTGGTCAACACCACGACCGGCGCGGTCGCCAACGTCGCCGACATCAACCTGGCCGGGCTTACCACCGTCAACCAGGTGATCAACGCGATCAACACGGCGGCCGGCCTGGGCGGCAACGTCACCGCCTCGATCGTCGGCGGCAAGCTGCAACTCGCCACCGGCAACGGCACCGGCATCGTCATCAACGAGAACACCAGCGCGATCCCGGTGGGCGACGACACGCGCGGCCTGTCGCAGTATTTCGGGCTGAACGACCTCTATGTCGCCGGCAACAACTACGCGAGCTACGACAGCAACGTACAGACGAGCGCCACCGCGGCGCTGGGCATCACCGGGCCGCTGACGTTCCAGTTCGGCGCCTCGACGGTCAGCGTCGCCGTGGCGGCGACCGACAGCATTGCCGACATCGCCGCCGCCATCAACGGCACCGCCGCGCTGACCGCGGCGGGCATCCGCGCCGGCGTCATCGCCGACGCATCGGGCTTCCGCCTGCGCGTGGCCGATTCCGGCGGCGACAATTTCCTCTTGAGCAGCGCCGGCACGGCGGTCACGGGCCTAGGCATGACGGCCCAGCGGGTCGGCTCGGCCGCGCAGATCGCGGTCCGCCAGACGCTGGTCACCAACCCGAACCTGGTCACGCGCGGCGACGTGTCGACCACCGCGGTGGTGGGCGACCTCGACATCGGCAGCGGCGACGCCGATGCCGCGCAGCGCCTGGCCGACGTGTTCTCGGCGTCGCTGGCGTTCCCGGCCAACGGCAACAACCTGCCGGCGCTGAACGCGACGCTGGGCGGCTTCGCCACCCAGGTGATCTCCTCCGCGGCGACCCAGGCCTCCACGACGTCCAGCCAGCTCGACTTCGCCAAGAGCCTGCTGACGCAGCTCGACACGCGGCTGCAGAACGACAGCGGCGTCAACCTGGACGAGGAACTGGCCAACCTGACCGTGCTGCAGAACGCCTATGGCGCCGCGGCGCGGGTGATCACGGTGACCAACGACCTCTTCGGCGAACTGACCAATCTCCTGCGGTAAGCGGACAGGCGGTACGTGCCATGACCCGGATCTCGACCCTCGCGCAGAGTTCGCTGCTGACGTCCTACATGCTGGGCACCCAGTCGCGCATCGCCGACACCCAGGTGCAGGTGGGCACCGGCCAGAAGTCGCAGCGCTATGACGGCATCGCGCCGGACGTGTCGCGCCTCTTGAACCTGGAAACCCAGCGCGACGGCGCCAAGGCCTATGTCGCCGGCATCACGACCGTGCAGACCCGCCTGAAGCTGATGAACTCGGGGCTGGAGAACATCGAGGACATCGCCAACGACATGAAGAGCCTGCTGACCAGCACGATCAACACCCAGGCCGCCTACGACGGCGCGATCTGGAACCGCGCCGACGACGTGCTGAAGCAGATCCAGGAGGTGCTGAACACGCAGGACGATTCCGGCTTCCTGTTCGCCGGCGCGCGCCGCGACAAGGCGCCGACCGACCTGACCTACGCCACGATCAACGCGGCCCCGCCCTTCCCCGCCGCGCCGGCCGGCGGCCCGCCGCCGCTCGCGCCCGCGCCGCCGCTGACCCTGACCCAGATCGACCAGATCGCCGACGCCTACTACAGCGGCTCGACCACCAGCAGCAACCTCAGCATCCGCATCAGCGACAACGTGGCGCCGATCAGCTACGGCGTGACCGCCGACGCCGAGGCGTTCAAGTTCCTGATCGCCGGGCTGCACATGGTGCGCCAGGCGAACAGCAAGTTCCCGGCCAATCCCACGGCGACCACCGACATCGACCAGGCCTACCTGCAGAACGGGCTGGAGCTGATCAGCAAGGCGATCGCCGGCGAGCCGACCGCGAACTATCCCGCCCAGGCGCAGGGCCTGCGCCAGATCGCCGGCCAGGTGGCGGCGACCAACGGCGTGCTGGGCACCATGCTCGAGCGCCACACGAATTTCATCGGCTACACCGAGACCACCATCGGCAACATCGAGCAGGTCGACCCCGCCGAGGCCGCCGTCAAGCTGAACAGCGACCAGCTTGCCCTTCAGGCATCGCTCAGCACCATCGCGCGCCTGAAGGACATAACCCTCTTGAACTACCTGAGCTAAGGAGCCTTTCCATGTCCGCGTTCACTGCCACCAACACCTACGACACCCAGAAGACCACGGCCGAGCCGCGGCTGACGGTCCAGCACGGCGTCATGATTCGCAACACCGAGAATCTGCGCAAGCTGAACGAGTTGCTCGCGAGCGGGTGGCGCGTCGTCAACAGCACGGCGTTCGAGCCCGGCGCGGTCCTGCTGGTGATCGAAGCCGAGGGCGATCCGGAGGCCGTGGCGGAGTTCCGCCAGGTGTTCGGCACGCCCGTCGGCACGGCGTGACCGCGCGGGCGGACGCAACGTCGACCGCCCACGCGGGCATGAAGCCCGCCGCCGCCACGATCATGGCCGCCACCGACAAGCTGGGGCTTGCGACCGGCGCGACCCAAGCGTCGGCGGATGCGCTGTGCGATCGGGCGGTGGAACGCCATCGCGACGGCGAGCCCGAGCGCGCGGTCGCGGCCTGCGTCGAGGCGCTGGCAATCGATCCCGGCCACGGCCCGGCGCGGCTCAACCTCGCCTGCATCCTGCGCGAGCTGGACCGGCTGGAGGAGGCTGTGGTGCACGCCACCCGCGCCGAAGCGGTCGGCCTCGCGCGCGGCGACCAGGGCCTCGTTGTCGATGCGCGCTTCAATCGCGGCCTTGCGCGCCTCGGCCTCGGCGAGCTCGCCGAGGGCTGGGCCGACTGGAACGCGCGGCTGGGCCAGCCGCAATGGACCCGCTTCGACCCGGCCCGGCGCTGGAACGGCGAACCCCTCGCGGGACGCCGGCTGGTCGTCCGCCGCGAGCAGGGCATCGGCGACGAATTGTTCTTCGCCACCTGCTACAAGGCGCTGCTCCGGCGCTGCGGCGGTCCCGGCGGCGGCCCGGTCGCGATCGAATGCGACCTGCGCATCCAGGCCGCGCTGGCCCGCGCCCTGCTTGGCGTCGCGCTGCCCGGCGTCGCGCTGCCTGACGTCGCGCTGCACGGCATCGACACCGTCGCCGGGCGCGCCGCGGCGCAGTCCGGCCTTCCCCTTCCGGCCGGCGCGCGGCGCGCGCCCGAGGGCGACCTGTGGGTGGCGGCGGGCAGCCTTCCCGGCCTGCTCGGGCGGCCCGTCGACCTTCCGCCGGATGGCGCGCTGCTGGCGCCGCTGCCGGCACTCGCAACGCGCTGGCGCCAGCGCCTCGACGCGCTGCCGGGCGCGGGGCCCGTGGTCGGATTGTGCTGGCGCAGCAGCATGGCCAGCGGCAGGCGCGACCGGTTGCAGGCCGCGATCGGCGATCTTGCTCCGCTGCTGCAACTGCCGGACATCCGGCCGGCCGGTCTGCAGATCGGCCCGCGGCCGGGCGAACTGGCGGAGGCCGAGGCGCTGGCCGGCCGCAAGCTGGAGACGTTTCCCGAGCTCGACCTCGCCAACGATTTCGAGCAGGCCCTGGCGCTGGTCGCGGCCTGCGACCTGGTGATCGCGGTCGGCACCTGGATCGTGCCGCTGGCCGGCATGGTCGGCACGCCCGTCTGGTATCTGATGCCGCTGCGCGACTACTGGACGGTGGGGACCGATACGATCCCGTGGTTCGACGACATGCGCTGCTACGACGCGCGCGAGGGGCGGTTCGTCGGCGCGGCGGCGCGGATGGCGCAGGACTTCCGCCTGGAGGGCTGGCGATGAGCGCGGCCGAGGCGGGGTCGGCCCAGGACGGATTGCCGGCCGTCGTCGAGCGCCTGCGGGCGCAGGATTTCCTGGGCGCGGCGCGGGCGGCCGAGGGGGCGCTGGCGCAGTCGCCCGGCCATCCCGACCTGCTGCATCTGCTGGGGCTCGCGCGGCGCCATCTGGGCCAGATCGATTCTGCCATCGGCGCGCTGGAGCAGGCCGCCGCGGCCGATCCGCGGCGCGCATCGTTCCACTTCAACCTGGGCCAGGTCTATGCGGCGCGCGGCAGCCGCTCCGCCGCGATCGACAGCCTGCTGCGCGCGCTGACGCTCGACCCCGGCCATCTGCGGGCGCGCTACGAACTGGCCTGCCTGTGGCGCGCGCAGCGCGATCTCGACCGCGCGGAGCGCGAGCTGCGCGCCTGCCTGGCGAAGGGCGCCGACGATGCCCGCATCCATGTCGAGCTGACCGCCACCCTGCTCGATCGCGGCCGGCCGGACCTGGTGCTGCCGGTCGCCAAGGCCGGGCTTGTGCTGGCGCCGGAGCTGGCCGCGCTGCACACCAACCTGGGCAATGCGCTGCGCGACATCGGTCGGCCGAAGCAGGCGATCGCATCCTACGACCGCGCGCTCGGCCTGGCGCCGGACAGCATCGAGATCCGGCTGAACCGCGCGATGGCGCTGCTGCGCGCCGGCCGCCTCGCCGAGGGCTTCCCGGCCTACGAGGTTCGCCTCGCCAAGCCCGGCATGGTGCGCCAGGCGCTCGCCGCGCTGCCCGCCTGGGACGGTTCGTTCGCGCCGGCGGGCCGGACCCTGCTGCTGCATGGCGAGCAGGGACACGGCGACAGCATCCAGTTCATCCGCTACGCGGCCCTGGCGCGGCGCCGCGGCGCGCGCGTGCTGGTCGAATGCCAGCACCGGCTCTACCGGCTGTTCGCCGGCCAGGGCGACGGCCTGGCCGACCAGGTGTTCGTGCGCGACCGCGAGGTTCCGCCCTGCGACGCGCGCGCGTCGCTGCTCAGCATGCCGGCGCTGATGCAGACCGACCTGATGTCGATCCCCGCCGCGACGCCGTACCTGCGGCCCGTGCCGGGCGTCGCATTCGACCTGCCGCCGGCGCCGGCCGCGGCGCGGCTGAAGCTCGGCCTGGTATGGTCGGGCAATCCCGGCCACCAGCAGGATCATCTGCGCTCCTGCCCGCTTTCCGTCCTGGCGCCCGTGCTGGCCCTGCCGGACATCGCGATCTACCCGCTGCAACTCGAGATCGACGCGGCGGAGCGCGCGCAGCTTGCGGCCTCGCCATCGGTGGTATTCCTCGATCACCCGCAGGCGGACTTCGCCGACGCGGCCGCCGCCATGATGCAGCTCGACCTCATCATCAGCGTCGACACCGCGACCGCGCATCTCGCCGGCGCGCTGGGGCGGCCGGGGATCGTGCTGCTGTCGCAGGGCGCGGACTGGCGCTGGATGGTGGACCGTGACGACAGCCCGTGGTACCCGAGCCTGACGTTGATCCGCCAGGCCCGCCCGGGCGACTGGGCCGGCGTGGCGCGGCGACTGGTCGAACGACTGCGCGCGACGCCGGGCACGCCGTCGCCGTCACCCTGAGGGCCGGCCGATGATTGCCGCCCCGATGGTTGCCCCTCCGATGGTGGCCCCGATGACGACCGATCCGTTCCAGGCCGCGAAGCAGCTGCACCAGAGCGGACGGCTGACGGAGGCGGAATACGCCTACCGCCAGGCCCTGGCGGCGCGCCCCGACGATCCCGGCATCCTGCACCTGCTGGCCGCCCTGCTGGACCAGCGCGGGGACGGCGACACCGCGCTTGCCCTGCTGCAGCGCGCGGTCGAGCTGCGGCCGGATTTCATCCAGGCGCGGTTCAACCTCGCCCGGCTGCTGCGCCGGCGCGGCGCGCTGGGCGAGGCCGAGGCGATGTACCGCACCGTCGTGGCGCTGGCGCCGGGCCATATCGACGCCAGGCTGGAACTGGCGGGCGTGCTGCTGCGGACGCTCCGCCTGCGGGAATGCATCGCGGAGTACCGCGCCGTCCTGGCCCTGGCGCCCGACGATCCGCGCGCGCTCAACAACCTGGGGGCGGCGCTTCTGTCCGCCGGCGACCGGCCGGGCGCCGAGGCGGCGCTGCGCCAGGTCCTCGCGCTCAATCCGCACGACCGCGAGGCGCTCAACAACCTCGGCAACGTGCTGATGGAGCTCGATCGCGCGGCCGAGGCCGAGGCGTGCTACCGCGCGGCCCTGTCCGCCGCGCCGCAGGACGCGCAGGTCCGCGCCAACCTCGCCAACGCGCTGGAGAAGATGGGCGACGCCGCGGGCGCGCAGGCGGCCTATCGCCAGTGCCTGGCGCAGGGGCGCAACGACGGGCTGCGGCTGCGCCTGGCGATGACGATGCCCGCCATCCCGCAGAGCGTGGAGGAGATCGAGCGCTGCCGCGCCGACGCCTTCGCCGTGCTCGACGAGCTGGAAGCCGCACCCCTCACCATCGCCGACCCGTTCCGCGAGGTCGGCTCGACCGCCTTCTACCTCGCCTACCAGGGCTTCCAGGATCGCGCCTACCAGGAACGCCTGGCGCGGCTGCACGCCCGCGCCTGCCCGGCGCTCTTGGACCGCGCGCCGCATTGCCGGCTGGGCGTGCGGCGGCCGGGCGGCCGCATCCGCGTCGGCTTCGTGTCGACCTTCCTGCGCAACCACACGATCGGCCGGCTCAATCGTGGGCTGATCGCCGGGCTCGACCGCAAGCGCTTCGAGGTGACGGTGTTCGCCGCCGCGCCCGCGAGCGACCCGATCGCGCGCGCGATCCACGCTTCGGCCGACCACGCGGCCATCCTGCCCGCCGGCCTCGATGCGTCGCGCAAGGCCATCGCCGACGCCGGCATGGACGTGCTCTACTACGCCGATATCGGCATGGTGCCGCTGACCTATTTCCTCGCCTTCGCGCGGCTGGCGCCGGTGCAGGTGACGACCTGGGGCCATCCGCTGACCACCGGCATCGCCAATATCGACCACTTCATCTCGATGGACCTGGCCGAGCCCGACGATGCCCGCGCGCATTACAGCGAGAACCTGGCCCGCCTGCCGGGCCTGACCACCTGCTACGAGCGCCCGGCGACGCCGATGCCGCGCCCGCGCGCCGCCTTCGGCCTCGGCGAGGACCGCACGGTCTATCTGTGCCCGCAGAGCCTGTTCAAGCTGCACCCCGGCTTCGACGCGATCCTGGGCCAGATCCTGGCCGGCGATCCCAAGGCCGAGATCGCGCTGCTGTCGGGCAGCCAGCCGCAATGGACCGAGCGGCTGACGGCGCGGCTCGCGCGCGCGCTTCCGCCCGAGGCGCTGCGACGCGTCCGCTTCGTGCCGCGCACCGCGCCGGACGACTTCCTGGCGCTGCTCGCGAGCGCCGACGTGATCCTGGACACGACGGTCTTCTGCGGCGGCAACACGACCCTGGAAGCGCTCGCCATGGGCACGCCGGTCGTCACCCTGCCGAGTCCGTATCTGCGCGGCCGCCTGACGCTCGCCATGTACCGGCGGATGGGCTTCACCGATCTGGTGGCGAAGGACGACGCCGACTATGCGCGAATCGCCCTGTCGCTCGGCTGCGACGCGGACCGGCGCGCCGCGGCCCGGGCCGCGATCAGGGAGCGCGCGCCGGTCCTGTTCGCCGACCGCGGCGCGATCCGCGCGCAGGAAGAGCTGCTGCTGGAGCTGGTCGGCGGTTAGCGCCGACGCACGAACAGGAACTCGCCGCCGTCGTGGCCGGCGCCGCGTATGTCCGAATAGGCGGGCGTCTGATCCGAGTTCACGATCACCGGCCGCTGCACCCGCTTGAACAGGCCGCTGGCGTCGAGCACGGCGTCGTTCTCCCGCAGCGCCTGGACGAAGGCGCGGGCGAACACCGAATGCCCGGCCCCGCCGCCGTCGAGCACCGGCTCCAGCCCGCCCGAGGTCAGCGCGGCGCGCGAGCGCTTGCCGGCAACGCGCTGCCACCACGCCTCCTGCTCGATCGTCGAGCGGAAATCGGCCATCACCGCGCGCACCAGCGTTCCCGAATAGCAGCTGTCGGCAACCACCAGCACATGGCGCGCCCGGATCGCCTTCACCACGTCGGTCAGGTCGGCGTTGGAAACCCAGTTCGCCGGGTTGTCCTTCTCGGCGTCGACCGGCAGCCAGTAGCCACGCTCGGTGTCGCTGTCGAGAATGCCGTGGCCGGCGTAGAAGATCAGCAGATTGTCGCGCTCGCCCAGGGTCTGGCGCATCGCGGTCATCGCCGTCAGCATCTCGTGGCGGGTCGCGTTGGTCAGCACGCGGACGTTGAACCCGTAGAAATCGCGCAGGATTTGCGCCACCGTCTGCGCGTCGCGTACCGCGGTGGTGAGCCGGGGCACGTTTCGATAGGCGTCGTTGCCGATGATCAGCGCGTGGTAGGTCCCGAAGTCGATCGCGGGCAACGGTCGCGGCGCAGGTATCGAAGGCGCTGCCGGCGCCGGCGGCGCGGCAACCGTCTGTGGCGGCTGGGCGCGCAGCCTGGCCAACGAAGCGAAGCGCCCGTTGGGAAAGGCATCCAGATAGGCACCGAAATCGGCCGGGTTCGTGCTGCCCTTGATCGTGTCCCAGAAAGCCAGCTCGATCGCGTCATTGCCGGCGGCGGACGTCGCCGACGGCGCCGCGTCAGGATTGGCGGCTGGCGGCGATGGCGCGGCGGGACGAACAACTGCGGACGGGATCGCCGGCGGCGGCGGCGCGGGGGGTGCGGCCGCGCCCGCCAACGGGGCAGGTGAAGGTTCCGCCTTGGCCACGTCGGGCGCCGCACCGAGCCGGACAAGATCGAAGGTCTCGCGGCAAGGCGTGATGCTGGGCCCGCTGCCGCTGGCCGCCGAATTGAACACCCACGCCTTGAACGTGTCGCCGGCGAACTCGCCGCGGAAATGGCGCTGCGCCGCGCCGGGCATGTTCAGATCGATTCGCTTGCCGTCGACGATCCGGCCCTTGAAGGTGGTCTCGTTGATCGTGATCTGGTAGGCGCCGCCTTCGACCTTCATGCGCAGCTCGGACTTGCAGCCCCGCCCCACCCAATCGCCGTCGAGCGCCTGCGCGCCGGGGCTCAAGGGCCACGCGACGAGCGCCGCAAGAAACGCCGAAAGGAACAAACCCCGCTTTTTCGCGCGCCGATTCATGGTCCGGATCCCGCCTCGCCCATTCTGCCAGCATGCCATGCCGTCGGCCAGCGTCGGCGTGACCGGCATCACTGCCCCAGCGACTGCAGCCACGCCACCCATTCCCGGGCGCGCACCGACCACACGGCGGTGCGGTTCATGTGGTCGACCTGGGCGCGCAGCTCGGCCTCGCTGTCCGGCCCGGCGGCGCGGTCGATCGTCGCGACGCAGGCATCGGCGAACGCCGCCGGCATGTCCCCGCCCGGCGCCACCAGCGCGCCCATCCCGTCCGTGGTCTCGTCCAGCGCGCCAAGGTCGGTCGTCACCACGCGGCAGCCGGCGGCCATTGCCTCCATCACCGCGATGCAGCTCGTCTCGGCGAAGGTGCTGGGATAGGAGAGGATCGCCGCCTGGCGCAACTCGCGCGCCAACTCGGGCTGCGGCAGCGAGCCCACGTACTCGACCCCGTCCATGGCCCGCGCGCGGGCGTAGAGCGCCTTGAACGGGTCGGCGCCGGCGGGGTCATGATAGACCTGCATGCTGGAAAAGATCTTCAGCCGTACGCCCTGGCGGCGCGCGCGGATCGCGGGAAACACGTTCAGCAGCACGTCCAGCCCGCGGAAGGGCGTGCTGGTGAAGGCGAGCGAAGCCGGCCAGGCCTTGGCGGCGGCAATCGGCTCGCCCGGACGGAACATGCCGGCGAAGGACGGGCCGATCGCGTTGCGCAGCACGCCGGTCAAGGTGCCATCGATCCCGAAGCCGCCGAGGAACCGCCTGCGCTGCCATTCGCTGACGAAGGCGAAGCCGTCGTACTGCGCGCGCTCGGTGGGATCGGCCAGCGCCTGCACGGCCGGCTGGTCGTCGGCATGCTGCATCCACAAGATCAGGCGCGTGGCCTTGTCCAGCACGGGCTTCAACTGGCCGGCCCAGCCCGTGCGGTTGAGCACGATCGCCGCATCCGGCGCGGGCGCGAAAGCTTCGGTGAAGTCGCCGGCGAAGCTGTGAACCTTCACGCCGCGGACGAGACCGGGCGTGGTCGTATGGTTGATGACGAAGACCTCGTGCCCCGCCGCGGACAGCGCCTCGCAGAGGTAGCAGAGCGCGGACTGCGAGCCGCCGAGCGGCGCCCGGTAGGGCGTGTCGACCGTGTAGTCGATGTCGATGTTGTCGAGGAAGACGAACTTCATGCGCGGCGGAGGCTAGCACGCCGACCCGCAAGCGTCGCGCCAGATTGCGCGATAGGCATCCTCGAGCGCCCGCGTGAAGCCCGGTGCGTCGCACACCGGCGCCGCCAGCATGGCCGCGCGCAGATCGCGGCGCAGGCGCTGGCGCCGCGCCCCGTCGCCGGCGAGCGCCAAGGCGCGGGCGAGGTAGGTTTCGGCGTCTCCCGCGACCAGGTCGCCCAGGCCTGCATCCCCCAGCATGCCGACGGCGTGGCGGCGGAAACAGGTCTCGCCCGCAAGGGTCACCACCGGCACGCCCATCAGCAGGGTCTCGATCGTCGTCGTGGCGCCGGTATAGGGCAGCGGATCGAGCGCGATGTCGACGCCGGCAATCGCCGCGAGATGCGCGTGCCAGGACGAGGCGCCGGCGAATCCGATCGACCCGGGCGGCGCGCCGTGACGCGCGAACCGGCGCGCGAAGTCGTCGCTGACCGGCTTGTCCTCGAAGGCCGGCGCCTTTAAGAGAAGTCGCGACCCGCCGAGCGACGCCAGCAGCCGCGACCACAGCGCGACCGTGGCGTCGTCGATCTTCTGCGGGTTGTTGAAGCTGCCGAACACGACCGCGTCGCGCGGCGGCAGGGCCGGCAGGGCCGGCAGGGACTCGGGCGGGGTATAGCAGGTCCACGCCAGCGGCAGGCGATAGAGCCGCTCGCTGAACAGCGCCTCGGCGCCGGGCGGTGCCACCGCCTTGTCGACCAGCGCCCAGTCGATGGCGTCGGACCCGGTCGAGAACGGATAGCCGGCCCACGCGACCTGCACCGGCGCCGGCCGGTGCGCAAAGGCGGCAAGGCGGCTGCCGGCCATGTGGCCGCTGAGGTCGACCACGATGTCGATGCCGTCCGCGCGGATCGCGCGCGCGAGGGCAAGGTCGTCGAGCCCCGCGGTCTCGCGCCAGCCATCCGCCGCGGCGCGGATCCGCGCGGTCACGGCGTCCGGCCGGGCCACGGCGGCATAGCAGAACACCTCGACCGCGCCGCGGTCGTGATGGTGGATCGGTCCGGCCACGAAGGCGCCCACCGGATGCCGGCAGAAATCCGGCGACACGTAGCCGACGCGCAGCCGGCGGCCGGGATCCCGCGGCCGGTCCGGCGGCGGCACCAGCGCGCTCGCCCGCCCGAAGCGCGCGTTCCAGCGTCGATGCGCGGCAAGCACGGCCCGCGGCGGAACCGACGCGTCGTAGCAGAGCCCGTAGCAGAGATTGCTGGCCGCGACCGGATCGTCGGGCGCCAATTCGACGGCCTGGCGAAGCGCGGGAATCGCCTCGCCGATGCGGCCGGCCTCGGCCAGGGCCAGCCCCAGGTTCCCCTGCGCGCGCGAATTGCCCGGCGCGAGCACGGCGGCGCGGCGATAGCTCCGCACGGCATCGGCCAGGCGATTGCGCCGGCGCCGCACGTTGCCGAGATTGAGATGCGCCGCGGCGAGCGCGGGGTCGAGCTTCAGCGCGGCTTCCAGCACACGCTCGGCCCCGTCGGCATCGCCGAGGCCCAGCAGCGCATCGCCCAGGTTGACCAGCGGCATCGGGTCGTCCGGGTCGAGCCGCGCCGCCTGGTGGAAGGCGGCGACCGCGTCCTGCGGCCGGCCGGCGGCGGCGAGCGCGAGGCCGCGGTTGTTGTGCACGCCGGCGTGGTCGAGCCCGAGCGCGATGGCCTGTCGGTAGTGCTCGCAAGCCAGCTCCGGCCGGCGGGCTGCCATATGCGCCTCGGCGAGGCGCAGGTGCAGCCGCGGATCGCCGGGGCGTGCGTCGAGCGCCGCCTGGCAATGCGCGATGGTCCCGGCATGGTCGCCGGCCGCGCGCGCGAGGTCGCCGAGCCCGATCCGCGCATCGACCAGCGACGGATCGCGTTCCAGCGCGGCGCGGTAATGGGCGGCAGCGTCGGCCGGCCGACCCGCCTTGCGGCAGGCCTCGGCCAGGCTGTGCAGATAGGCGGCCGGCGCCGGCCCGGCGCCGATCGCGCGCTCGATGAGGCCGATCGCGCGATCAGCTTCGTCCCGCGCCAGGGCCGCGAGGCCGAGCAGATGCAACGCATCGGCGACCGGGCCGTGCGTGGCGAGGACGCGCCGGTACAGCGCCTCGGCCTCGTCGAGGCGCCCGGCGCGGTGCAGGTCGATGCCTTGCTGGACCAGGACCTGGGCGGACCGGCCTTCGCCCGCCGGACCCGAGTCAGGGCCCGGAGGCATGGGAGATCAGACGGCGACGCCGCCGCCGGCGGCCATCTTCGGCGGCATGGGCTGGGCGCTGGGCGCGGCGTCGGGCCGCGTCATCAGCCCGGCGGCGATGTTGCGGTTGATGTCGATCAGCGAGTTGAGCTTGCTGGCGGCCGGGTTGCTCAGCGCCGACAGGGTCTGGCGATCGACGAAGATGCTGAGGCTGATGATGTTGGCCTTGAGCTCGGGCGGCAGCGGATTTTCCGGCGAGGCGACATCGCACTGGATGATGGTCCACAGGCGCCAGTTCAGCCGCAGCGCGGTGCGGTAGGCCTCGGGATCGCTGTCCACCTGCTGGCGGGCATCGCTCAATCGCCGCGCGGCTTCCATCAGCGCGCGGGCTTCCGTGCTGCGCGGATTGCCGCCGAGATTCTGCGTCTGCGTATAGGCTGACCTAGGATTTGCCAGCGACATTCTTCAGTACCTTTTCCTCGTAGGCGATCAGCTTGCGGCACGATTTCAGTGCCGCGTAGTGATTGCCCCGAATGATCCCTTCCCCTATTTCAAGGGCGAGCGGCGTGGCGCTCGGCACCGCCTGAATGAACTCTCTCAAGTGTGTGTTAAATTTCTCTTGATACGGGGCCGCCTTGTCCGGGAAAAGGTAAAGCATCTGAACGAGGAAATAGATCCGCTTTGCCGGCGTGTTCGCGTCCCGTTCTTTCAGGATGTCGCGCTCGCGCAGCACGACCGCCCGGTTTTCCAGCACCAATTCGGCCTTGTCGCGGCCATTGACGATCACCGCCTGGTTGACGACCACCCGCTCACCCGGCTTCAAGACCAGCTTCAAGGCCATCCGCGCCCTCCCGGTTTTGCCGACCGCGTGGCAAACCGTCTTGCCGCGCCCCCGCGGCGCCGGCCAGACCCGCCGGCGGCGAAGGTGCGTCAAACTATCGCGAATGGGCCGGCGTCTCCAAGCGATCCCGCCCGAAGTGCCCGCCGGGCGCGCAGCGCCTATGAAAAAAAGATGACGGCGGGGCCCGAGGACCCCGCCGCCTTTCAGTTTGACGGTACCGGCGATTCGGCCGGAACCGCGATCTAGGCTTATCGGAAGAGGCTGAGAACCGCCTGCTCGCTCTGCGACGCCAGGCTGAGGGCGTTGATGCCCAGCTGCTGGCGGGTCTGCAGGGCCAACAGGTTGGCGCCTTCTTCGTTCAGGTCGGCA